>DATBHU010000588.1:0-7838 GCA_036557265.1 Polyangia bacterium
GGCGGCGGTGGCGGTGGCGGCGCGGGCGGCGGCGGCGGTGGTGCTGGCAGCGGCGGCGCCGGTGGCGGTAGCGGCAGCGGCGGCGGCGCTGGCATCGGCGGCGCTGGTGGCGCTGGTGGAGCGACCGGTGGCACCGGCGGCGCCAGCGGGACGACGGGTGGAGCCGGTGGCGCGAAGGGCGGCAACGGCGGCACCGGTGGCAGCGGCGGTAAGGGTGGCGGCGGCAGCGGCGGCACCGCTGGCAGCGGCGGTAAGGGTGGCGGCGGCAGCGGCGGCACCGGCGGCAGCGGCGGCAAGGGTGGCGGGACCGGCGGCACGGGTGGCGCGGCCGGCAAGGGCGGCAACAGCGGCGCCCAGTAGCGTCAGCGCGATAGCTCTGCCGAAGGGTCAGACGTTTTGCGCCTGACCATTCGTTAGCGTTTGTCCGTCGCCACGCCAGCGTCTAAGATTTCCAGCGATCCCGATTCTCGACTCCGGGAATGCTGGCTTAGGCGGTACGTTTGCTCACGGTTCGACTTTGGTCCCCCCTGTGTTGGTCGACGGTGGTGCTGTTCGCGGCGCTATCGGGGATGTCGTGCGCCAATCGCGGCATGATGGCGCCCCTCGGCGCCGGCGGTAACGGCGGCAGCTTCGGGCCCGGCATCGCCGGCAACGCCGCGCGCGGCGGCGCGGGCGGAGTTGGCGGTACGACGGGCGACGGCGGGAGCGGAGGCGCAGGCGGCGCGGCAAGCGGCATCGCCGGCGGCGGCAGCCCCGGCACCGGCGGCAGCGTGGGCGGGAGCGGCGGGACGGCGGGCACCGGCGGAACTGCCGGCGTGACGGGAACGGGCGGACGCGGCGGGACGACGGGCAGCGGCGGGGCCGGCGGCAGCGCCGGAACCGGCGGTAGCACCGGGGCCGGCGGACGCGGTGGGACGATGGGCAGCGGCGGGACGGGCGGCAGCGCAGGGACCGGCGGCAGCGCCGGCACCGGCGGGTCCGCGGGCACAGGTGGCAGCGCCGGAACGGGCGGCAGCGCCGGAACGGGCGGCAGTGCCGGCAGCGCCGGGACTGGCGGCAGCGCGGGGACGGGCGGCAGCGCGGGCACGGGCGGTAGCGCGGGGACGGGCGGCAGCGCCGGTTCCGGCGGCAGCGCGGGGACGGGCGGCAGCGCCGGCGCCGCTGGCCGAGGCGGGACGGGCGGCAGCGCGGGGACGGGCGGCAGCGCGGGCACGGGCGGCAGCGCCGGGACGGGCGGCACCGGCGGGAACATGTGCCCGCTCGGCGGCGTGCTCGACTGCACCGCCACGGGTTCTCTGAAGCTGGCGACCGACGGCCAGGTGACCGACTTCTCGGCCAACGACTGGGACAGCGTCGGCGGCAAGTGGTGCGACGCGCACGGCCTCGACGGCGGCACCTACGCGTACGCCGGCACGGCGCCGTCGGCGTCGACCGCGACCGTCGACGTCACGGCCCACAACCTCAAGTTCAACTTCACCGTCTCCGCGGGCCAGTACGCCGGCGGCGGCATCTCGTTCGATTCGTGCGTCGACGCGACGGCGTTCACCGCCGTCCAGTTCACGGCGGCGATCACGGCCGGCAGCCTGAGCGGCTGTACCTGGCAGGTCCAGGTCCAGACGCAGGATCAGCGCCCGAGCACGTCGACGAGCCCGAGCGGCGGCACCTGCGCCTCGAACTGCAACCGCTTCCCGGCCTTCGCGATCGCCGCGGCGCCGCCGCCGACGCCGATGACGTTCATCGCGCCGTTCATGTCGTTCACCAACCCGGCCGGCTCGACGATCATGACGCGGACGCAGATCGTCGGGCTGCAGTGGCAGGCCAACTCGTCGAGCGGCACGGGCAGCTGCACCGTCGAGCTCCGCATCGACGACATCAAGTTCATCTCGCAGTGACGGGCGGCGCGCGCGTCAGGGGCCGGTGCGTCCCCACAACAGCCCGAGCTTGCTGTCGCGCGCGATGACGCGCTGGCCGTCGGCGGTGGCGGTCACGAACTGCAGCTCGCCGTCGGGCAGCAGGTAGCGCAGCTTGGCGGTGGCCAGATCGAGCGCCATCGGCGCGTCCGCGTCGAGCAGCAGGGCATCGCTCCCGAGCCACTTGGTCCGCGTCGGATCCTCGCGCAGCCAGCGGACCGCCGCGCGGTCGCCCTCGTTCTTGGCGACGAAGCGGCGGCGCCCGCCCGCGCCGGAGATCTCGATGGTCGCCCCGTGGAACGCGATCGTGTAGCGCCCGTCGGGCGAACGCAGCGTGGTCGGGTCCGGTCGGGCGGGCAGGGGCGGGCGGTCGCCGGGCCGCCAGCGCAGGATCCGATCGCCGCCGCTTTCGGTCCACGCGCGCAGCACCAGCGTGTCGCCCTCCCATCGTTTCGGCGCGGGGCCAAAGCCGGCCTTGTTGGCCGGCGTTCTGGCCAGCAGCTCGCCCGTGGTCGCGTCGTAGACGCGCGCGTGCGTCGGACGCGGGCGACTGCCGCCGCGCGCCTCGACGTCGACCGCCAGCGCGGCGCCGTCCGGGGACCAGACCGGCCGGCTGAAATTCCCGACGTTGAAGTCGTCGCTCTTGGCGACCAGCGTGCGCGCGCTGCCGCCGTCGAGCGGCACCACGAGGAGCGCGCCGGGATTGTCCGCGCCCAGCGCGTTCCCTTCCAGCGGCGTGACCACGAGCAGCGCGACCCGATCGTGTTTCGGCGACACCACGACCTTGCCGACCAGGCCGTCGACCTCGGCCAGCACGTGCGGCGGCTTCGCCAGATCCGTCCAGACCAGCACGCGCGGGCGCGGCACGTCGGTGCGCGCGAGCAGCGGCTCGTCGTGAGCGATCACGGTGTCGTCGAACCACGCGTCGACGAGGGCGTCCTCCGGCGCGCCCGCGATCGGCGTCAGCGACGCGACCAGCGGCGCGGCGCTGGCCAGCTGCGGTCCGGACGTCGGGCGCGGCGGCTTGCCGGCGCGCGGGGTCGGCGCCACGGGCCCGAGCCCGAGCGCGACGACCGCCGATGCCGCCACCCTGGCGAGGTTCATCCGAGGGAGATCTTGCCGAGCACGCGCGGTCCGGCCGCGCCGGTCACGGCGGGGACGTTGCCGGGCGCGCCGAACAGCGTCTGGTTGGCGAGCACGGCGAACGAGATCGCCTCCTTGGCCTCGGGATCGACGCCCAGCGCGGCGCTGGACGTGACCGGAACCGGCGCCAGCAGCTCGGCGAGGTGCCGCATCAGCGTCGGGTTCAGCGCGCCGCCGCCCGACACGAACACCTCGTCGGGCATCGCCGGCAGCATCTCGCGATAGCTGCGCGCGATCGCCTCGGCCGTGAAGCGCGTCAGCGTCGCCAGCAGGTCGTCCATCCGCCCTTCGAAGCGCGCGAGCAGCGGGTAGACGAAGTCCCTGCCGAAGGTTTCGCGGCCGGTCGACTTGGGCAGCGGCTGCGACAGGTAGGGGTGGCGGTGCAGCTCGGTCAGCAGGCCCGCGTCGACGGCGCCGCGGGCGGCGCGCGCCCCGTCGCGGTCGAACGCCTCGCGCCCCGCCGACGCAGAGCGCGCCACCGTGTCGAGCGGCATGTTGCCGGGGCCGTTGTCGAACGCGACCAGGTCCTCCAGCCGCTCGGAGACCAGCGTGACGTTGGCGATGCCGCCGATGTTCTGCAGCGCGCGGCGGCGGTCCGGCTTGCGGAACAGCAGGTGGTCGACCAGCGGCACCAGCGGCGCGCCTTCGCCGCCCGCCGCGACGTCGCGCACGCGGAAGTCGCTCACCACCGGGCGGCCGGTCCGCTCGGCGATGACGGCCGCCTCCCCGATCTGCAGCGTGGCGCCGATGTGCCCGGCCGAGCGCGGGTGGTGCACGGCGGTCTGCCCGTGCGACCCGATCAGATCGACCTCCTCCATGCCGATGCCGCCGGCGGCGGCGACCGCGTGGGCGGCGGCGGCGAACGCTTCGCCCAGCATGACGTCGAGGTCGGTCAGCTCGGAGGCGTCGGCCTGGGCCAGCCGGTAGATGCGCTCGCGCAGCTTGCGCGGGAACGGCGTGGTGACGAAGGCGCGCACGACCATGCCGGTGTTCTCGCCGTGGCCGGCGATGTCGCACAGCGCGGCGTCGGTGCCGTCGGCGCTGGTGCCGGAGAGGAGGCCGATGACGACGCGGCGAGGCTGCTCGCGCAGGGCGAGCAGCCGCTTGACGGGATCGTCGGAAGCGTCGCTCATCGCGCCCCGGTCGCGGCCCGCGCGTCCTCGGCCGCGGCCGCGGCGCCGCTCGGCTTGCCGAGGTCCGCGCCCACGTCGCCGATGATGGCGCGCAGCATGCCCCTGTGCTCGACCAGCAGCTCCTTCGCGCGCGCGGCGTTCACGCCCGCGTGGTGCATGACCAGCGCCACCTTGGCGCGTCCGCCCGCCTTCTCGATCAGCTTGCGCGCGGTGGTGTCGTCGAGACCGGAGAGCGCGCGCACGATGCGGACGGCGCGCGCCCACAGCTTGGCGTTCGTCGGGCGGACGTCGACCATCAGGCCGCCGTAGGTCTTGCCGAGCAGCACGAAGGCGGCGGTCGACATCGCGTTCAGCGCGATCTTGGTGGCGGTGCCGGCCTTGAGCCGGGTCGAGCCGGCGATCACCTCGGGCCCCGTGTCGAGGGCGATGACGACGTCGGCCACGCGCTCGCCGTTGCCGGGCGGCGCGCCGGCGCAGGTGACCAGGATGGTGGCGGCACGGCGAAAGCGGGCGTACTCGAGGGCCGCGCGCACGAACGGCGTCGTGCCCGACGCGGCCACGCAGCAGACGACGTCGGCCGGTCCGACCGCCACCCGCCGCATCCGCTGCTCGCCGTCGCGTACGTTGTCCTCGGCGCCCTCGACCGAACGGGTGAGGGCGGCCGGCCCGCCCGCGATGATCGGAACCAGGCGCGACGGCGGCACGCCGAACGTCGGCACGCACTCGACGGCGTCGAGCGTTCCGAGGCGCCCGGAGGTGCCGGCCCCGACGTAGACCAGCCGGCCGCCTCCGGCCAGGCGATCGGCCACCAGCCGGGCGGCCCGCCCGATGGCGTCGGCGCGCGCCTGGGCGGCGCGCACGGCCTTGGCCTCCTCGCCCAGCATCAGCGCGGCGATCGCCTCGGGCGCCATGGTGTCCAGCTTGGCGGCGCGCGGATGGGCTGCCTCCGTCGGGAGCTGCGCGAAGTCGGCCGGCGATCGGGGCGCGCGTGGCATCGATTGATATTAAGGGGATGAGTTTCCCTCGCCAAATCACCACCGGGGCTGGGCCTGAACCCGTCGCGGCCGCGGCGCGAAAAATCCGGCAAGCCATGACAGCAAATGGATCGCCGAAGTCGCTTGAACTCGGGGGCGGCGAGCGGTAACAAGGCGGCATGAGCAACCGCGTATTCAACTTCAGCGCAGGGCCGGCCATGCTGCCGGCCGAGGTCCTGGAAGCGTCCGCCAAGGCCCTCGTCGACTTTCAGGGCAAGGGGTTCGGGATCGCCGAGTGCTCGCACCGCGGCAAGGAGTTCGACGGTGTGCTGGACGAGGCGATCGCGCGGTGCAAGTCGCTGCTGTCGGTCCCCGACACGCACGACATCCTGTTTCTGCAGGGCGGCGCGACCCAGCTGTTCAACACCATCCCGATGAACTTCCTCAACGGGACCGCCGACTACGTGGTGGGCGGCGAGTGGTCGAAGAAGGCGGCGGGGTCGGCGCAGGGCGCCTACGGCGAGAAGGTCCGGGTCATCGCCACCAGCGAGAGCACGAACTTCGACCGCCCGCCGACCGGCTGGACGGCCGATCCGGGCGCGGCCTACCTGCACGTCTGCTCGAACGAGACCGTGCACGGGCATCGCCTGGTCGAGTGGCCGGAGCACGCCAACCTGGTGGTCGACGCGAGCAGCGAGATGATGTCGCGGCCGCACCCGATCGCGCGCACGGCGCTGGTCTACGCGGGCGCCCAGAAGAACCTGGGCCCGGCGGGCGTGGTGCTGACGATCGTCCGCAAGGACCTCTACGAGCGCATCGGCAAGAGCGTGCCGAAGATCTTCAGCTTCAAGGCGCTGGCCGAGGCGAAGAGCTGCCTCAACACGCCGCCGACGTTCGGCATCTACTTCCTGCTCGAGACGTTCAAGTGGCTGGAGGGGCAGGGGGGCCTGGCGGCCGTCGAGAAGCGCAACGCCGAGAAGGCGGGGCTGCTCTACGGCGCCATCGACGGGTCGGGCGGCTTCTACAAGGGCACGGTCGCCGACAAGGCGGCGCGCAGCCACATGAACGTGACGTACCTGCTGCCGAGCGAGGAGCTGACGGACAAGTTCGTGAAGGAAGCGGCCAAGAACGGCATGGTGGCGCTCAAGGGCTACCGCACCGTCGGCGGCATCCGCGCGTCGATCTACAACGCCATGCCGCTCGCCGGCGCCAAGGCGCTCGCCGACTTCATGGGCACCTTCGCCAAGGCCAACGGCTAGGGGGCCCTCACCCCGACCCTCTCCCAAAGGGAGAGGGAGATGGAGATCAGATCAGATCCCCTCGCCCCGCGAAGCGGGGAGAGGGTTAGGGAGAGGGGTCTGGCCTAGCTCGAGCGAACCAGCACCGCGTCGATCAGCCCATACTCCCGCGCCTCCGCCGCCGACATGAAGTTGTCGCGTTCCGTGTCGCGCTGGATCTTCTCCGCGGGCTGACCCGTGTGCCGCGCGTAGATCGCGTTCAGCGTCTCGCGCGCCGTCAGAATCTCCCGCGCGTGGATGGCGACGTCGCTCGCCGGCGCGCGCGGCATGCCCGCGAGCGGCTGGTGGATCATCACGCGCGCGTTCGGCAGCGCGTTGCGCTTGCCCTTCGCGCCGGCCGCCAGCAGCAGGCTCGCCATCGACGCCGCCTGACCGACGCAGAAGGTGGCGACCGGGCAGCGCAGCGCCTGCATGGTGTCGTAGATCGCCAGGCCCGCCGTCACCTCGCCGCCGGGCGAGTTGACGTACATCATGACGTCCTTGTCCGGATCCTCGGACTCGAGGAACAAGAGCTGCGCGATCACCACGTTCGCGACGTCGGTGTCGATCTCGCTGCCCAGGAAGACGATGCGGTCCTTGAGCAGCCGCGAGAACAGGTCCCAGCCGCGTTCCCCCCGGTGGGTCTGCTCGACGACCGTCGGCACCAGCGCCGTTCCGATATCCGCGCGATATCTCGTCGTCATCGCGTCTCCGGCCCCGACAACCACGCCACCAGCGCCGCGCGCGAGAATCTCCAGACCTTCCCGAGCTTCCGCCCCGGCAGCTTGCCCGCCTCGGCCATCTCGATCACGGTCCCCGCCTCGATCTGGAGGAACTGCCCGACCTGCTCGGGGTCCATCACCTCGGGCGGATCGGGCGGATCATAAGCGTGAAACGAGTAGGACCCCATGGCTTGCGTCGCTTCGCCGAGGTGCCTCGAGACGAGGTTGGCCACGATGTCCTTCTTGCGCAGCCCCATCGCCTCGGCGGCGCGATGGAGCTTCTCGGCCGCGTTCGCGGGCAGGCGGACGAACAGCGCGCTCTCGGCCGGTATCTTCTTTGGCATATCAGTAGGATATCTTAAGATATCCTACTGTCAAGTCCTGGTCTCGCGATGGCCTGCCGTTCAGCTCGACGCCTTCCGAGACCCTGATTCGCCACGCGTACACGGTGGACGACATCGGCGTTTCGATGGCCAAGCTTTCTCGGCGCCGCTTCGACTCTCCGAGCCGACGTAGGGACCTCACGACCTGGCGGCTTCAACCGAGTCCGCACCCATCAAGTTCTGGCTCTGCAACTTGCCCGCGGGCACCCGCATCTCGAAGATCGTGAACCTGGCGCAGATGCGTTGGCGGGTCGAGCGCGACTACGAAGAGCTCAAAGGCGAGCTTGGTCTCGACC
>DATBHU010000589.1:0-8940 GCA_036557265.1 Polyangia bacterium
ACGTCGTCGAGATCGGGGCCCAGACCCAGCCTTACCAATTCCAGCGTATCGGTCCAAGCGATGGCCATATGATTCTTTAGCTCGTGAAACGCGTTGGGAAGATTGCGCCCCAGCAACTGGAGTGACGCTGCCGGCTGAATTGTGACTGGCTCGCGGGCAAGGCTCGGCCTACCCGTCGCTCGACTAACCCACCGTGCCGATACATCGAACGGAACTTGCACATCGATTGTCTCCAGCACGTTGACGACACGGGCGAGATCCAGCTGAAGCGGGCTATTTCCCAACCTTGGCAGCATGAGATTTGTCGAATCGATCGGCTGGATCGTGACCTGCTTGACCGACTGCATATCGAAGAACGTCGCGGAGAACTCGTCCCTTAAGAGTTTTACGTCGCCATCAGAAGGGGGATGGTGCCTTGGGAGCACGCGCACCAGTTCGTGAACGATCTTCGGTTGAAATCCGTCGTGTTCGACGGTGAATTCATACCTGCACGGTGCTTCCCGCCCCTCGATTTCCAGGCCAACGGTCATGCGGCGTTCACCTTTGCGCAGTAGTGCCGTTAGTCCGCCATGTACGGCGTTTAGTTCCTCCTTGAAAGATGTCGACGACGTCCTTCGAAGAATCTCGATGACCTCGATGAGGCTGCTCTTGCCGCTACCATTCTCACCGATGAGAACAGTCAGGTTGCCGAGTCGTAGGTCAACATCCCTGAGGCTGCGCAGCCCTTTTGCCCAAATCCGCGTAACCCGATCCTCACGAGGACCTTCTTCGTCTCGCAGGCGCGAGTCCTTGGACGGCTTCTTCTTCGGAGCCATCAGAAGATGTTAGGCGAGAATGCCGCCTAGCGCTTCTTGTCGCTGGCCGGCTTCGGCTGCGGGTTCAGCGTGTGGACGGTCGCGCCGCCGCCGGACGCCGCGCCACCCCCGCCCAGGCTGGCCGTGCCGGTGTCGCGGGCGATGCCGAAGTGACCGAGGATCTTCGCCTCGATCTTCTTGGCCACGTCGGCATGCTCGCGCAGGAACTGCTTGGCGTTCTCGCGCCCCTGGCCGATGCGGTCGCCGCCGAAACCAAACCAGGCGCCCGACTTCTCGACCGCGCCGCACTCGGCGCCGAGATCGACCAGGTCGCCCTCGCGGCTGATCCCCTCGCCGTAGAGGATGTCGAACTCGACCTCGCGGAACGGCGGCGCCATCTTGTTCTTGACCACCTTGACGCGGGTCCGGTTGCCGACGACCTTCTCGCCGTCCTTCAGGGCCCCGACGCGGCGGATGTCCATGCGCACGCTGGCGTAGAACTTCAACGCGTTGCCGCCGGTCGTGGTCTCCGGGTTGCCGAACATGACGCCGATCTTCATCCGGATCTGGTTGATGAAGATGACCAGCGTGTTCGACTTCGCGATCGTCCCGGTCAGCTTGCGCAGCGCCTGGCTCATCAGGCGCGCCTGCAGGCCGACGTGGGCATCACCCATCTCGCCCTCCAGCTCCGCGCGCGGCGTCAGCGCGGCGACCGAGTCGACGACGACGACGTCGACCGCGCCCGACCGCACCAGCATCTCGGTGATCTCCAGCGCCTGCTCGCCGCAGTCCGGCTGCGACACCAGCAGGTCGTCCGTCCGCACGCCCAGCTTGCGCGCGTAGCCGACGTCCAGCGCGTGCTCGGCGTCGACGAACGCGCAGATGCCGCCCATCTTCTGGGCCTCGCCGACGATGTGAAGCGCCAGCGTCGTCTTGCCCGACGACTCCGGTCCGTAGACCTCGATGACGCGCCCGCGCGGCAGGCCGCCCACGCCCAGCGCGATGTCCAGGCCGAGCGAACCGGTCGGGATCACCTTCACCTCGGGCGGGGCCATCCCCTCGCCCAGGCGCATGATGCTCCCCTTGCCGAACTGCTTCTCGATCGTCGACACCGCGACGTCGATCGCCTTCTCACGCGCCGGATCGCGCTCGCGGATCGCCTCGGTCGCGTTCTTGTCGACGGCCTTCTCGGCTTTTTCGGCCTTGGTCTCGCTCTTCTCGGTCGTGGTCGTCGCCATGTGGTCGTCTCCTTTTTCAGTTCGCAGCAAGCGCGGCCCGTGACCGCAGGACGTAAGTCGAACCCTCGCCGCCCAGGCGGCTCTCGTACACGTGAACTTCGTCGACGGTCGTCGCGCCGAAGGCGCGGCCGGCGAACGCGTCCAGCGCGCGCCCCGCGTCGACGCCGCCGCGTCCCTTCGAGCGGCCAACGGTGACGTGGCCGGTGAACGGCCGCCGTTCGCGCGCGAAGCCAAACCGCTCGCCCACCCCCTCGACCACGTCGGCGACCGCGCTCAGGCCGTGCGCGGCGTCCTCGACGCCGGCCCAGACGACGCTGGCCTTGCGCGGCGACGGAAACGCGCCCATCCCGCGCAGCTCGATGGTGAAGCGCGGCAGGCTGCCGAGCGCCTCCGCCAGCGCAGCGCCGATCTCCGCCAGCCGCTCCTCCGCCACCGGTCCCAGGAACTTCACCGTGATGTGCAGGTTCTCCACCTTGCGCGACCACTTGATGTCGGGCAGCGCGCGCGCCAGCTCCCGCGCGGCCGCGAAGACGCTCGCCTGAATCTGGGCAGGCAGCGGGACCGCCACGAAGCTGCGGACGGACTCCGTCATCGCTTGCGCGTGTCGAAGTAGCGGCGCGCCAGATCCAGCGCGTAGTAGGCGGCGGCCATGCGCACGCGCTCCCGCCCGCCCGCGAACAGCTTGGTCGACGCGCGCGTCGTGCCCGGCCCGCAGACCGCGAAGCAGACCGTCCCGACCGGCTTGTCGGGGGCGCCGCCCTCCGGGCCGGCGATGCCGGTGATCGCCACCGCGACCGCCGAACCGCACACCCGCTTGGCGCCCTCGGCCATCTCGCGCGCGGTCGGCTCGCTGACGGCGCCGAAGTCGGCGATGGTCTCGGGCTTGACGCCGAGCACGCCCGTCTTCACCTCGTCCGCGTAGGCGACGATGCTGCCGCGGAAGAACGAGCTCGCCCCCGACTCCGACGTCACCAGCTGGCCCGCCAGGCCGCCGGTGCACGACTCGGCGATCGCCAGCGTCGCCTCCTGGGCCTTCAGCGCCTTGGCCACCGCCGACGGGAACGTCTCACCGTCGACGCCGTAGATACCGGGGCCGATGCGCTTGCGCAGCTCCGCCTCGACCTTCTCCAGGGTCGCGCGTGACGCCGCCTCGTCCTCGCCCCGCACCACCAGCTTGACGTGGTTGACCGGGTTCGAGGTCCGGAAGTGCAGCGTGGCGCCGTCGATCCCCGTCAGGATCCCGGCCAGCCGATGGTCGATGTGCGATTCGCCCATGCCGTAGAGGTGCCAGGTGCGCGTCACCGGCCGCGGCCCCCCCATCTCCACCAGCCGCCGCTGCAGCCGCGGCATCACCTCGTCCGTGAACATCTTCTCCATCTCGCGCGGGACGCCGGGCAGGAAGAACGCGTCGGCCGTGCCGAGCGACACCACGAACCCCGGCGCGATCCCCGCCGTGTTGGGGAGCGCCTTCGCGCCGTTCGGGACGCGGACCTGACGCAGGTTGTTGGGCGTCAGCTCGAAGCCGTGCGTCGAGAAGCGCTTCTTCATCGCCTCCAGCGACGGCTCGTCCGGGGCCGTGCCGGTCACCAGCAGCTCGGCCACGACGTCCACCGTGCGATCGTCCTCGGTCGGCCCCAGCCCGCCCGTCGCGATCACGACGTCCATCTCGGCGCGCAGCCGCACCAGCGCGGTGCGGATCGCCTGGGGATCGTCGGAGACCACCATCTGCTCCGCCAGCTCGTAGCCGACCTCGAACAGCCGCTCGGCGATGAACGCGTCGTTCGTGTTGCTCACCTCGCCGCGCAGCACCTCGTCGCCGATGGCGAGAAGTGCGGCGCGCGGCGATTTGACCGCCCGGGGACTAGACATTTGAGCAGTACCCTAGCCTCTCGCCGCGTGGCGTGTCAACGATTTGATCGCGCGCGGTTACGGGGCGTTGGGTCCCCGATCCGATTGACGCCCTCCGACGCCACCGCTAGGCTGAGACGTTCGATGCGCATCCGCTACGCCGCGAAGACCGACGTGGGCATGAAGCGGAACCACAACGAGGACTACTTCTCGCTCATCGAGGACGAGCAGCTGTTCATGGTGGCCGACGGTATGGGCGGCCACGCGTCCGGCGAGGTGGCCTCCAAGATGGCCGCGGAAGTTTTGCAGGAGTTTTACGTTCGCACCAAGGACGATGAAGCAACCTGGCCCTACAAGATGGATCGGCAGCTTTCCTACGTGGAGAACCGCCTCGTCGTCGGCATCAAGATGGCGAACCAGCGGATCTTCCATGCCGCTTGCCGCGACATCAAATTCAAGGGGATGGGTACGACCATCGTCAGTGGGCAGGTGGTAGGCGACAAGTTCTACATCGCCCACGTGGGCGACTCGCGCTGCTACCGGATCCGCGGCGGGAGCATCCAGCAGATGACGCGCGACCACTCGCTGCTCGAGGACTACAAGGACGCCAAGCCGAACATGTCCGAGGATGAGCAGCGCAAGTTCCCGCACAAGAACGTCATCACGCGCGCGCTCGGCATGCGCGAGACCGTGCAGGTCGACGTGCTGGCGCACGACATTCAGGATCAGGACGTCTTCCTGCTCTGCTCCGACGGGCTGTCGGGCATGATCGAGGACGCGAAAATCATGGAGCTGGTGAAGGCGGCGCCCGATCTCGAGCTCGCGGTCTCCAAGCTGGTCGAGGCCGCCAACGAGGCGGGCGGCACCGACAACATCACCGTGCTCGCCTTGCAGTGCGCGAACTGAACGCAGGGGGAGCAGGCAAAAATGTGCGGGATCGTCGGTTACGTGGGACCCAAAGAGGCGACGCCGCTGCTGGTGGCGGGCCTTCGCAAGCTCGAATACCGCGGCTATGACTCGGCCGGCCTGGCGGTCGCCGACGAGGGGCGCATGCAGGTGGTGCGCTGCCGCGGCAAGCTGTCGGGGCTGGAGGACATGGTGGCGCGCGAGCCGCCGCCCGGCAGCGTCGGCATCGGCCACACGCGCTGGGCGACGCACGGGCGCCCGTCGGAGATCAATGCCCACCCGCACAAGACCGGGTCAGTCGCGGTCGTGCACAACGGCATCATCGAGAACCACCTGGCGCTGCGCGCCCGGCTGGAGGCGGCGGGCCGCAAGTTCTCGTCGGAGACCGACACCGAGATCGCGGCGCACCTGATCGACGAGGCGCTGCTGGCGGGCGCGCCCACGCTGGTGGCCGCCGTGCGCAAGGCGCTGGAGCAGGTGACGGGCGCCTACGCGCTGGCGGTGGTGTCGGACAAGCACCCGGGGCAGATCGTGGCCGCCAAGGTGGCGTCGCCGCTCTGCATCGGCATCGGCAAGGGCGAGACCTTCCTGGCCTCCGACGTGCCGGCGTTCCTGGAGCACACGCGCGAGGTGATCTTCCTCGACGAGGGCGACGTCGCCGAGATCAGCAGCGCCGGCGTCAGGCTGACCAGCCTGGACGGGACGCCCGTCGATCGGCCGGCCAAGACGATCACCTGGGACGCGGCCGCCGCCGAGAAGGGCGGCTACCCGCACTTCATGCTCAAGGAGATCCACGAGCAGCCGCGCGCCATCGCGGACACGCTGCGGGCGCGCCTGCTGCTCGAGACGCACGACGCCGACCTGGAGGGGTTCGAGATCGACGTGCGGACGCTGCGCCGGGTGGTGCTGCTGGCGTGCGGGACGTCGTACCACGCGGGCCTGGTCGGCAAGTTCCTGATCGAGGGCGCGGCGCGCGTGCCGTGCGAGGTCGATCTGGCCAGCGAGTTCCGCTACCGCGATCCGGTCATCGGGCCGGGCGACCTGGTCATCGCCATCTCGCAGAGCGGCGAGACCGCCGACACGCTGGCGGCCGTCAAGGAGGCGCGCGCCCGCGGCGCCCGCGTCCTCGCCATCTGCAACGTCGTCGATTCGGCGATCCCGCGCTCGTCGCACGGGTCGCTGTACACGCACGCCGGGCCGGAGATCGGCGTCGCGTCGACGAAGTGCTTCACCGCGCAGCTGGCGGCGCTGGCGCTGGTGGCGATCCACCTCGGGCGCCGCACCGGGACGCTGACGCCCGACGCGGCCGCCAAGCTGACCACCGAGTTCGCCGGCATCCCGGCCAAGATGGTCGAGACGCTGGAGGGGCTGGGCGACATGGCGGCGTTCGCGCAGGACTACAAGGACGCGCGCGACTTCCTGTTCCTCGGGCGCGGCACCAACTACCCGATCGCGCTGGAAGGCGCGCTGAAGCTGAAGGAGATCTCGTACATCCACGCCGAGGGCTACGCGGCGGGCGAGATGAAGCACGGCCCGATCGCGCTGGTCGACGACGGCGTGCCGGTCGTGGTGCTGGCGCCCAAGGGCCCCGGCTACGAGAAGGTGCTGTCGAACCTGGCCGAGGTGAAGGCGCGCAACGGCCACGTCATCGCCGTCGCGACCAAGGGCGACACCGAGATCGCGTCGCTGTGCGAGCGCGTGCTGTTCATCCCCGAGGCGCCGCCGGCGCTGCAGCCGTTCCTGACGGTGCTGCCGCTGCAGCTCATGAGCTACGCGATCGCGCTGGCCAAGGGCAACGACGTCGACCAGCCGCGCAACCTGGCCAAGTCGGTCACGGTCGAGTAGCCCGGCTACCCCACGGCACGCGGCGCCTACGGCACCCGGCGCCTACGGCACCCGGCGCCTACGGCACCCGGAACGATCCGATGTGGATCGAGCGCGACGTGCTCTTGTAGTAGTCGCCCATGTACCAGAAGGTGGCGTCGTCGCTCGGGTCGACGACGGTGGTGGAGAAGTCCTCGTAGCGGTTGCCGCCGCCCTTGGCCGCGGTGCTGTCGATCAGCACCGACTCGCGGAAGCCGAGCGTGCCGAGCGGATCGGCGGCGGCGCGCGCGGCGAAGCGCTGGCCCTGGCGGCTGGTGGCGGCGCCGAACGAGTAGCCGATGCCGATGTTGCCGCGGCCGTCCATCGCCGCGCTGCCGAGCCAGCGGTAGCCGGTGTCGGGCGCGAACGTGCTCTGCTGGTAGAGATACGGGTTGCCGGACGCGTCGGTACGGAACTCATACCAGCGCAGGCCGCCGCCCGCGGTCGGGCCGTTGATCGAATGCGTGATCACCAGCGACTGGTGGTCGCCGAAGTTGCGGTAGGCGAGCCGCTGCATCAGCTTGTCGCCCTGCGCGTCCAGCTTGGTGGTCGATCCCATCTGCGGCACGCAGTTGGTCAGCTGGCCGTCGCACAGGTAGTGGTAGCGCGCGACGGCGAGCTTGGTCGGCCCCGTCAGCGTCGTCGCCGACGGGGTCGTCCAGTCGACGTGGAACTTGTAGGCGTAGACGCCGTCGTCCTCGAACGTGCTCTGCAGCTGCGTCCCACCCAGCGCCATCACGATGTTGGGCATCCCGGCCGGCGGCGCGGTCATACCGTCGAGATCGGACGGGTTGAAGAAGTTCACGCCGCTCTTGCTCACGCACTGCTCGGTGGCCGGCTGGCCCGCCAGCATCTTGGCGCGATCGGCGGCGCAGATGCGCTTCTGGACGACGTCGTCGCCCGCGCTGGTGCCGACGTAGTAGCCGTCCGGCCAGACGCCGAGGCGCGGGTAGTCGGGGAACTCCTGGCGCGCGAACTCGTACTTGCTGTACGTCCCGAGCGGATCGGCGCCGGTGCTGACCGCGTAGCACATCGCGTAGGGCGCCGCGAAGATCGGCTGGATGAACACCCAGCGGCCGGCGAGCTGGTCGTAGCGGACGACGGTGTCGCCGTGGTCGGAGTCGGTGCCGCTCTCGCAGCGCCCGCCCGCGCCCGCGAAGATCGACTTCGACGACTTCGTGCCGAGCGACATGCCCGTCGTCGCGTACATCGCGCCCTTCTTCGTGTAGACCGCCATCTGCCAGTTGACGACCTGGACGATGTGGTTCGGCCCGACCGCCAGGCTCAGGTCGGAGGGATCGCCGTTGCCCGGGATGCCGTCGAAGTGATCGAGCAGGGTCAGCGCCGCCTTCGTCCCCTGCGCCGTCTGGTTGACCGGCGCGGTCTGTCCGCCCATGCCCCCCGCCGCGCCTCCCGTGCCGGTCGTGCCCCCGGCGCCCGCGCCGCCCCGCCCGCCGGTTCCCGCCGCCGCCCCGCCCGCGCCCGCGCCCGCCGTGCCGCCGGTGCCGCCGCGCGCACCGGATCCGCTCCCGGCCGTGCCGCCCGCGCCGCCGCTGGCGCCGCCTGCGCCGGCCGTCGCGCCGCCGGCCGACGCGCCGGCCCCGGCCGCCCCGTTGCCGCCGGTCGTGCCCGCGCTGCTTCCGCCCGCGCCGCCGCGCGCACCGCTGGTGCCGCCGGTGGCGTTACCTCCGGCGCCCGTGGTACCCGCGGCGCCGCCGCTGGTCCCCGAACCGCCTGCCGTCGCGCCGGCGCCGCCCGTGCCGGTCTTGCCGCCGGTCGACGAAGGCGTGCAGCCCGGCGACGCGACGGTGACGCCGGCGAAGAGGAGACCGACCGCGGCGGCCGTACGCGACAGGCGCGCCCGCATCAGTGCCCGTAGTTGCAGGCGCCGGTGACGATGTTGTAGCCGAGCGCGCCGGTCCCCTCGGCCCAGCTGGCGCGCCCGACCACCGTCCACTTCGAACCGTCGTACTTCATCAGCGAGTCGCCGTGGGCCGCCACCCGCGAGAACCCGCGCCCGATCGCCATGCCGTTGATGCGCGCGATACCGGCGCTGTCGAGCGCCGGCACGCTGTCGCTGGCGTCGCAGGCGCCGTCGGTGTTGGTGACGACGGTCGGGTTGCTGAACGTGACCGTGCTCGCCCAGCTGCAAGCGGCGCCCGTCGTGGGATCCGCGCAGCCAGCCGGCGCGTCGCCCGTCCGCTTCACGTCGAACCGGACGACGCAGACGTCGACCCCCAGACCGGCCTCGCTGACGATGTAGAACTCGGCGGTGCCGTCGTAGGCGGTGG
>DATBHU010000590.1:0-1637 GCA_036557265.1 Polyangia bacterium
AGCATGTCGATCGCCGGCGTCGAGATCCGCTTGATGCTCTTGTGATGCTCGCGCGAGAACTTCTCCAGGAAGTGATCGGCGAGCAGCAGCAGGTCGGCCTTCCGCTCGCGGAGCGGCGGCACGAAGATGGTGAACACGTTCAGCCGGTAGTACAGGTCTTCGCGGAACGTCCCGGCCGCGATCGACTGCTCCATGTCCTTGTTGGTCGCCGCAATCAGCCTGACGTTCACCTTGATCGTCTCGGTGCCGCCGACCCGCTCGAACTCCCGCTCCTGCAGCACGCGCAGCAGCTTCAGCTGCAAGCCCGGCGTCACGTCGCCGATCTCGTCGAGGAACAGCGTCCCCTTGTCGGCCAGCTCGAACCGCCCCAGCTTGCGCTTCACCGCGCCCGTGAACGAGCCCTTCTCGTGGCCGAACAGCTCCGACTCCAGCAGCGTCTCGGTCAGCGCGCCGCAGTTGACCTTCACGAACGGCCCCTGCGCGCGCTTCGAGCGCGCGTGGATCGCGCGCGCGACCAGCTCCTTGCCCGTCCCCGACTCGCCGGAGATGTAGACCGAGGCGTCCGTCGGCGCCACCTTCTCGATGGTCGCGAACACGGCGCGCATCGCGGCCGTCTCGCCGACGATGTCGTCGAAGTGATAGCCGGCGGCCGCGTCGGCGCGCAGGGCCGCGCTCTCCGCCTCGGCGCGCTCGCGGGCGCGGCGCTCGTTGCGCAGCTCCAGCGCCCGCGCGACCTTCAGCCGCACCACCTCGGGCGCGAACGGCTTCTGCAGGAAGTCCCAGGCGCCGAGCCGCATCGCCTCCACCGCCGTCTCGACGGTGCCGAAGGCGGTCACGATCATCACCGGGCAGTCCGGATCCTGCTCGCGCACCGCCTTCACCACGTCCAGGCCGCCCACGCCGTCCATCTTGAGGTCGGTGATCACGAACTCGACCGGGGGACGGCCGGGCGCGGCGACGACGTGCGTCAGCCCCTCCGCGCCGGACGAGGTGATCACCGCCTCGTGGCCCATGCGGCGCACCGTGGCGCCCAAGCCCTCGCGCATCGTCTCGTTGTCGTCGATGATCAGGATCCGGGCCATCCGCCCAATTCTCCCTTCGTGTTACGTTTTAGTCGATAGTCTTCCATGTCCACCAACCACGGAGCCAAAGACGCCGCCAGCGACGACACGAAGCGGGCCGCCGCCGTGGATCTGCTGCGGCCGGCGGTGCGGGCGATGCCCGGCTACACGCCCGGCGAGCAGATCAGCGATCTCGTCAAGCTGAACACCAACGAGGGCGCGTTTCCGCCGTCGCCGCGGGTGATGGCCACGCTGGCGGCGATCGCCGACGAATCGCTGCGCCTCTATCCGGATCCGGTGAGCGTGCGGCTGCGCCAGGCGGCGGCCGCGCGCTACGGCGTTTTGCCCGAGCAGGTGCTGGCGGGCAACGGCTCCGACGACTGCCTCACCATCCTCTACCGTGCCTTCCTCGACGGCGGGCAGCGCCTGGCCTGCCCCTGGCCGACCTACGGCCTCTACGACACGCTGGCGTCGCTGCAGGGCGCCACCCTGGTCACCGTCCCCTTCCGGCAGGTGGGGCGGCGCTGGGAGCTGCCCGCGGACGGCCGCATCGCCCGGCAGGGCGCGAAGATGATC
>DATBHU010000591.1:0-11870 GCA_036557265.1 Polyangia bacterium
CGTAGCCGAACATCGCGATCGCCGGCAGCACGAACAGCGCCCAGCGCGTGCCGCCCCGCTTGAGCACGCGCGCCACCAGCAGCGCCTGCACCAGCAGCGCCACCGCGTTCACGGCGCCGTAGAACGCGCCGTAGAAGCGGCCGATGATCGCCGCCCGCGCGGCCCGGGGGAAGCTGTCGGCGTGCGCCTTGACCGCGTCGGCGAGGATGTACTCGCCCTGCGTGTTGACCAGGTTCACGACGATCAGCAGGGCGCCGATCATCAAGAGGTAGCGGTCCTTCAGCACCAGGGCGAGCGCGCCCCGCGAGGCCGGCGCGGCGGGCGCGGCCCGCTCCAGCGCCGCGCGCGGCCCGACGCCGTCGCGGTCGATGATCGCGACGATCGCCAGCGCGACCGCGTAAAGCCCCGCCGCCATGGTCATGAGGCCGTAGATCCCGATCGGCTCGATCAGCCGCCGCGCCAGCTGCGCGCCCGCGATCGCGCCCGCGGAGCCGCCGATCGCGATGACGCCGAACAGCCGTTCGCCCGCCTCGCGCGTGTGGAGATCGGCGGCCAGCGACCAGAACTGTGCGACGCTCAGCAGGCTGACGATGCCGAGCCACATGTAGAAAGGCGCCGCGATCGGCACGCCGGCGACGCCGAGCGCGATGAACACGCCCACCGACGCGATGAACCCGATCAGGGTGCCGCGGATCAGCGTCAGCCGCCGCACCCGGTGTGCGATCCGCCCGTAGATCGGCAACGCCCCGAGCAGCAGCAGCGCCTGCGCCGACGTCGCGTAGATCTTGAGCTCGTCGCCCTGCAGGCCCCAGATCCCCCACAGCAGGATCAGGGGTTCCCTGACCGTCTTCAGCAGGTAGTACGCGGTCAGCAGCAGGAAGATCTGCAGCGCGAACAGCGCCACGTGGCGCCCCTCACCCGGACGGACGTCGCCGAACACCTTCCAAAGGCGCGCCCCGCCCGCCCGCCCCTCCGACGACGACTCCCCACCCACCTTCCCCAAGATGGGGTTCCGCCTCGACGTGACAACACAGACGTCAGCCGGCCCTTCAAAAACCCCGCGGGTGTCAGGCTCTGCCGTCCGCCGGCCGAGCTTCAGCGGAAGCGGGCGTCGAAGACGGCGCGCACGCGCGCCAGGCGCGCGTCGAGATCGGCCGCCAGCGCATCGGGTGTCGTCCCGAGGCTGCGCGCCAGCATCGGCAGATCGCGCGGCGACACGACGTCCTCGGGGCGATCGAGGAGCAGCCGCAGGCGCAGCGTCGCCCGCCGGAGCGCCGCGTAGTCGTCGAGCAGCGTCTCCGGCCAGTCGAGGGTGATCAGGCGCGCCAGCGCCGCCGCCGTGGTCGTGGTCCGCACGCCGGGATCGGCGGCGTGCTGGAGCTGGCCCAGCGCGACCAGGAATTCGACGTCCATGACGCCCCCCGGATCGAAGCGCAGGTGGCGCGAGCCGGCCGGGACGCGGCCGCGCTCGGTCTCGACGCGGGCGCGCACGCGGCGCAGGTCTGCGACGAAGCGCTGCGGGTCGAAGGGGCGATCGAAGGCGATCGCCGCGAGCTGCGCGTCGCGCTGCGCCCGCAGGACGGCCTCCTCGTCGCTGTAGACGATGCGCGCGCGCAGCAGCGCCACCCGCTCCCAGCCGGCGGCCTCGTCGCGGTGGTAGCGCTCGAACGCGGCCCACGACGTCACCAGCAGGCCCTGCTCCCCCGACGGGCGCAGCCGGGTGTCGACCTTGTAGAGCCGCCCCTCCTCGAGCAGCGCCTCGACCGCCGAGATGAACCGCACCGACGCGCGCGCGAACCATTCGCGGTGGTCGACGCCGGTGCTCGTCTCGCCGTCGCCCCCGTAGAGAAACACCAGATCCAGGTCCGAGCCGTAGCGCATCTCGCGCGCGCCCAGGCTGCCGAGACCGAGCACGGTCAGCCCCGCCCGCGGCAGCCCGTAGCGCGCCGCCATCCCGGGCAGCGTCGCCTCGATCGCCCGGGCCAGGCAGACCTCGGCGACGTCGGTCAGCGCGGCGGTCACCTCGCCCGGCTCCAGGTTGCCCGCGACGTCGTGAAGGCCGATGCGCAAGGTCTCCTCGGCCTGGAAGCGGCGGATGGCGCGCAGCTTCGCCTCCTCCGCTTCCATCTGCGCCTCCATCTCGTCGTCTTGCTGCGCGACCTCGGACAGCCGCGCCGCCAGCCGCGCCGCCAGCTGCTCGCGCGTGCGCGCGCGCGCGCCCAGCCCCTCCACCAGCGCGTCCCACATGGGCGGGTGCCGGATCAGCAGGTCGGCGAGCCGATCGCTGGTGCCGAACAGCGTCCCGAGCATGCGCGCCAGCCGCGGCTCCTCGCGCAGGAGCAGCATCAGCGCGGCCGAGCTGCGCCAGATCAGATCGCGGAAATGCAGCAGCGCCCGATCGGGATCGGGCGACGCGACCGCCTCGGCGAGCAGCGCCGCGGGCAGCCGCGCCCCCAGCGCCTCCAGCGTGTCGGCGGCGGCCTCGGCGTCGCGGAAGCCGGCGGCGGTCGCCAGCCGCTCGAGATCCGCGCGATCGCGCAGCGGGTCGAGCAGGCGCGCCGCCTCGATCTGCGCCGCGTCGGGCGGCTCGCCCAGCGTCGCGGCGATCGCCTCGACCGCCGCGCGCTTGTCCTGCACCTCCGCGTCGAAGGCCGCGAGCTCCGCGAACCCGAGGCCCGCCGCAAAGCGGGCGCGCGCCCCGTCGTCGGCCGGCAGGCGGTGCTGCTGGGCCCCGCTCGCGACCTGCACGCGGTGCTCGAGCCGCCGCCAGAACCGGTAGGCGGTCAGCAGGGTCCAGGCCTCGCGATCCCCGAGCAGCCCGGCGACCACCAGCCGCGGCAGGGCGCGGGGCGTGTTGCGCTCGCGCAGCTCGGGCCGCTTGCCCGCGTGCAGGAGCTGCAGCGCCTGCACCACCATCTCGACGTCGCGGATGCCGCCCGCTCCCAGCTTGACGTCGAACCCGGTCTCGCCCAGCGCGCCGCCCGCGTCGGCGGGATCGCGGAACAGCGCCCGCAGCCCGCGCACGTCGTCGATCAGGCGCGCGTCGATGCTGCGCGGATAGATGAACGGGTCGAGCACCGCCAGGAGCTCGGCGCCCAGGGCCTGATCGCCGGCGGCCGGGCGCGCCCGCAGCCAGGCCTGCCGCTCCCAGGTCCGGCCGAACGTCTCGTAGTAGGTCTCGGCGGCGGCGATCGAATTGCACAGCGGGCCGCTGCGCCCCTCCGGCCGCAGCCGCAGGTCGACCCGGAACACCATGCCGTCCGCGGTCGGCTGCTCCAGCGCCGCCGAAACGCGCCGGGACAGCTCCGCGTAGTAGTGGTGCAGCGACGCCTCGCCCGCCGCGCCGGCGTCGGTCGAGTAGAAGTAGCAGACGTCGACGTCCGAGGAGAAGTTCAGCTCCTCGCCCCCCAGCTTGCCCATCGCCATCACCACGAAGCGCACCGGCCCGCCGTCGTCGGCGCGCGGCTCGCCGAGCTCGCGCCGCAGCTCGGCGTCGCAGATCTCGACCGCCGCGTCCAGACAGACGTCGGCGAACGAGGACAGCTCGCGCGCGACCTCCTCGGTCGTTCCCCAGCCGAGCTCGCGCGCGCCCAGGCGCAGCACCTCGTAGCGGCGCACCAGGCGCAGGCCGCGCTGCACCCCGGCCAGGTCGGCGGCGCCCGCCACGGCGGCCCGCACCTCGCGCGCGATCGTCTCGGGCGGCTTGGGCCGGCGCAGCCACGGATCGGCGGTCAGCCGCGCGAACGCGGCGACGTCCGCGAACAGCAGGCCGGACAGGAAGTCGCCGCTCGCCAGGATCGCCTCCAGCAGCGCGCGCTCGTCGGCGTCCGCCGGCTCGACGCCGCCGAGCTCGAGGAAGCGCTGGCGGCGGGCCTCCGCGTCATCCATGGGCGGCCCCTCTCCCTGGCCCTCTCCCCGCTCCGCGGGGCGAGGGGATCGGAGTGTTGACCCTCTCCCTGACCATCTGCCGGCCTAGAGGTCTGCTTGGGCGAGCGAGAACTTGTTGTTCTGCTCGTCGACGACGTGCCAGGAGGGGCGCGCGTCGGGCGGCAACAGGGCCTGCAGCCGCGCCTGCTGGTAGCGTTCGTAGAGGAAGAACGTCCGCCGGCCGCGGTGGTGCAGCAGCCAGTCCTTCAGCTTCTCGTCGGCGCCCTCCTGATCGAACACCGTCCGCTCCTCGGGCGGCCCGTCGTAGATCTCGTTCGACGTGTAGAAGGTCTCGCCGCGCCAGTAGAGCTGAAACGCGACCAGGCGCTCCTCGGGCGAGCGGCGGTGCTGGTAGTACGCCGCGATCGGCCCCTTCTGCGACCACGACGGGGCGACGCCGCGCATGAAGCCGTCCAGCAGGTAGAAGGTGAAGACGACCGCCGCCGCCGACAGGCCGTACGCGGCCCAGCGCCGGATGCGCGGCACCGCCAGCGCCGCCGTGGCGACCGCGAACACCACGGAGAATCCGATCAGCGGCCCCGTGAAGTCGAGCTTGTCGGGCCACGGCCGGCCGTTCTTGTTGTGCACGTAGTCGTAGGAGAACAACCAGAGGAACCGCTGGGCGGCGTTCTTGGCGTCGACCAGATCGAACGCGACCACCGCGAGCAGCGGGATGCCGATCAGCGCGACCAGCGCGGCGCGCCGCCACCCCGCGCGGCCGAGCAGATCGTCGAGGAAGCAGCCGACCACGATGGCGATGCCGGGGATCGCCGGCAGCACGTAGTGGTGGAACTTCGTCATCGACATCGACACCAGCGCGTAGCCGGCCACCGACCAGATCGCGCCCAGCCAGATGATGGCCTGCTTGCGCGCCTCCGCCGCGGCCGCGGGGCCTTCCAGCGCGGCGGCCACCGCGCGCCGCCCCCGCAACACCGCCCAGCCGAGCGCCGCCGGCACCAGCGCGATCCAGGGCAGCAGGCCGTAGCCGAGCTCGCGCACGAAGTACTCGAACGTCCCGCGATCGCCGTGGCGCCCGATCACCATCCGCCGCCAGTGGTTGTCGCCGAACAGCTCGTTCCAGAAGCCGGCGCCGTAGAGGATCAGCATCGCGTGGTGCCAGGGCGCCGCCACCAGCACGCACGCGATCACGGAGACGACGATGCCGTAGCGCAGCTGGGCGCGCCGCAGCCGCCCCCAGTTCCAGGTGAACGCCAGGTAGGCGACGAACACGATCACCGGCAGCCCCAGCCCCGCCAGCCCCTTCGCCAGCACCGACAGGCCGCACATGATGGCCGCCAGGTAGAGATAGAACGGCGCCTTCCAGCGCGTGCGCGCCGCCAGCACCACGAACAGCGCCAGCCCCAGGTAGTACGGGATCATGGCGACCGCGCCGTACATCCTGATCTCGCGCCCGCCCCACGGGATCACCACCTTCAGCTGGATCGAATCGATCAGCAGCTGCGGGATCATCACCACCGCCATCAGCGCCAGCGTCCCGTAGAAGAGGCCGTGGTGCGGCCAGCTCCAGAAGCCGGCGCCGCCCCGCTGCCCGCGCCGCGGCAGCGGCTGGTCGGATTCGTCGAACAGGGCCAGCGCGCCCAGCGCCAGCGCCATCGCCATCGGCCCGACGAACGCCATGTCCGTCATCGCCTGCCGCGCGACGAGGCTGTACATCGGCGCCGTCGCGCAGACGATCGCCGCCAGCACACCCGCCCGCCGCGACACGAAGCGCGCGGTCACCAGGTAGACCGCCCAGATGCCGAGCACGCCCATCAGGCAGAACGGCACGCGCGCCGCCCACTCGGCCGCTTGGCCGACCGCCATCTCGCCGGGCGAGCCGGTCGGCAGCCCGACGCCGGCGACGCGCATGGCGATGCTCATCAGCCAGAACGACAGCACCGGCTTCGACCAGAACTGGGGCGGATCGCGGGGCGACCCCGGCCACCACAGGCTGATGTAGTCCCCGCGGTGGGTCATCTGCCGCGCCACCTCGGAGTAGTGCGTCTCCCACGGATCCCACAGGCCGTAGGTGCCCGCGAACGGGAGATAGAGGAGAAGGCCGCCCAGGATCACCGCGACGCTCACGAGCAGCGCGACCTGCCGCTCGCTGAGCCGGGACGTCACTGCGCGAGCACCTTCTGCAGCTTCACCAGTTCCAGGTCGAGCGTCTTCGGCATGCCGACGATCTCGGCCAGCGGGGTGGCGTGCACCTCGCCCTTCACCAGGCCGATCAGCTTGCCGTGCTCGCCGCGCGCCAGGTGATCGACGGCCGCGGCCGCCAGCCGCGTCGCCAGCAGCCGGTCGAACGCGCTCGGCGTGCCGCCGCGCTGCACGTGACCCAGCGTGGTGACGCGCATGTCGAACCCGAGCTGCTTCTTGTGCGCCTCGAAGTGCTCGGCCAGCTTCATGGCGTTGTTGCGGGCGCCCTCGGCGACCACCACCAGCGCGTGCGCCTTGCCGCGCGCGTAGGCGCTCTGCATGTCGGCGACGATCACCTCGGGCTCGACCTCCGCCTCCGGGATGACGACCGACTCGGCGCCGCCCGCGATGCCGGCCATCAGCGCCAGGTAGCCGCAGTTGCGGCCCATCACCTCGACCAGGAAGGCGCGCCGGTGCGACGAGGCCGTCACCTTCAGGCGGTCGATCGACTCGAGCGCGATGTTGAGCGCGGTGTCGACGCCGATCGTGATCTCCGAGCCGGCCAGATCGTTATCGATGGTCGACGCGACGCCGACCACCTCGAGGCCCATCTGCGCGAGCGCCAGCGCGCCCGACTGCGAGCCGTTGCCGCCGATGACGACCAGGCCGTCGATGCCGCGCGCGTGCAGGTTGGCGAGGCCGCGCGCGCGCACCGGCTCGTCCTTGAAGTCGCGCAGCCGCGCGCTGCCCAGGAACGTCCCGCCCCGCCCCAGGATGCCGCCGACGTCGCGGGCGCCGAGCGGCTCGATCATGCCGGCGACCAGGCCGGCGTAGCCGTCGCGAACGCCGAAGATCTCCCACCCCTTGGCGAGGCCCGTGCGGCAGGCGGCGCGGATGGCGGCGTTCATCCCGGGTGCGTCACCGCCGCTGGTCAAGATCGCGATCTTCCTCGTGGCCATGCTATGCGCACGACGTATAGCATGGCGTGCCATGGCCGATCAGCCGGCGAAGCGCGCGCCGCCGCCGAACTACATCACGCCCGCCGGGTTCAAGAAGTTGACGGAAGAGCTGACCTTCCTGCGCACCAAGAAGCGGCCCGAGGTGGTGTCGGCGCTGGCGGACGCCGCCGCCGAGGGTGACCGGTCCGAGAACGCCGAGTACATCTACCGCAAGCGGCAGCTGCGGCAGATCGACTCACGGCTGCGCTTCCTTTCGAAGCGGCTGGACGACGTGCGGATCGTCGACCCGCGCGCGCAACCGCACCGCGATCGGGTCTTCTTCGGCGCGACCGTGACGGTCGAGGACGCGGAGGGCGAGGAGGCGACCTACCGCATCGTCGGCGTCGACGAGACCGACGGCGCCGCCGGTGACATCTCGTGGCAGTCGCCGGTCGGACGGGCGCTGCTCGGCAAGTCGATCGGCGACACCGTGATGGTCAAGTGGCACGCCGGGCTGCGCGAGCTGACCATCGCCGAGATCGACTACGTCTAGATAGATCCCGCCCCCGTCCGCGCGGCCGTCCTCGGGAGCGCGGAAACTCCGAGGAGGTGAGCGAGGACGAGGGCGGGTAAGACGAATCGGAACAGCGCGGGGGCCCGGCGAGCTTTCGCCCGCCGGGCCCTCGTTGTGGTCGGTCGGAGGAGGTCAGTCGGTCAGGTCAGGTGAGGTCAAGCCAAGAGCTCTAGCGGCAGGTGTGATCGGGGAGGCAGACGCCGCCCCCGCCACAGTCGTTGTTGGTGCGGCACTCGACGCAGGCCATCGTCAGCGGGTCGCAGAAGTCGGCGCCGCCGCGGCCGCAATCGTTGTTGTTCATGCAGCCGTCGACGCAGCGGTGGGTCGGCCCGCAGACGCGCATGTTCGTGCACTGCGTGCTGGTGACGCACTCGACGCAGGCGTTCCCGGCCACGTCGCAGTGCTGGCCGTTCGGGCAGTTCGCGTCCGTCAGGCAGCGGACGCAGACGTGCGTCGTCGTGTTGCAGACGCCGGGCGCGCAGGGCGTGTTGTCGGTGCAGCCGACCGTGCAGGTGTGCGTGGTCAGATCGCACATCTCGCTGGCCGCGCAGTCCGTCATCGCGAGGCACTGCACGCAGGTGTGCGTGGCCGTGTCGCAGCGATCGGCGCCGCCGCCGAGCTGCGCGCACTCCGGGTTGGTGTCGCAACCGCGGCAGCTCCCCATGTCGCAGAACGGCGTCAGGCCGCCGCACTGAGCGCGCGTCGTGCAAGCGGGCGCGCCGCCCGTGCCGCCGGCACCCGCCGCGGCGCCGCCCGCGCCGCCACGACCGGCAGCCCCGGCCGCGCCAGCCGCGCCTGCCGCGCCACCGACTCCGCCGCGCCCCGCGGCGCCCGCAGCCCCGGCCGCGCCCGCGGCGCCGCCCGCTCCACCGCGCCCCGCCGCGCCGGCCGCACCGCCGGCCGCACCGCCGCGGCCGCCCGCACCGGCCGCGCCACCCGCGCCCGCGACCGCGCCGCCCGTCGCGCCACCCGTGCCGGCGACCGCGCCGCCCGTTGCGCCGCCCGCGGCGCCGGCCGTGCCGATCGCGCCCGCGCTGCCGCCCGTACCGCCGGTGCCGACAGTCCCCGCCGTGCCACCTCCGCCGCCTTTCCCGGCGGAGGCGCCGCCCCCGCCTCCGTGCCCGCCCCCGGCGCCGCCGGTTCCTGGGCCTGCCGCGCCGCCGCCGCCGCACGCCATCGCGAACGCCGCGAGGAAGACGCAGGCAACGAAGAAGGAGCGCTGGTTCCGGGTCATGAGGCCTCCCGAGAGGAAGAAGAGAGAGTAGAGAAGCGGGTCAGCTGGTCCTTGGTGCCGCCAGCCGCGCCGGCGGTTGAAGCAAATCGCCCGGCCCGCTCAGCCGACGATGAAGCCGGGCTCGCAGAAACCGCCGAAGCAGAGCCCCGAGCAGCACTGCGCGTTGCTGGTGCAGGCGCCGCTGATCTGCGTGCAGCTGGTGGGCGGCGTGCCGCAGGCGCCGGCCGCGCAGCTGCTCGAGCAGCAGGTCGCGTTGCCGGTGCAGGCGCCGCCGGCCGGCGTGCACGGCGTCTTGCAAACGCGCGTCGCCGGATCGCAGATGCCGCGGCAGCACTGCACGTCCGCCGTGCAAGCGGCGCCCTCGCCGCGACAGGTCTCCGTGCCGAACTTGCAGCGCTTCGGATCCACCGTCTCGTCGCAGACGTCGGTGCAGCAGCCGCGGCCCGAACCGGACGTGCAGGTCTCGCCCGTCGGACGGCAGTCTCGGTTCGCGAGATCGACCTGGCACTGCCCGCCCTGACAGATGTTCGAGCAGCAGTCGGCGTTCTGCGTGCACGCCTCGCTCTCGACCTTGCAGAGGCCACCGCCGCAGCGGCCGTTGAAGCAGCCGAGCGAGCAGCAGTCGAGCGCCTTCGCGCAGGCGACGCCGTCGGCGAAGCAGGCGTTCGTGCATTGCACGACGCCGGCCATGCCGGTCACGGGCTCGCAGCGGCCGCTGCAGCACTGCGCGTTGGCCGTGCAGTCCGTCGCCGGGCCCTGGCACGCGCCGCCGCCGGGCAGGCCGCCCTGCCCCGACACGCCGGCGCCGCCGACGCCGCTGCCGCCGACGCCGCTGCCGCCCGGCGGGTGGCCCGCGGCGGCGCCGCCGCCGAGCCCGGGCGCGGAGACGCCGCCGCCGCACGAAGCGACCAGGGCAATCGCAACGAACGCGATCGCGACGAGACAGATCGAACCGTGAATCTCCCGACGAGAAGCTTTGCGCATGCGCTACCGTGCCGGCGGCGCGCGGGGCGGTTGAATGCGCGCGTGTTAACCTGACGATCGCGTGCTCGCGTTCTCCGTCGCTCTTTCACTGCACGCGCTCGTCGCGCTGCAGTCGCCCGCCGCGCCGCCCGCAGCGACGGCCACGGGCGATCAGACGATCCTGTGGTTCCGGACGCCCGACGCCGCGCCGATCGACGCGCGCGCGCTGCTCGATGCGATCTCCGTCTACACGCGCGATCTCGGGCTGTCGGTCCGGACCGCCGCCGAGACCAGGGCCGTTCCGTCGGACGCGGCCTCGGCGAGCGACGCGGTCGCCACGCTGCGCGCCCAGGGGGCGCGGCTCGGATTCTGGTGCGAGCTGCGCCCGGGCGGCGACGTCGCCGCGCTGACCGTCGTCGAGACCGACGGCCACGTCGAGCAGCACCTGGTCGAGCGGACCGGCGCGCACGAGGCCGAGCAGTTCCGGGCGATCGCGCTCAAGCTGCGGAGCGTGCTGGTCGGGACGGCGTCCCCGGAGCCGGCCGTCGTCGTCCCGCCGCCGCCCGCGCCCGCGCCGCCGCCGCCCGCGCCCCCTCCGGCGCCGCCGGCGCCCGCCGGTCCCGACCTCGCCGTCCGCGCGCAGCCGCCGGCGCCGCCGCCATCCACGCGTCTGTTCGTGACCGTCGGCTATCGCCTGTCGACGCCGCTCGCGTCCGCGTCCGCGCGCCACGCGCTCGCCCTCGAGGGCTCGCTCGCGCTCGGGCGGGTGCTCGAGCTCGACGTCGGCACCGAGCTGGCGGGCCGCCGCGAGGAGATCGCCCAGCTCGACACCGGCACGATGCCGACCACCGACGTGATCTCGCTGTTCGACTGGCCGTTCATGCTGGGCGCGCGGGCCGTCTGGCGCGGTCCGCGGGTGACGCTCGGCGGAGGACCGTTCGCGGCGCTCCACCTGCTGTGGGCGTCAGCCAACGGCTCGGACCCGATGCAGCAGAGCGCGTTCACCACGGCCGGCGGCGCCGGCGCCGAGCTGCTGGCGCGCCTCCGCCTGGCCGGCGCGCTGGCGGGCGAGCTGCGCCTGTACGGCGAGGTGGCCGTACCGACCACCAGCTATTCGCTGCGCCACACCAACGACAGGCTGCTGGCGTTCGGCACGCGGGCGGGCCTCGCCATCGGCCTGGTCTTCCCGGCTCCCTGATCCGTGTTTTTTAAGCGCCGCGCCGCGCAAGTGGTTTCAACCAGAACGGTATCTACTGGTACGATCCATTTCGTGGAGGACCCACGTGGCGCCCTGCCCCCGGCCGCGACCGCCGACGATCCGGCGCTGGTCGCCGGCTGCCGCGTGGGCGACGCGACCAGCCTGGAGAAGTTCTTCACGACGCACGTGCACTACGTCGAGCGGGTGATCTCGCGGCTGACCGGGCCGACGCCCGACCTCGAGGACCTGGTGCAGACCACGTTCATCCAGGCGTTCCAGAGCTTCGGCCGCTACCGCGGCGAGGCGAGCCTCAAGACCTGGGTCACGCGCATCGCCGTGCACACCGCCTTGCACCAGCTGCGCTCGGGCGTGCGGCGGACGGTGCCGCTCGAGCTCGTCACCGACGCCGACGAGCCGAACGACGCCGCCGAGCCGGCCGACCAGCTGGCGGCGAACCGGCAGCTCGCGCGCCGGCTGCACGCGCTGCTCGACCGCATCGCGCCCAAGAAGCGCGTCGCCTTCCTCCTCTACACCGTCGAGGACTACTCGATCGAGGAGGTCGCGGCGCTGACCGAGGCCAGCAAGGCAGCGACCAAGTCGCGCATCTGGTTCGCGCGGCGCGAGTTGATGGCGATGGTGCGCGGTCAGCCAGATTTGCGTCAACTGATCGAGGCCTCCGGAGCACAGTCATGGCGATGAGCTGCAAAGAGATCGCTCGCCTCTCCACCGCGTCGGCGGGCGGGCACGCGACGGCCGCCGAACGCCTGGAGCTCGAGGCTCATCTGTCGGCGTGCGCCCGCTGCAGCGAGGAGCACGCGCTGGTGCTGGCGACGGCGCGCGCGCTGCGCGACGCCGAGCCGGGCGCGCTGTCGGCGGCGGCGCGGGAGCGGGTCCGGC
>DATBHU010000592.1:0-2251 GCA_036557265.1 Polyangia bacterium
CGGTCAGGGGCAGACGATCGCGGTGACCGACAGCGAGTCGAAGTAGAAGTTGGTCTTGACCGCGTCGTCCATCTCGGCGCGCAGCTGCAACACCACGGTCTGGCCCGCCACGATCGTCGCGTCCTGGACCGTCGCGAAGTAGGTCCAGTCGGCGTTCGAGTCCTGGTTGGACCACTTCCTGAGCTCGGTGGTGTTGCTGCCGCCTGCCGTGGTTCGCTCCAGCTCGACGTAGCCGAAGTCGTACTCGCCGCCCGACTCGTCGGTCTGGATCTGGTAGTAGCCGGAGATGCTGAGCTGGAGGGCGTTGGCGGGGACCTGGATCGCCTGGCGCAGGGTGTCCTGCGTGCTGATGATGTCGTAGCCGAGCCAGGCGAGGTGCGTGGGCGACTGCGCCATCGGCACGAACGCCGGCGCCGTCGCCTGGTCGTAGATGAGCGGCCGCGCGTTCGGGTCCATCTGCGTCCAGACGGCGTTGCTGCCCTCGAAGCCGCCGCTCGTCAGCAGCTCGACCATGCACTGCGCGCCGCCGGTTCCCGCGGAGCCGCCGGTTCCCGCGCTTCCGCCGGCGCCCGCGCTGCCCGCGGAGCCGCCGGTGCCTGCGCTGCCCGCGGAGCCGCCGGTGCCTGCGCTGCCTGCGCTCCCGCCGGTGCCTGCGTTGCCGCCGCGCCCGCCGAAGCCCGCGCTGCCGCCGCGCCCGCCGAAGCCGCCGCCACGTCCGCCCATGCCACCGCCGCCGCCGCGCCCGCCCGCGCCGCCGGTTCCCGCGGAGCCGCCGGTTCCCGCGGAGCCACCGGTTCCCGCGGAGCCGCCGCTCCCCGCAGAGCCGCCGCTTCCCGCCGTGCCGCCGCCGCCGCTCGCGCCCGCGCCGCCGCCGCCGCCCGCGCCGCCGCCGCGGCCGCCCGCACCACCGACCGCGCCCGCGCCGCCCACGCTGCCGCCGATCCCGCCGGCTCCGCCGGCGCCGCCGCGACCGCCGCCGCCCATCCCGCCCGACCCCGGTCCCGGCGTGCCCTGGCAAAGGTAGTTGCACGCGCCGTTCGAGTAGCGATCGCCGTCGTCGCACGACTCGCCGAGGTCGACGACGCCGTTGCCGCAGGTCGACGGTCCCGCGTGCAGTGTGACGCTGACCGTGACGCTGTCTTCGCCGTGCAGGTCGACGGTGCCGTCACCCGCCGCGATCGCGGCGCCGCCCGCGGAGAGGCCGTCGAGGGCGATGTCGAGCGCGCCCGTGCGCGTGCGCGGCACGGTCAGCGAGAAAGACGTCTGGAACTTGATCGGCTGCGCCGCCGGCGCCCCCGGGAACAGCCGCGTCGTGCCGCCGCCGCCGTTCGACACCGAGGCGCGCAGCTGGAAGACGGCCGCGACATCCGGGTCGGCGTCCACCTTCACGATCACGGTCGAATCCGACCTGTCGCACGCGGCGAACAGCGGCGCGGCGGCCACCAGCGTTGCGATGCTGCGCGCGAATCGTCGCATCGCCGTCAGAAGATGCTCTGGTTGCCGAGCGCCGTGTCCGGCGGCTCGGGCGTGCGCGACAGCGCCCAGATACCGACGGCGCTCGCCACGACGACGGCGCCGACGGTGATCAGGAACCAGGGCCGCGTGTAGAACGGCGAGGCCGCCCGCGACGGCGGTGGCGGTGACTGGACCAGCGTCGGCGGCTGATCGGGCAAGGACGGCGCGCCGAGCGAAAGGTCCTGGCCGCCGGCGGGCGGCGTGTCGGCGGGCGCGGCCTTCGGTTCGTCGGCGGCGACCGTCTTCAGATCGGCGACACGCTGCTCGACGATCGGCCGGGTCTTGTCGTCGGCGGGCGCGGTGGCGAGGAAGCGCCGGTAGAACTGCAGCGCCTCGGGCAGCTCACCGAGACGCCGGTGACATTCGGCGATGTTGTACAGGAACGCGGGATCGGGCTTCTCGATGTGCGCCGCCTTGAACTCGCCGATCGCTTTGCGGTACTCGTCGACTTCGAACAGCGTGCGCCCGCGGTCGAAGTGCGCGCGCGCCTGGGCGGCGTCGGCCCGCGCCGGGCGCGGCGCCAGGCAGAGGCAAAGACAAGCGATCCCGAGCAGCCCAACACGACGCGCACACCGCATCGACGGCTAAAGTACCACGATCGCGCCGTTTTCTCGTGGGTCCGGTGCGCCGCCGCGACGTTCGGCGGGGCGCTTCTTTTGCCGCCGTCGCGATCGGTCGTTGCCGATGCCGGCGTCAGCGGCGGTGGCCGCCGCCGAAGTGCATGCCGCCGCCACCG
>DATBHU010000593.1:0-7233 GCA_036557265.1 Polyangia bacterium
GGTGCTGTTCTGGGGCTTCGTCATCGGCATCCCGACGGCGGCGATCGCGGGGCCGCTGTTCGCGCGCTTCGCGGTGCGCGTTGTCGAGGCCAAGCCGCCGCAGCTCACCGGCAAGGAGGCGACGCGCCCGGCCGCGTACCGCGCGCCCGGCTTCGGGCTGACGCTCTGGTCGATCCTGCTGCCGGTGGTGCTGATGCTGCTGGCGACGCTGGCCGAGCTGCTGCTGCCGAAGGGGAGCCGCCTCCTGATGGCGGCGACGTTCGTCGGCCACCCGGTGATGGCGCTGCTGATCGCGGTGGGGTTCGCGTCCTGGTCGCTCGGCACGCGCTGCCGCTACACGCGCGCGCAGGTGCTGAAGTTCACCGAGGACTGCATCTCGGCGATGGGGATGACGCTGCTGATCGTCGGGGGCGGCGGCGGCTTCGCGAAGGTGCTGACCGACGCGGGCGTCGCGGACGCGATCAGCCGCGGCGGCGAGGCGATGCACATGCCGCCGCTGCTCTACGGCTGGCTGCTGGCGGTGTTCATCCGCGTCGCGACCGGCTCGGCGACGGTGGCGATCACGACGGCGACCGGCCTGCTGGCGCCGGTGCTCGGCCACCACCCCGAATACACCGCCAACCAGGTGGCGCTGATCATCACGGCGATGGGCTGCGGCTCGCTGTTCCTGTCGCACCTCAACGACTCCGGCTTCTGGATCGTGAAGGACTTCCTCGGCCTCAGCGTGTCGCAGACGCTGCGCACCTGGACCGCCTGCGAGACGATCGTCGGCATCGCCGGCATGCTGCTGTCGCTGCTGGCGTTCGTGCTGGTCTCTCCCTGACGGCGCGCGGGCTGACGATGAGCGGCGGTGACGGACTGCTCGGCGCGCTCGACCTGCTGGGGCGGCGGCGCGCCCCGTACGCGGGCGCGCTGGCGGCGATCGCGGGCGACGTGCTGGGGCGCTTCCCGCCCGCGGGCGGCCGGCCGCTGCTGGAGATCGGCGCCGGCAGCGGACAGCTGCGCGCCTGGCTGCCGGCGCCGCTGCGCGAACGGACGCTCCACAGCGAGCCGTCGGCCGGCGCGGTGCGGGCGTTGCGCGCGCGCGCGCCCGGGTCGAACGTCCTCCGCGCCGCCGCCGAGACCTTGCCCCTCCCGGCGGGTGCCTGCGGCGCCGTCACCGCCCTGTGCGTCTTCGACGCCGTCGCGGACACCGCGGCGGCGGCCGTCGAGATCGGGCGCGTGCTCGCGCCGGGCGGGCGCTTCGTGCACCTGCTCGACATGGCGACGCTGCTCGAGCAGCCGTTCGCCAAGCTCGCCAGCTCCGGGCTGGTGCCGATCCCGAACGTATTCGGCGATCCCGGCGATCACGAGTGGCCGCTCGACGTCGTGCTGCTGGAGCGGCGCTGGCTGGCGAACCTGCTGCGCTTCGCCGCGCACGCCGGCCACCCGTTCGCGGAGACGTTCGCGCCGGTGTTCGCGCCGTTCCTGGCCGAGCCGTACGCGGTCGACGCCGCCACCGCGGCGTTCAAGGCCGTCGCCGGCAGCGGCGACCGGCGGCGGACGCTGGCGATGATGCTCACGTCGGCGAGCCGGCTGTCGGTCGCGCAGGGGCGCGCGCCCGTCGAGCCCCTGCCCTTTCACTCGGGCCGCTACCTGCAGAGCGTGCTCGCCGCCAGCTTCACGGGCGCGGGCTTCGCCGTCGAGCTGTCGGAGATCGTCGCCACCGCGCTCCGCCGCCCCGCCGCCCCCGACGAGCAGGCGCTCCGCTACCGCAGCCTGTGCGTCGGCCACGAGCGCCTGGAGAGCGCGCTTCCCCGCCGCCTGCTCGCCGGCCTGGCGACCGACCCCCCCACGCCCGGCGACGGCGATATCTTGGTCGAGGCGGGCGTGTTCGCCTTCGTGGCGCGCAAGCCCGCCTGACGATCGTCAGAACCGCTTGAAGAACTCCCAGAAGCCGGGGACGGCGGCGCTGGCCTGCGAGTCGTGCGACTTGCCGCGCGACGTGCAGAACACGATCGGGTACTGGGCCGGGCAGCCCGTGTACTGCAGGCAGTTGAAGTCGTTGTTGTTGGGCGCCGCGGTGATCGTGTAGGGCGCCGTCGGCGCCTCGCGCATGGTCGTGCCGCCGGCGCACTTGTTGACCACCAGCAGGCGCTCCAGCGCCGCCACCGAGCCCGAGTACGGGTTGGAGGGATCCATCGCGTCGTGGATCAGGAACGCGGCGATCGGGTGGTCGATGCAGGTCTTCACGCCGTCGCGGATCACCATGGGCAGCCCGCCCGTCACGCTCGCCTGCGCGCGCAGCACGTCGGGGAACTGACAGCCGAGCTCGTGCGCCATCCAGCCGCCGCTGGAATAGCCGGCATAGAACTGGCGATCGGTGTCGACGCAGAAGTCGGCCTCGATCTTCTTGTGCAGCAGATCGAAGTAGCCGTACTCCACCGAATCCGCGCAGGTCGACGCGGCGCCGTCGTCGAAGCAGTAGTGACACAGGTTGGTGACGCCGCTGGCGGGATCGTCCGAACAGTCCGCGCTGCTGTACTCGGCCTTGTTGTAGAAGCCCTGCTCGAGCGCGATCAGGATCGCGTCCGGGTCGGACGCCGTCTCCATCCCGTAGACCTTGATGTCGCCCGGCCCGAGCGAATCCTGGGGCGGACCGCACCCGGGACCGAGGTAGACGGTGCGGGTGGGCCGGGTCGGATCGTAGTTCGGCGGCAGGCGCACGTAGTAGAGGCGGTCGCGCGCGTTGTCGGCCTCGCACGCGACGGTCAGCGAATACTCCTTGTAGGTCCCGAGCGGCTGCGCCGCCGCCTTGCCGCAGCCGGCGCTCGGCCCGCGGTTGGACGCCGTCGCCGTGATCCCGCACTGGCCGGCGCCTTCGCACAGGCTCAGCATCCCCTTCTCGCCCGCGAACCCGCGCGTCGTCGGGCTGGCGCTGCACCCCGCGGCCAGCGCCGCGCCCGCGGCCGCGGCCGCCAACCGCGCGATCGCCGCGCGCACCCGCAGCGGCAACATCAAGGCGGCCTAGTCCAGCCCGGGCACCAGACCGGGGATCGTCCCCGCGAAGTCCGGCAGCCCGAAGGTGTTCTCGTCGATCCCGAACATCTTCAGGAACGTGACGTACAGCTTGTTGTGCGCCATGCCGTTGCCGAAGCCGGCCGTCAGCCCGCCCAGGTAGTCGAGGTAGCGTCCGGTCGGCAGCTGCCCGCCGCAGCTGCCCGCCAGCACCATGGGCACGTTGTAGTAGGTGTGCTTGCCGCCCTCGCCCAGCTCGTTGCACCAGAAGAACAGCATGTTGTCGAGCAGCGACTTGCCGTTCCCCTCGTCGATCGCCTTCAGCTTGCCGAGCATGTAGACGAACTGCTGCGCGTACCAGTTGTGGATCTTGGTCAGATCGCGCCGGATCGTCATGGCCGTCGCCTGATCGACCATCGCCGCCATCGCCGACACGTCGACGCTCTCGTTGTGCGTCATCATGTGGTGCTCGCGCGTCCCCTGGTACTCGAGCGGCAGCCAGGTGTGAATGACCGTGCTCTCGGCCGTCGACCACTGCAGGCTCGCCACCCGCGTCAGATCGCACTGCAGCGCCAGGATCATCAGATCCATCTGCATCTGCCCGATCTCGCGGAAGTTGGTGACGCAGTAATTCATCCCCTCGGTGGCGATCACCTCCGGCGTGCGCAGGTCCTGATCGCGCAGGCAGGTCTGCCGCGAGGGCGACTTCGGCTGGATGTTCAGGATGCCGGGGCAGCTGGCCGACGTCGGGTTGGTCATCAGCCGCGTCACGCGCGTCTCGATGTCGCGCACGTTGGTCAGGTGCTGATCCAGCTTGGCGCGGTCGTCGCTGCCCAGCTGGCCCATCAGGTCGCCGTAGTCGTCGCTGACGAAGTCGAGCACCGACTTGCGGTTCTGCAGCGCCGCCAGGATCTGCTCCGTGGTGCCCGCCTGCGTGCTGCCCGTCAGCCGCGCGTAGATCTGCACGGGATCGTCGACCGGCTGGATCGGGATGGCGCGCTTGTACGGGTCGTTCTGATCGACCGGCCCGTAGCACATGTGCGTGACCAGCGTCTCCAGGAACGTGTCCGTGCTCTCGACGCCCAGCTCCAGCGACGGCAGCAAGGTGTCGTTGCCGATCGCGGCGGCGATGTGCTGGTCGATCGACGGGCCGCCCGCCGATCCGTCGAGGAAGTGGTTGGCACGCCCCGCGCCCGCCGGGCCCTTGACCAGGCCGATCGCGGTCAGCATGTGGGTCATGCCCTGGTCGTGCACGTTCGCGATCGGGCCGTACTTCGACTGCGACGACTCCATGTTCATGCCGCGCAGGATGACGACGTCGTCCTTGAACGGCTCGAGCGGCTCGAGGATCGGCGACAGCGTGAAGTCTTTCTCCGACTGGCTGTTGAGCGCGCACCGCCAGTTCTCCGGGATGGTGCCGCACGGGCTGAACATCACGCCGAAGCGCTTGGGCGGCGCGACGGAAGACTGGGCGCGCAGGCTGCGCGGCCGCATCAGCTCCAGCCAGGGCAGCGCCACGCCGACGCCGAGCGCGCCCTTCAGCATCGCCCGGCGCGACAGCGCGCGGACGATGCGGCGCTCCGGTTTGTTGGCTGGCTTCTTCTTCATGTCGCCTTTTGCTTTCATGGCGTCGGGGGCGCGCGGTAACGGAAGGTGTCGCTGCCGACGATGGCGGCCACCAGGTCGACGATGCGCGTGTTGCGCGTGAACTGCGTCATCAACCAGTTGATGTAGGGCGTGTCGGAGTCTCCGTTCAGCTTGCCCTCCGAGAAGCGCAGCCACTGCGTCACGTAGCAGGCGCGCGCCTCGGGCATGTCGGCCAGCACCCGCGCCATCTGCGGGACGCCGTCGAAGGTCGTCTCGTCGATCTGGCCGCTGGCGTCGATCGCCATCCCGCGGTCGTCGTCGCGCCAGCGCCCCATGCCGTCGTAGTGCTCGAACGGCAAGCCGAGCGGATCGAGGATCTTGTGGCAGGTCGCGCAGACCTCGTTGGTGCGGTGGTCGGCCAGCTGATCGCGCGCGGTCTTGCTCAGGTCCAGCGGCTGGAACATCGCCACGATCTCGGGCGGCGGCGGGTTCACGCTGCGGCACAGGATCTGGTTGAGCACGAACTTGCCGCGCCGGATCGGGTCGGTCCGATCCTGCTTGGCCATCGTGGCGGTCAGCGACGCCTGCGTCAGCAACCCCACGTTCTTGCTCGGGTCGAGCTTCACCTTCTGCCAGGTGGTGGTGTCGGTCTCGTCGGGCCCCGCCACGCCGTAGAACGCGGCGAGCGGCCCGTTCGCGTAGGTGTAGTCGGCGAGCAGCAGCGACGCGTAGGTGCCGCCGTCCTCGAACAGCGACTTGCGCAGGAACAGGTCAGTCTCCTTCCCCATGTAGTACGCGAGCAGGGGGTTGAAGTCCGGGTACGCGTTCATGTCCTTGGCCAGCGCGGAGATGGTGTCCGTGCCCAGCCATTGCTCATGGAACGTCACCAGCCGCGACTGCGAGCGGTCCGACGTCAGCAGCCGGCGCGCCTGCTTGACGATCGCGTCGGACGACTGCAGCCCGTCCGCGTCCGCCGCCGCCGCCAGCTCGGCGTCGGGGATCGAACCGGTCAGGAAGTACGACAGCCGCGAGGCGATCTCCCACGACGTCAGCGGAATGCCTTGCGCGTTCGCGCGCGTGGCGTCGCCGACCTCGGGCCGGAACAGGAACTTGGGCGACATCAGCATCGCCTGGATGACCAGCGCCATCCGCGTCGGGTAGTCGACCGCGCCCGCGTCCTTGGCGAGCAGCGCCATCAGGCTGTCCTGCTCGGCGCCGGTCAGCGGGCGCCGGTAGGCGCGCTTGCCGAAGTCCGCCAGATAGAGCCCGGCGCAGACCGATTCACCCTGCGCGGCGGCGTCGCAGCCGGTGAGCGTCGTCGGGTCGGCGGCGACGAGCTGCGAGATCGTGTACGCCGCCGACTCGTACTGCTCCATGTGCACCAGGCTGCCCGTCTGCGAGCTGGACAGGTTGGTGAAGCCGAGCACCTTCGGGTCGGGGACGAAGTTGATCTGCGGCATGTCGTAGCCGGGGAACAGGTCGGCTACGGTGGCCAGGTACTCGGGGTTGGTCAGCCGGCGGATCGGCACCGAGGTCGGCGCCGGGCCCGCCTTGTCGGCCTTCTCCGGCCCGTTGCAGCCGGCCGCGGTGAACGCCGCGAGGGCGCCCGCAACTGCAAGCGTCGCCGCAACTGACCGACGAGCTGTTGCCATCTTCATCGTCCTCGCGTGCTCAATCTAGAAAGTACCATGACCGCTCGAGGACGGCTCATCATCGAACCGGTCCGCGAGCGGCGCTTAGACCCCTCAGTGTGTTACGGCGTTATGTACTTGAGGTTGTCGATGACGATGTCGACCGTGTACTGCGCGGATCCGGGGCCGTTCCAGGGGAGCGCCCAGGCGATCCCGATGATGTTGGCCGGATTGGGGCTCTCGCCCGTGTACTGCGGCGGGCGCTTGCCGCCGGTCAGGTCGTTCCAGTGCACCGTCTGCGTCGCCGACGCGGACGTGAGGGCAATCACCTTCGAGGGCGCCGCGCACGTCCCGTCGTACTGCGACGTCGTCGGCGCGCAGCTCCCGCAGGTCATGCTCCCGTCCGCCGTGTGCAGGCTGTCGACCGCGTGGGCGACGTCGCTGATCGACATCGTGACGGAGGCCGCGGGGACGCCGCCGTCGCCCGTGCCCGTCGCCGTGAAGGTCGCGCTGATGTCGAACGAGATGCCGCCGAACATCGACAGATCGGACACCGAGGTCAGGTAGATGCCGAAGCCCGCGTAGTCCTTCACCAGGCCGGTGATGTGCCAGTTCATGCCGTCGAAGGTGTTCGAGAGGCCCATCTGATCCGCCGCCATCGCCGCGTTCGGATAGATGTAGACGCCGCCGCCGTACTGCACCCCTTCCATGTAGCCGCCGAATGACGGGCTGGCGCCCGCGGCCGGGGGGGTGTTGAAGTCGAGGAGCGTGGCGTCCGCCGCCGTCGCCGGTTGCACCGTGCAGTTCTTCGTCCCCGTGCCACCCGTTCCGGTGCTGGTCCCGCCGGTTCCGGTGCCGCCCGCGCCGGTCGTGCCGCCGCCGCTGCTGCCGGCCGTGCCGCTCGACCCGCTGCTACCAGCCGTCCCCGAGCTCCCTCCGCCACCGCCGCCGCAGTTGACCGACGCGGCCAGGGCGAGCGGCAACACCAGCAGGGGAAAACGTGCAATAGTGGCAACAG
>DATBHU010000594.1:0-10309 GCA_036557265.1 Polyangia bacterium
TCTCGTCGGGGCTCGGGCGCGTCGTGCCCAGCGCGCATTCGATCCGCGCGCTCACGCGCGCCGCCGGGTCGACCTCCTCGAGCACCCGCGCGCAGACCTCGAGGTGGTGGATTTCGTCCTGCACCACCCGCCCGGCCATCGCGAGGATCGCCGCCGGAGCGTCCAGCGCCGCCAGATCGGCCGCCAGGTGGGCCGACGTGACGATCCCGCGCCGCTCGTCGTCGGCGAGGCGGCGCCAGCCCGCCGCCACGCGCGCGAGCAACACCGGGGAGTAGTGCGACCGGTCCAGCGTGTGCGACTTCATGGTGCCGCCGTACCGAGCAAACGGCATGCCTTGCAGGAGTCCGGCGGCGACGGCGGAAAAGCCGCCCACAGCCACGAAATCTCGTTGGGTTTTCGTGGTGGTTCGTGGACACCACGACAGAGATGTCGCTGACGGCGCCGCGGTGTGGCGCTCGGTTGCGCCACACACGTTACAGGCCTACGCGCGGCGCCTACTTCGTCCGCAAGCGGTGCAGCTCTTCGGCAACCTCGGTGGCGGTCGGGTCGATCGCCAGCAGCCGCTCCAGTTCCTGGACTGCCAGATCGGGCTGACCGGTCTGGGCGTAGATCTCGGCGAGGTGCTGGGCGGCGGCGCGGTGGCGCTCATCCAGCTGAAGCGCGCGGCGCAGCTCGGCGACCGCCGCCCGCCCGGCGCGCGCGTCGGCGGGCGCCTGGCGGAATAGAGCCCAGCCGAGCGCCGCCCGGAAATCGGCCTCGTTCGGCACCAGCCGCGCCGCCTGGCGCAGCGACTCGACCGCCTCGTGGTGGCGGCGCGCCTTCAGGTGCTCGAGCCCGACCTCGTACAGCGCCCGCGCCGCCGCGTTGGACGGCGAGCTGGCCGCCGACCCGCCGCCGCCGAGCGGCGGCGCCGGCGTCATCGAGCGGCCGCGCGCCGGGAGCTCCGGCGGGGCGTCGTCGGCCTCGTCGGCCGCGCGCGCCAGCTTGGCGAGGTACGTCTTGCGCTTGGCCGGATCGCGCAGCGTGCGGTGGGCCTCGGTCAGCCGCTCGAAGATCTCCTGCGCGGCCTTGCGATCTTCCTCGAGCGAAAGCCGGTAGCGGTCGGCGTGAAAGCTGCGCGCCAGCGCCTCGTAGGCGCGATCGATGTCGCCGGCCGGCGCGTCGCGGTCGACGTCCAGCGCCCAGAAGTAATCTTGCGTCCGCACGGTCTGTAGCATCATCGACAGCTGGCCGCTCGCCAGCGGCGCGCTGCTCGGGGGCGGCGGGGCGGGCGCGCCCAGCACCGGCAGCGACGACACCGGGGGCGGTACGGGCGCGGCGGGCGCCGCCCCCTTTCGCCGCGTCGTCGCCTCGTGACGCTGCAACATCCCGGCTTCCGACAGCGCCACCAGCAGCAGGCGCGCCTTGTCGCGCGCGATCTCCGCGCGGTCGAGGATCGTGTCCAGCTGGCGCGTGCCGTCGATGCTCTGGATGAAGGCCAGCTCGACGGCATCGGACGTCATGTCCTGCAGGCGCAGCAGCGGGTCGGACGTCAGGCCGACGTACTGATCGGCGTACTTGTCCAGGGCGGCGTGCTGGCGCGCCTCGTCGTAGTGGCGGCGAATCCCCTCCAGGATCGTCGCGGCGGGCGAGCGCTCCAGCAGGCGGTGATCGCCGGAGTCCGGCGCGCCGGCCTTGAACATGAACTTCCCGTCCGTCCACGAGAACACCTCGAACAGCTTCGCCTCGACCTGTTCGACCAGCGCGCGATCGAGGTTGAACGGCGACAGCGCTCCCATCTCGACGAGGATCTCGCCCTGGTGGCGCTTCTCTTTCTGCATGCGGCCGACCGACTCGGCCAGGATCTCGCTGGTGATGAGGCGCTTCTCGAGCAGGATTCGCCCCAGCGTCTCGCCCAGCACGTTCGAGCGCACCGAGACCGGGTAGCCCTCGTTGAAGATGACGATCTTCTTGGTCGCCTCGTGCAGCAGCAGCAGCGATCCGGTCGCGCGCTTGGCGTAGAGCCGCTGCAGCAGCCGCGCGAAGGGGGTGCGCTTCAGCGTCCCCTGCAGCTCGGCGTCGCCCGCGTCGGCGGTCAGCGACTTGGCGCTGCGCTCGACGTCGCGGCGCTCGCGCTGCTGGGCGGGGTCGCGCAGGGTCTCCTTCTGGACCGGCGGCGGCGTCACCTGATCGGAGAGGTCTTCGATGATCTCCACCCCGTCCGCGTCGGTCAGGGCGTCCGCCTGCGACGGCAGCGGCGGCGGGGTCGCCTCGGCGGCCTGGCGCGCCACCAGCTCGGCGACGCACGGGGCGAGCTGCCCCAGATCGAGCGGGGTGGGGAAGTAGTCGGCCGGCGCGAACCGGCGGCGCGCCTCGGCGCGGTGGCTGACGCCGCGGTGGGTGCTGGCCACGAACACGATCGGCGTGGCGCGCGTCTCGGGCGCGTGGCGCAGCTCGGCGGCGAACTCGAACCCGTCGCCGTCCGCCAGCCGGGTGTCGACCACCACCACGTCGGGCACGCGCGTGCCGACGGTCTTGCGGGCCCACGCCGCCTCCGCCTCGGCGTGCAGGTCGAAGCCCGCGTCGCGCAGCGCCGCCCCGATCTGGCGCTGCAGCTCGGCGTCGCTCTCGACGACTAATACATAGCCTGCCATTCGGGCCGGGAGTTTAACTCAGCTTCTGCCCGTCTTCCGCGACCGGTAGAGCGTGTGCTTTACTTCTCCGCGATGGCCACCCCGACCGACAAGAGTCCGCTCGCCGCGATCGTGCTCGCGGCGGGCAAGGGAACGCGCATGCGTTCGTCGCGCGCCAAGGTGCTGCACGAGCTGCTCGGCCGTCCCCTGGTCTGCTACCCGATCGAGCTGGCGCGCGCCCTGGGCGCCGATCCGGTCGTCGCCGTGCTGGGCCACCAGCGCGAGGCGGTCGAGGCCGCGCTGCTGGCGCGCTTCGGGGCCGGCACGGTGGCGGTCGTCGAGCAGGCCGAGCAGCGCGGGACCGGCCACGCCGTCAAGCTGGCCATGCCGGCGCTGGCGAAGATGGCGGACGGGATGGTGCTGGTGCTGTACGGCGACGTGCCGCTGCTGCGCCGCGAGACGCTGGAGGAGCTGGTCGGGACCGTGCGCCGCTACGGCTGCCTGGCGCTGGTGACGGCCACGCCGCCCGACGCCACCGGCTACGGCCGCATCCTGCGCGACGAGCGCGGCCACGTCATCGGCGTCGTCGAGCAGAAGGACGCCTCGCCGGACGAGCAGGCGATCACCGAGATCAACGCCGGCATCTACTGCGGGCCGGCCGACTTCTTCCGGGAGGCGACCCTCGGCCTCGGCACGGGCAACGCGCAGGGTGAGTACTACCTGACGGACGTCGTCGCGCGCGCGGCGCGCAGCATCGGCGTCTCCTCGGTGGAGGCGGCCTTCGTCGACGTCTGCGGCATCAACGATCGGCAGCAGCTCGCCGAGGCGGAGGCGACGCTGCGCGGGCGCATCAACCGCGCCTGGCAGGCCCACGTGACGTTCCGCGATCCCGCCTCCGCGGTGATCGAGCCGGGCGTCGAGATCGGCGTCGACGCCGAGATCGGGTGCAACGTCTCGCTGCGCGGGCGCACGCGCATCGGGCACGGGGTGCGCATCGACGACGGTTGCATCCTGATCAACACCGAGGTGGGGGCCGGGGCGCAGCTCAAGCCCTACTGCATCGCCACCGACTCGGTGATCGGCCCCGGCGCGATCGTCGGGCCGTTCGCGCACATGCGGCCGGGATCGCAGCTCGGCCCCGACGTCCACCTGGGCAACTTCGTCGAGACGAAGAAGACCGTGATCGGACGCGGCAGCAAGGCCAACCACCTGAGCTACCTGGGCGACACCGTCATCGGCGAGAAGGTCAACGTCGGCGCGGGCACCATCACCTGCAACTACGACGGCTACAAGAAGTTCCCCACGGTGATCGAGGACGGCGCGTTCATCGGCTCGGACACGCAGCTGATCGCGCCGGTGCGCATCGGCAAGCGCGCGGTGATCGGCGCGGGGACCACCGTGACGCGCGACGTGCCCGACGGGGCGCTGGCGCTGTCGCGCGTGGGGCAGATCGACAAGCCCGGCTACGCCGACAAGGTCAAGGAGCGCTACGCGGCGGCGGCGGCCGCGAACGGCGCCGGCAGCGCCGCCCCGGCCGGGACGGCGAAGGCGGCGACGAAGGTGGCGAAGGTGGCGAAGCGCCCCGCGGCGCCGAAGGCGGCGAAGCGCCCGGCGCCCGCCGCGAAGTCGAAGTCCAAGGCGACGGCAAAGTCGGCGAAGGCCAGCCGTCGGTAGCTCGATCCACCTCCCCTTGCGGGCGAGGGAGATCGGAGCCGTTGACAGTGACCGGACGCGCCTCGATTATGTCGGGCGGAGGTTCCGATGCCGACGTCGATCAAGGCGTTCTTCGACGAAAAAGTCCCGGCCGTGTTGAAGACCAGCCCGGAGAAGGTGAAGGACGTGGCCGCCGTCTACCTGTTCAAGATCTCCGGGCCCGACGGGGGCACCTGGACCGTCGATCTCGTCTCGTCGCCGCCCACCTGCACGCCCGGTGAGCACGGCACGCCCCAGTGCACGATCGAGGCGAGCGACGCCGACTTCCGCGGCATGGTCGACGGCGGTATGCAGGCGGCGATGTCGCTGTTCTTCAGCGGCAAGCTCAAGGTCGGCGGCGATCCGATGCTGGCGACCAAGCTGACCAAGCTGCTGCAGGCGGCGGGCTGAGCTAAGAGGTCGAGCGACGTCCACGTCCACGTCGACGCGCGTGCGTACGAGCACGTCGGCGAGCACGAGCACGTCGGCCGCGTCGCGCGCGACGCTGGTCTGGGGCGCGGTGGTGACGCTGCTGGCGCTCGGGGTCCGGCTGGCGTGGGTGCTGGCGGTGCCCACAGTGCCGGTCAGCGACTTCGCGATGTACCGCGAGTCGGCCAACTACCTGTCCGAGTTCGGCCACCTCGATCCCGGGTTCATCTACATGCCCGGGTTCGTCGTGCTGCTCGCCTGGATCAAGGATGCGGGCGGCGGCCTGCTGGCGCAGAAGCTGCTCGGCGTGGGCTTCGGCGCGCTCGGCACCGGCGCGCTGTTCGCGATCGCGCATCAGCTGCTCGACGTCCCGGCCGCCGCGTCTGACGGCGGGGGCGCGGGCTGGCGGCGCCGGCTGCCGTGCCCGTACGCGCTCGTCACCGCGCTGCTGTTCGCGCTCTGGCCGGCCGGCGTCGGCATGGCGGGCGTCGTCGGCACCGACATGCCGGCGGCGGCGCTGCTGGCGCTCGCGCTCGCCCTGCTGGTGACGCTCGCCCCGCGCCGGCCCTGGGCCGCGGCGGTCGCGTTCGGCGTCGGGATGGGCCTCACCGCCTGGGTGCGGGCGGTGGCGCTGCCGCTGTCGGCGCTGGCGCTCGGCCTCTGGCTGGCGCGGCGCGAGCGGCTCGGGCGCGCGGCAGCGCTCACCGCGGTCGGCGTCGTCACGACGCTCGTCGTGCTGCTGCCGTGGGGCATCCGGCACGTGCGCCAGAGCGGCGCGCTCTACTTCACCGACGACCACGGCGGCATCACCGCGCTCATCGGCGCGAACCCCGATTCGGAAGGAACCTATACGCGCGCGCTCAACCGCATGTTCAAGGACGTCACGGGCCGCAGCGTGCTCGACGAACCGCACCGCGACACCGATCGCGCCGCCTACGCGATCGCGCGCGAGTGGTTCAGCTTCGAGCCGCGCTACGCGCTCGGCATGGCGACGCTGAAGGCCGACCGCCTGTTCGACCCCGAGCACCGCCTGCTCTACTGGTCGATCTTCCGGCCCGGCGTCCTGGTGGGCCGGCCCGCCGCCTGGTTCGCGGCGCGCCACGACGGCATCGCGCGCTTCGCGGACGGCTTCGGCGTCAGCGTGGCCGGCCTCGCGCTGGCGGGCCTCGCGGCCGCCGCCGCGCGCCGGCGCTGGGGCCTGCTCGCGCTGGTGCCGTTCCAGCTGGCGCTGGTCGCCACCTACGCGACGTTCTTCGCCGAGCCCCGCTACCGCCTCCCCATCGAGATGCTGGCGTTCCCGTTCGTCGCGTTCGCGCTCGGCGAGATCGTTGCGCTCGCGCGCGCGGCCGCCGCGCGCTCGCGCGCGGCCGCGATCCACGCCGCCAGGGCGCTCGGGCCCGCGGTCCTGGTGGTGATCGTCTGGCGCCTGGCCTGGCCGGCGCTGCTCGACGCCGGCACGCGGCTGCGCGCGCGCCACCGCTGGGCGGTCACCGAGGCCGAGCTGGACGGACAGCGGCGCCTGCTGATGTGGGGGCCAGCGCCGCCGATGTACGACGAGTCGCCGCTGGCCGGATCACCCGAAGGCGTTCGCCTGCGGCTGGGCGCGCCGATAGGTCTGCGGCTCCAGCTCGGCGGTGGGCCGCTTCCGCCTGGCCGCTACCGGGTGCGCTTCAAGCTCGAGGCGGGCGGCGCCACGCAGCTGACGCTGGCGGGCGCGACCGCCGGCGCGGGCGGGCCCGAGCCGGCCGCGTTCGACGTCGAGGTGGACCATCCGGGCGGGCCGCTCAAATTGTCGGGCTCGGTCGCGGGCGCGGATTCGGCGTCGTTCTGGATCGGCGACGCGAAGATCGAGAACGTCCCTTGAGAACGGCGTCAAGGGCGGACATGGACAGCGAGGACATCGACGCCCCGCGAGGGGCGAGGTCATGTTAATGCTCTTAATCCCTCTCGCCTGGAGACCATGGGAAAGACGAGACCGCTCGGGATGGTCGCAGCGCTGTGCGTCGCCGCCGGATGTCACGGAAAATACGTGCGTCCGGTCAGCGACGAGCCGATCGCGGCCGAGCCCGCCCGCCTGCAGCGCGGCAGCTACCTCGTCAACAACGTCCTGTTCTGCGGCGCCTGCCACACCACGCGCGAGCACGGCAACACGTTGATCGAGCCCGAGCGCACCGACTCGTATCTGGGCGGCGGCAACGTCTACGACGACAAGGGGATCGGCGTGGTCTGGGTCCCCAACATCACGCCCGACGCCGAGACCGGCATCGGCGGCTGGAAGGACGACGAGATCCTGCGCGCCCTGCGCGACGGCGTCGCCAGGGACGGCCGCTTCATGACGCCGCTGATGCCGTTCGACGCCTACCAGTACCTGTCCGACGAGGACGCGCGCGCGGTGGTCGCCTACCTGCGCACCGTGCCGCCCGTGCGGCAGGCGCGCCCCCGCCAGCCGAACAAGCTGGGGTTCATGCAGAAGATGCTGTTCAACGTGATCGGCGTGCAGATGCACAAGCCGGTGGCCGGTGTCACCGCGCCCGACCGCGCGAACCAGCTCGACTACGGCCACTACCTGATGCGCGTGGCCGCCTGCCGCGACTGCCACTCGCTGGCCGAGAAGGGACCGCGGCCCGAGAGCGATCCGATGGCGTTCGCGGGCAGCGAGGTGCCGTTCGAGGATCCGGGCCTCGGCAAGGTCTACGCCACCAACATCAGCGGCGACACCGAGACCGGCCTCGGCCGTTACAGCTCCGACGCCATCAAGCAGGCGCTGCGCAACGGCAGGCGCCTCGACGGCAAGCGGCTGGCGCCCCCCATGTCGCTGCTGATCCCGCACATCTCGGGCATGAGCGAGGCCGACGTCGACGCGCTGGTCGCGTACATCAAGACGCTGCCCGCCGCCAAGCACAAGCCGCCCGAGCGCGAGCTGGTCGCCTCGATGCGCGCGCAGCTGGGCAACTGACACATGAGCGAAGACCTGATCGATCAGCCCCCGCCCCCGCCGCCCTCCGGCGAGGACTGGCCCGCGCGCATCGAGCAACTGCTGAGCGAGGCGGAGGCCGCGCCCTCCCTCGAGGAGCGAGTGGCGGTGCTCTGCCGCGTCGCCGAGATCTACGAGCGGCGCCTCGCCGATCCGAACGGCGCGCTGGTGACGCTGCAGGCGGCGCTGGAGCAGGATCCCACCAGCGGGCGGGTGGTGCAGGAGATGGAGCGGGTGGCGCGCAGCGCCGGCTGCTGGAAGGAGCTGGTCGCGATCACCGCCGAGGTGGCGTCCGGGCTGGACGATCCCAAGCAGTCGGCGGATCTGTGGGTGCAGATCGCCTTCTGGGACGAGAGCGGCCTCGGCCTGCCCGACGAGGCGGCGAACGCGGCGCGCGCGGCGCTGGAGCTGGCGCCCACCCACGGCGGCGCGCTGGCGCTGCTCGAGGATCTCTACAAGCGGCAGCGCAGCTGGGATCGTTACGTCGAGATCCTGAGCCGCAAGCACCAGCTGGTCAGCGACGATCCCTACAAGCTGCTGGAGGCGTACCGCGAGGTTCTGCGCTACGAGCCCCAGCACGCGGGCGCGCTGGCGGGCCTGGCCCGCATGTACGAGGAGACCGCCGACTGGACGCCCGCGGCCGAGACGCTGCGCAAGCTGATCGCCGCGCTGCCGCCCGGTCACGAGGAGGATCGGCTGGCCGCCCGCCACCGCCTGGGCGCGATCCTGAAGGATCGGCTGGGCGACGCGCGCGGCGCCGAGGAGCAGCTGGTCGAGGGGCTGGCCGCCGGGGGCGGCGGCGAGGGTCACGTCCCCAGCATGCTGACGCTGGCGGCGATCTACCGCGAGCGGCGCGACTGGTTGAAGGCGCGGCAGCTGCTCGCCCGGGCGGCGGCCGCCACCCCGGACGTGAACGAACGCATCCGCCTGCTGCTCGAGGCGGCGGAGATCTGCGCCGCGCAGCTCGACGACGAGGGCCAGGCCGCCGAGATCTACGGCGAGGCGCTGCTGCTGGATCCGACCCGCAGCGACGTCGTCGACAAGCTGGCGGCGATCCGCTTCAAGCGCGGCGACTGGGCCGGCCTCTTGCCGCTCGCCGAGCACCTGGTGGCCCAGCTCGATCCGGCCCTCGGCGTCGAAGACAGGCCCGGCGCCGAGAAGGCGCGCCTCTGGCATCAGCTGGCGCGCGCCGCCGAGGAGACGGGCGATCTGGCGCGCGCCACCGACGCCTACGGCAAGGCGCTGGAGGCGGAAGGCCAGGGGGCGACGGCGCAGGCGCTGGCGGCGCGGCGCGATCTGGCCGCGCTGCTGTTTCGCATGGAGAAGTGGCCGCAGGCGGCGGCCGCCCACGAGGCGTTGCTGGCCGGCGGCGGCGAGCTGAAGCGGACCGAGGCGCTGGCGGCGCTGGAGCGCCTCGGTGTCGCCTACATGCGCGCGGGCGAGCCGGCGCAGGCGATCCCCGCGCTCGAGAAGGCGCTGACGCTGGAGCCGCGGCGGCAGGTGGCGCTGGAGGCGCTGGTCGAGGCCGGCAAGGCCGCCGGCGACGACGACGTCGTCGTGCGCCACACCCAGGCGCTGCTGTCGGTCACGGACGATCGCCAGGCCAAGCGCGACCTGCTCGAGCACGTCGCGACGATCCACCACGAGCGGCGCAAGGATCCCCAGCGCGCCATCGCCGCCTACCGGGCGGCGCTGGAGATCTGGCCCGACGAGCGGTCGATCATGCACCGCCTGCTCGAGCTGCTGAGCGAGACCAAGCAGTGGAAGCTGTCGGTCCAGCTGCTCCTCAAGCTGGCGGAGCAGACCGAGGAGCCGTACCGCGCGCCCTACTTCGTCGCCGCCGGGAACATCCTGGCCGAGGAGCTGCACGCGCCCGGCGAGGCGGTCGACGTCTACGAGCGGGCGCTGGACGCCGACCCGAACGACCTCAAGACCTTCGAGCGGATCGACGCCATGGTGACGGCGGCCCGCGACTGGAAGACGCAGGAGCGGACCTACCGGCGCCAGATCAAGCGCATGGGGCCCGACGTCGCGCCCGAGAAGCGGCCGGCGTCGCTCGCGCTCTGGCACGGCCTGGGCGAGATCTACCGGACCCGCCTCAAGGACTTCCCCTCCGCGATCGCCGCCTTCGAGGTCGCGGCCGGCCTCGATCCCGAATCGACCGAGCGGCGGCGCATCCTGGCCGAGCTGTACCGCCTGAACGGCCCCGAGACCTACGGCAAGGCGGTCGCCGCCCACCGCGGCCTGGTGGCGCGCGCCGCCTCGCCGGCGGAGATGGCGCCCGATCTGAAGACGATGCTGCGCCTGTTCGTCGAGAACGGGCAGCTCGACGACGCGCACGCCGCCGCGTCGGTGCTGGTGGGCGCCGGCCAAGCCGATCACGACGAGACGACGCTCTACCAGCAGTACCGGCCGCGCGGCGTCGTGCGCGCGCACGGGCGCCTGACCGAGGAGCTGTGGCAGCGGCTCCTCTATCACCCCGACGAGGACCGCGGCATCTCGCAGATGCTGGCCGCGCTCAGCCCGACGATCGCCACCGCGCGCGCGAAGCTGCCCAAGGATCTCGGCCTCAAGCGCAAGCACCAGCGCAACGTGCTGACCG
>DATBHU010000595.1:0-8569 GCA_036557265.1 Polyangia bacterium
GTCCTGTCGGCTTCACTGCTCGGTTGCGCCGCGATGGGGGGCGCAGCGCGAGCGCCGGCGCCGGCCCATGCGACGCCGGCGGAAGCGTCCGCCGAGGAGCCCCCCGCCCCCGGCGCGCCGGCGTCGCCGTCGGCGCCGGCCCCCGAGCCGCGCACGGAGATGCGGGTGCTGTCCGGCGAGGTGGCCGCCGTCAGCAACGACGTCGCGGGCCTGGTCGCCGCCATCCGCGCCCACACCGCCGAGGTGCGCGGATCGGTCGCGCGCGAGGACATCAGCGGCGACGCGCAGCACCGGCAGGCGTCGCTGGTGCTGCGCCTGCCGCCAGCGGCGATCACCGACTTCATCGACTGGCTGGGCGCGCGCGCGACGATCGACACCCGCCACGTCGAGGACAACGACGTGTCGCGCCGCTACTTCGATCGCGACGTCGCGATCCGCAACCTCGAGGTGACGCTGGAGCGGCTGCGCGAGCTGGCGCGCCAGCCCGACGCCAAGCTGGCCGACGTCATGGAGGTCGAGCGCGAGCTGACGCGCGTGCGCGGCGAGCTCGAGACGTTGCGCGGGGAGCAGCGCCTGCTCGCCGACCAGGTCGCGCGCGCGACGCTGACCATCACGCTCACCATGAACCCGGCCGTTCACGCCGAGCCGGCGCTGAAGTTCGAGCTGGTCCCCCACCTGACGCGCCTGCGGCTGGTCGACGCGGGCGCGCGCGCGGCGGATCGGTTCGGCGGCGGCGTGACGGTGATGGCGTCGCGCGCCGGCAGCTTCGACTTCGAGGTGCTGGCGCCGCGCGCCGGCGACCCGCGTTCGTACCTGTTCACGCTCGCCACCGGCCTCTACTCCGATTTCCTGGGCGGCGGCCAGCGCCGCTTCGGCAACCCGTACCTCGGCGTCCGTGCGGGCGGCGCGAAGATGAACGGCCTGGGCGCGGTCGCCTACGGCGTCGACGTCGGCGTCGAGGTGGTGCGCACCAAGATGTTCCTGCTCGAGGTGAGCGGGCGCGCCGTGGGCCTCTGGTACAACCGCGACAACGCGCCGAAGAGCGACATCTTGCTGGAGGCGACCGTCGGGATCGGCGTGCCGTTCTAAGCGACCGCTCCTTACGGTATCCTGCGCCGCATGCTCGACCACGTCAGCCTGCGGGTCCAGGATCTCCCGCGCGCGCTCGCCTTCTACCGCGCCGCGCTCGCCCCCATCGGATACCAGGTGGGGATGGAGTTTCCGACCGCGGCCGGGCTGGGCGAGCCGGGCAAGCTCGATCTCTGGATCAGCGTGACGGACCAGCCGCTCTCGCCGCTGCACCTCGCGTTCCGCACCGATCGCGCGCGCGTCGACGCGTTCCACGCGGCGGCGCTGGCGGCGGGCGGCGCCGACAACGGCGCGCCGGGCGTGCGCACCGCTTACCATCCGCACTACTACGCGGCGTACGTGATCGATCCGGAGGGCAACAACATCGAGGTGGTCTGTCACGATCCGCCGGGCGCGCCGCGCAAGTCCGCGCCGGGGCGCGCGGCCTCGCCGCGCCGTCCGGCCAAGAAGATCAAGAAGGCCGCGCGCAAGCCGGCCAAGCGCGCGGCCAAGACCAAGAAGCGTCGTTGATGACGATCGACATCGACCAGCTCGCGGGGCGCATTGTGGCTGTCGACGCCGGCGCCGCCGCCGAGGCGCAGCGGTTGCTCGACGGCAAGACCAAGCCGCGCCGCAGCCTGGGACGGCTGGAGGATCTGGTCTGCCAGCTGGCGGCGGTGCGCGGCGACGTGTCGCCGCTGCCGCGCCCGGAGAAGGCGATCGTCGTGATGGGCGCCGACCACGGCGTCGCCGCCGAGGGCGTCAGCGCCTATCCGCAGGAAGTGACGGGGCAGATGCTGCTCAACTTCGCGCGCGGCGGCGCGGCCATCAACGTGCTCGCGCGCCAGGCGGGCGCGCGCGTCGTCGTGGTCGACATGGGCACCGCCCATCCGCCCCCGCCCCGCCCGGAGATCCGCGTGCAGCGCATCGGGGCCGGCACCGCGAACTTCACGCGCGGGCCGGCGATGACGCGCGCGCAGGCGCTGGAGGCGCTCGCGGCGGGCGCGTCGCTGGCCGAGGCGCTGGCGCGCGACGGCGTCGGCCTGATCGGCATCGGCGACATGGGCATCGCCAACACCACCGCGTCCAGCGCGCTGGCCGCCGTGTTCACCGGCGCGCCGCCCGAGGAGGTGACCGGCCGCGGCACCGGCATCGACGACGAGACGTTCCGTCACAAGGTGGACGTGATCCGGCGCGGGCTGACGCTGAACCGCCCCGATGCGAACGACGCCGTCGACGCGCTGGCCAAGGTAGGCGGCTTCGAGATCGCCGGCCTGGCGGGCGTCGTGCTGGGCGCGGCGGCGGCGCGCCTGCCCGTGGTGGTCGACGGCTTCATCGCCGGCGTCGCGGCCCTGGCGGCGGTGCGCATCGCGCCGCGCGCGGGCGGCTACCTGATCGCGTCGCACCGCTCGGTCGAGGCCGGCCATCGCCTGGTGTTGCAGGCGCTGGGCGCCAAGCCGCTGCTCGATCTCGACCTGCGCCTCGGCGAGGGGACCGGCGCGGCGCTGGCGATGATGCTGGTCGACGCGGCGCTGGCCATCGCCGCCGAGATGGCGACGTTCCAGTCCGCCGGCGTCAGCGACGCCGGCGCGTGAGCAGCCGCCGGCGCGGAACGTCGTCTCAAATCGCGCCCACGATCCCGTTCTTCATGGCGAACATCGCGGCGCCGGCGCGGGTGGTGACGCCGATCTTCTCGTAGGCCTGCGCCAGGTGACGTCCCACCGCGCGCGCGGAGAGCTCCAGCTTCTGGGCGACCTGCTTGTCGGTCAGGCCGCGCGACACCAACCTCAGCACCGCGACCTCGCGGTCTGACAGCCCGCCCGGCGTGGCGCCGCCGCCCGGACGCCCGCGCGCGACGCGAACGCCGGCCGCCTCCAGCACCGCCCGCACAGCATCGCGATCGAGCCGCCCCTTCTCGGCCTCCTTCTCGAGCGTCGCCGCGATCTCCTCGGGCGGGATCGCGCGCCGGTGCGGCCGCGTCTCGCGCATCGCCTGGTACATGTCGGCCACGGCCAGCACGCGCGCGCCCGGCGGCAACGATGCGGCCGCCGGCCGGTGCGGGTAGCCGCTGGCGTCCAGCCGCTCGTGGTCCAGCGCGCCCAGCGCGCCCAGCCGCGCCAGCAGCGGCGGCCGCGCCAGGATCCGCTCGGTGTAGCTGGCGTGCAGGCGCACCTTCTCCCATTCGCCGTCGGTGAGCGGCCCCTCCTTCTCCCACACGCCGGCCGACACGCCGGCGCGCCCGACGTCGTGCACGTAGCCGGCGCGCCGCACGTCCGCGACCACCTCGGGCGCCAGCCCCAGCCGCTCGGCCGCGGCGGCCGCCAGCTCGGCGACGCCCGTCGAGTGCCCGCGCGTGTACGACGACTTCAGATCGGCGAACGCGCCCATCGCCTGCAGCGCGCCGTCGAGCGCGCCGTCGTCGACGAAGTCGGGCGCCCCCGGTTCGGCGGCGATCGCCGCGTCCCACACCGGCGCCGCGTCCAGCCGCGCCAGCAGGTCGGCCGCGCCCGCGCGCAGCGTCCCGGCCAGCGCCGGATCCAGCGCGCCGCCCGCGCGCGCGGCCAGCATCGCGACCGCCGCGGCGACGCCGCCGGCGCGGTGAAACGCCTGCGCGTCGTCGGCCACCTGGACGATCCTCATCGGCAGCGGAATGGCCTGGCCCTTCTTCTTGCGCGGAGCTCCCTTGCCGTCCCAGCGCTCGAACGAGTGGCCGAGCGCCTCGCGCACGCGCACCGAACAGCCGAGATCGTCGGCCAGCGCCTGCGCCACCTCGCAGTGCGATTCGGCGGCCCCCATCAGCCGCGGCATCTTGAGGAGCAGGTTCGCGATCACGCGCGCGCGCGCGAGCGCCGATTTCCCGGCGCCGATGTGGCGGAGCAAGACCCGCCTGACGTCGCGCGGCCGGCCCCAGTCGGCCAGCGCCAGCCAGCCACGCGCGGCGATCTCGTCGCCGCCGAGGACGTCGGCCGCGAGGGGCGCGTCCGCCGTGCAGCCGACGTTGCGCAGGAACGCCAGGTAGTACGCGTCCTTCAGATCGCGCGCCGACAGCTCGGCCGCGCGACCGAGCGCGACGGTCAAGATGGCGGTGCGCTGGGCGCTCTCCGGCGGCTGCCCCATCCCGAGATCGGCTGCCAGCGACAGCGCCGCCAGCAGCTCGGCGCGGCGCAGGGGGGAGCTTCCGTCGTGCGCGGCTGGAGGTGGTCCGCTTCCGCTCGGGGCCAACGCGCCGCTAGGTTACTTCACGTCGGCCGCACGGCTCAGGGTTTTCGTTTCCCGTCCGTCACAGGTTGCCGATTTGCGCGTCGCATTCGTGGCGCGCGCGAATTTGCGCGCAACCGCGCTGCGGCTCGGCCGAAACCGGCGCGTGGCTCAGATCTCGATCGGCGATCGGCTCGGCGCCGCGCTCGCGCCCGCGTCCGCGGCGCGCGCTCTCTGCTCCGAGATCATCCGGTGGGAAGGTTTCCGCCGCGAGATGTACGTCGACGCGCGCGGCAGGATCAGGACGGGGATCGGTCATCGGCTCGCGGACGCCGGCGCCGCGCTCGCGCTTCCCTGGCAACATCGCGCGACCGGGCGGCGCGCGACACCGGCGGAGGTCCGCGCCGCTTACCGGCAAGTGCGGGCCCAGGCCGCCGGACACCCGGCGCCGGCGCTGCAGCGCGCCTCCGATCTCGTGCTGCCCGCGGGCTTCGCCGCCGATCTCGCCACGACGCACCTGGAACGGACCGTGTTGCCCGGCTTGCGGAGATTCTGCCCGACGTTCGACGGCTACCCGCTGCCCGCGCAGCGCGCCCTCGTCGACATGGCGTTCGATCTCGGTCTCGATCGGCTGGCGCTGTTCCACAACCTGATCGCGGCCTGCCGTCGCGGCGACTTCGCGGCCGCGGCCGATCATTGCCACCGGCCGAGGTGCCAATCCGCGCGCAACGTCTCGACGCGAAACCTGTTCCGCGAGGCGACAGCGCCGAGAGCCGCGGGCGCTCCGGACGCGGCGAGCTCCCGGCAACAACGGCTCGTCACCGCTGCGGTTGTGGGTCAGAATGCGCGGCTCGATGGCGGGCGACGGTGAATCTCCAGTGCGCGGCGGGTTCGCGAAAGGACGGCGCGTCGACCGCTACGAGATCCGCGAGCACCTGGGACAGGGCGGCATGGGCGCCGTCTACCGCGCCGTCGACACCAAGCTGGGACGCACCGTCGCGCTGAAGACCGTCGCCGCGTTCCGGCGGGGCGACAAGCTGACGCCGGAGATCCGTGAACGCTTCCTGCGCGAGGCGCTGGCCGCGTCGCGCGTCGATCATCGCAACGTCGTCCAGGTGCTCGACTTCGGCGTCGTCGACGACGGGACGCCGTACATGGTGATGGAGTTCCTGCGCGGCCGGCGGCTCTCCGACCTGCTCGCGGGCGCGCCGGGGCCGCTGCCGATCGACGGCGTCACCGACATCATGCTGAGCGTCTGCGCGGCGTTGCGCGCCTGCCACCTGGTCGGCATCGTTCACCGCGACCTGAAGCCGGCGAACGTCTTCCTGTGCGACACGGATACGGGCTGGGAGATCAAGGTGCTGGATTTCGGCATCTCGCGGGCGCCGGCCGCCGACGAGCTGACCCAGGACGGGCAGATCAGCATCGGCACCCCGCACTACTTTTCGCCCGAGCAGATCGACGGCGCCGCCCGGCCGGAGAGCGATCAGTACGCGTTGGGCGTGCTGCTGTACGTCTGCCTGACGGGGCGGTTGCCGTTCGCGGGCCATCAGGGCGCGCGCCTGCTGCGCGCGATCTCGGAAGGTCGCGTCGACCCGCCGCGCGCGCTGCGCCCGGATCTCCCGGCCGGACTGCAGGCGATCATCCTGCGCGCCCTGCACGTTTCGCCGTCCGAGCGGTTCGAATCGATCCACGCGCTCGGTCAGCGGCTCTGGGAGTTCGCGAGCCCGCGCGGCCAGGCGCAGTGGAAGGCGTTCTACTTCCAGACCCCACCGCCGTCGTTCGCGCCGGGTGAGACAGGGCTCGGTGAGGCGAGACCCCGCATCGATCCCACCGCCTCGCTGGCGCCGGTCGCGGCGCGCGCGGCGCCGGCATCACAGGCGACGGTGGGGCCGGCGGCCTACGCCGTCACCAGGACCGCCGCGGCGCCGGGGCTGGCCGACGCGAACAACCTGTCGCACTCCGACATCGCCGGCGAGAGCGCGCTGAGCGCGGCGCGTGACGGCGGCGGCGCCGCGCGATCGGGCGGGGCCGGCCGCTGGGGCGTTGCCCTGGTCGCGGCCGTCGCCGTCGGCGCGGGTGTATTCGCGATCAGGCACGCGTCGCGGCCCGGCCGGCCGGCCGCGGCCGGGGCAGCCGGCGTCGTCGTGGCGCCCGCGGCGCCGTCGCCTCCGCCCAGCGCGACGGCTCCATCGCCGACGCCTCCGGCGCCGCCACCGCCGCCACCGCCCGCACGCGCCGACGCCGCGACAGCAACGGTGAAGGACGCGCCACCGCCCGCGGCGTCACAGAAAAAGCGGGCGGCGAAGCCGCACCGGCGCGGCTCACGGAACTGACGACAGGCGCGGGCGGAACAGCTCGGCGAGCAGCTCGCGCAGCTCGGCCAGGCGCTCGTCGGCGCCCGTCGGATCGAGCAACAGCGTCACCATCTGCTCCGGCGTCGTCGCGAGACGCAAGGGCGACAGCGTGGCCGCGGTCCGGCTTCCCGCCAGCAGCATCCGCTCGGCCATCGCGCGGATCACGCGGGCCGCCCGCTCGGCCCGCTCGAGCGATTCGCGCAGCGCGCCGGCCGGCAGGACCGACGGGCCGCCGTCGAAGACATCCTTCCAGGCGCGATCATCAGGGAGCGACGAGCGCGGCCGCAACAGCGCGACCATCGGCGTCGACGCGCTGGGATCGTGAGAGACACGCCCGGTCTCGACCAGGTCGAGGTGCACCACGATCTGGAACGGCGCGATCGTGATCAGCGAGGTGTTGCGAACGTCGACCGGGACGTTGGGCGGAACGCGCGCGCCGTCGATGATGCTGCCGTTGGCGGAGTTGTAGTCGATGTACTGGGCGCCGTCCTTCGAGAACAGCAAGGCGCCGTGGCGGCGCGAGACGATGCCGGCGTCGAGACGCAGCTGATTGCCGAACTGCCGGCCGACCAGCACCGGCGAGCGCGTGAACGATTGCGCGACCATGGTGGCCGTCTGCACGTCGCGGACGATGGCGGTCAGTTGAAGGAGCTTCATGCCGGCCCGCGCGCGGCGGGCCAGAGGTGTCATCGGCTCGGCCGCGGCCCGGTTGCGTCACCAACGGTGACCTGCAACGGGCGTATGCTGACGCCCATGTGGAGCTGGGAGGCGGTGCTGATCGACGCGGCGGCGGGGGCCGTCGCGGGCGGCCTGGCGTCACTCGTGACCCGACGCCTGCGGGCTCCTGGCCGTCCGCGCCCGACGGTGATCTGGATGATCTGCTTCGTGGCCGGCGTGGTCGTGGCCCAGCAGGTCGCGGGGCCGCTGGTGGCGCAGAGACGCCTGCGGCACGAGCTGCGCGCCAGCAGCATGAACACCTACGGCAACGACGAGTCGGCGGCGCTGAACACACAGGTCCTGATGGCGGTCATGACCGACCCACGTTTCGAGAAGCGCATCCGCGAGCTGCACGCGCGCGCGAAGGCGAACCCCGCCGCGCCGCTCAAGGGACCGGGCCACACCGGCGTCGCCGATCTGATCGGCGCGGGCACGGCCCGCCTCGACGGCGCCGATCAGGCGGCGTTGTTCGACGTGAAGGTCGCGCTCGCCGACAGGTCGCCCGCGCTGTGCGCCGGCTTCTGGACCGGCAACGTGTCGGCCGCCAGCCTGTCCGAGGCGATGCGCGCCCTCGACCGCGCCCGGCAGCGCACCTGGATCACGCTGTCCGCGCGGGCGCTGACGAAGGAGCTCGACGCGGCCGGCGCGCCGCTGCCCGCGCCCGGCCCGGCGGGGCAGGACGCCATGGCCGAGCTGGTGCAGTCGCTGTCTCCCGAGCAGCAGGCGGCGTTCGCGACCGCCGCCCAGGGCGCGCCGACCGACGAGATCGCCTGCCGGGCGTTCCGCGCGCTCGCCACCGGCCTCGCGAAGACGACTACCGACGAGAAGCGCGCGGCGATCCTGCAGCTGCTGAACGGCGCGGCCGCGGGGGCCGGTTAGTTCCCGATCTTCTCGTACGAGCCGGTCTGGTTCAGCGTACAGAGGAGGGTCGCGCCGTCGACGATGAACGTGAGGTTGCCCGACAGGTTCTCTGTCGCGGTGTGACCGTCCGGCGCGATCACGAAGGTATAGGCGGAGATCGCCACCGTCGACGAACCACCCGCTCCGTCGCTCTGGGTGCAGGTCTGACTGGAAGGGCTGGAAGCCGTCGAGCCGTTCACCTCCGCGGTGATCGGGCAGTTGCTGCCGGTGTCGACCAGGTCCGAATTGACGCCACGGCTCCAGATGAGGTTGCCGGCCAGCGTGTCCGTGAGCGGCTCGTAGCCCGGGCAAATGGTGGTGATGGTGCC
>DATBHU010000596.1:0-6672 GCA_036557265.1 Polyangia bacterium
GCTTACCGCTGCGGGGCAGCCCCGGATTTCCACCGGGTTCCCTTTTGCTCGGCTGAATCACCGAGCACCAGCACGAGATGCAACGTACTGCACTGTATCGTCAGCTGTCAACAAGATATTGGGTTCAGGCCGCGAATCGCCCCAACCGGTAGGGGCGTTACGGGTAGCGGGCCTCGATCTCCGTCAGCGTCTGGGCCGTGTCGTTGACGACCCGCTGGGAGATCATCGGCTGCGTGCGGAGGTAGCCGAAGGCGCGGAGCGTCGTCGTCGTCTGCGCCGAGTTGCCGTTCGCGATCGAGAGATCGAACTTCGACGTGTAGCGGCCGGGGAGCGTCAGCGGGTCGATCGAGGCGCCGGTGCGGGCGCTCATGATGACGGTCGAGACGTGACAGGCGACGCAGGCGACCGTCTCGGCGGTGTGGCTCATCGGGTTGTCGGCCGCCGCCAGCGCCGCCAGGTAGTCGCGCTGCTTCGCCTCGTCCGCGTTGACGAACGTCGTCATGGTGATCGCGCCCAGCAGGCCCGGCGGCGTGTCGGTCATCGGCGTGACGCTGTAGCTCGGGTTGCCGGCCAGTACGATCGACTGCGAGGTGTCGGACGTGCCCACGATCGGGATGTCCACGAACGCATCGCCCTGTTTCTCGGCGCCGCGGAGCACCCACCGGAGCGCGTTGGACACGAAGGACTGCGCGTTCATGGTGAGACGGACGATGCGCGCGTCGCCGCCGTATCGTTTGACGAACGCGCGGAGCTTGCCGGCGTAGGGTTCGGGATCGGCGGCGCTCAGCGCGGGGCTGACGCGCAGCGCGCCTGCCTGCGGCGGGGCGATCCCCGCGAGCTCGCGGAGCGCCGCCACCGCGCCGGCGATCTCGTCGTTGCGGATCGCGTAGAACGCGTGGAAGCCGACGTCCAGCGCGGCGGGCGGATCGACGATCGGCTGGAACACGAGGCGCATGCGCGCGTCCTCGTCCTCGGGGCACGCGCCCGGCAGGTGGCGATCGCAGAGATCGAAGCGCACCGCGACGAGCTGCAGGCGGTTGTAAAGGTCCGACGGCAGTCCGAGGTCCGTCTTCGCCAGCCGATCGACGAGGGTGCGCGGCACCATGGCCGTGCCGTCGTCGGCGAGAGTGCCTCCGTTCAAGAGCACGGGCGCCGCGGTCGATTTCGGAAGCGGCACGAGGATCGTCACGTCGTTCATGTCGAGTGGCTGCGACGGCGCGCCGCCGCCGCCGCCGGCGCCCGCGCCGCCGCCCGCGCTTCCCGCCGCGCCACCCGCGCTCCCACCGGCACCGGCGCTGTCGGAGCTGCCCGCCGCGCCCGCGCTGCCGCCGGTACCCGCGGAGCCCGCCGCGCCGCCCGCGCCGGCGATCCCGAGCGCGCCCGCGCCGCCGCCGGCGCTCCCGCCACCGGCGTCCGCGCCGCCACCCGCGCCGGCGACGCCCCCGCCCGCACCGCCGACGGCGTTGCCGGCTGCGCCCGTCTGATTGCGCACGCCATTGGAGCGCCCGCACCCGAGCATCGCGGCGGCCATCGCGACCAGGATCCCAGCCCGCATATCACCTGTTAGGCGCCGCGGGCGGGCCGGATCGGGTCACTAATTTTTCGTCAGCGGCGGCGACGCCCAGTTGACGTCGTCGGTCAACGTCGGCGCGTTCCACGGCACCCACTTGGTCAGATCGGCGGTGCCGGCCGGCTGCGGCTCGATGCGTCCGTCGGGGGCGGCGGTCTTGGTCAGGTGCGCCCGGATCGCCCGGCGCAGCGGATCGCCCTGCGTGTTCGGGTAGAACGTGCAGTGGTCGTGCGGGTCGGTCGGGTTGCCGCCGTTGTAGGCGATGTTCTTGCCGACGCCGAGCGCGCCGTACAGCTTGGCGCCCGCCGCGCTGGCCGCGTGCTGGCAGCTCGCGCACAGCTCGCCGATGCGCGAGTTGTCCAGGACCAGCAGCCCGCGCGGTGCGTACATCGCGACCAGCGAGCTGGTGTCCCCCGGCGCCATGTTCACCTTGGTCCCGCTCGTGTACGTCTGGAACACGGTCCCGAACCAGCCCTGCGCCTCGCTCCAGGCGGACGCGAGCGACTGCGCCGGCATGTTGTTCGGCCCCTTGGGCGCCGTGTTGACGACGCGGAAGGCGGAGACGCCGCCGGTGCCGGACTCCTGCGGAATCCCGAGCGCGATCCGTTCATCGAACGCGCCGACGGTGAAGGCGGCCTTGCCGTTGCGCGAGCAGCCGGTGATGCCGACCCCCGTCGGATCGATGATGTTGTTTCGCCCGGCGGCCTTCTCGGCGACCAGCACGTCGATCACGCGGCTGATGCCCCAGGCCCAGCCGACCTGGGCGCTGGCGCCCGTGCTGGTGCCGTAGATGTTCGTGAACAGGCCGCTGCGGCTGGTCTCGCTGGCCATCTGCTGGTGGTTGTAGGTGCCGGTGGCGACGCCTTCGCCCCTGACGATGCCGGCGTCCAGGCTCGACCCGCCCATGCCGATGATGATCGGAACGGGCCCGCTCGCGCCTGACGGCAGGCTGATCGGCACGCTGAAGTCGATCATCTTGCCGCCGTTCTCGACGTGCACGTTGATGGCGGTGCTGCTGACCGTTCCGGTCACCGTCGTCGGCTTGCCCGGCTTGGGGCCGTGGATGTACTTCTCGACGATCTTCTTCAGCTCGGCGCGGCGGCAGCGCCAGTCCGACTTCTTGGTCATCATCGAGCCGTCGATGTTCGTGAACAGGTTCGGCAGCTCGGTGATGTTCACGTCCTTGGGATCAGCGACCGTGCAGTCGTCGCCGTAGAACTCCTTGAACATCGGGTTGTAGACGGCCCCGGTGCCGCTGCCGCCGGTGCCGGTCGCGCTGCCGCCCGTGCCGCTGCCCGCGCCGCCGCCGGTGCCGCTGCCCGCGCTGCCGCCGGCGCCGCCGCGGCCGCCCGCGCCGGTGTTGCCCGCGCTGCCGCTCGCGCCGCCGCGACCCGCCGTGCCCGGATTGCCGCCGCCCGAGCCGCCGCTGCCGGACGCTGAGCCGCCGGTGCCCGAGCCGCCGCTGCCCGACGCGGAGCCGCCGGTGCCGGACGCTGAGCCGCCGGTGCCAGACGCCGAACCGCCGGTGCCGGTCGCCGAGCCCCCGGTGCCGCCGCCGCCCGTGGTGCCGCCGGTGCCCGACCCGCCGCTCCCCGTCGTGCCGCCGGGGCCGGAGCCGCCGCTGCCGCTCATCGACGTGCCGCCGGTGCCGCCGCCGCCGCCCGCCGGACCGCAACCGCTAACGAGGCCCGCGATCGCGAGCGCGCACATGACATTCCGGGCGACGGGGGTGTGCCTTGCCATTGTCTTTGTCTCCTCGTTGGGCGAGCGCGACGAGGCGCGGTCGGCGACTCGTCATCCAAAGTCCCAGCAAGGCCCCCACGTCTCCGGTCCGCCAAAAATGATAAGAGCGTGGCCAGAAATGAGACAAGAAAACGGCCGCGCCCAGTGAAGGTTTGGCGCTGGTTCGCTCCCGGCGATCGGCGTCAGTGTAGAAGCAGATGAGGTCGCGCTTCACCAGCACGCAGAGGGTGAGCCAATCGAGCAGGCTCTGCACCGACGCCCGTACGTCGTCGTCCTCGATCTTGTCGACGTCGACGCGCGCGAGCGCGGCCTGGGCGGGCGCGATCCGCTCCTTGCAGACGAAGCCGACGCCGGGGAAGTCGAGGTGGTTGGCCCCGATCGGCAGCCAGGCTCTGTTGTCGAGGAACTGCCCGCGCACGTCGACCATGTGCTCGAGGCAGCAGGCGTACGCGAAGCCGAGCCGGTCGTCGTACGGCTCGCCCATGATGAGGTGCCGCAGGAGATCGTGCGGCCATCGCCGCGCCTCTACTCGACCATCTCCCAGTGGAGCGCCAGCCCGCTGACCTTGAAGCCCTTGCCGTCCGGACGCACGGCGAAGACGAACTCGAAGGTCTCGCCGTCGCCGTTGATGTATCCGCTGACCGTGGCGTGACCCTCGGTCGCGTCCAGCGTGCCGACGAGGTCGCCCAGATAGGACGGGTACGAATCGATCGGCTGAGCGCCGCCCCCCTCGGCGCCCTGGAGCACCACCTCGTCGAGGTGGCGCAGCTCCCCGATCAGGAGCTTCTCCGCGCGCACCATGCACTTCAGAATCTTGCCCAGCGCCTTGTCGTCCGCGGCGACGCCGTCGCACCGCTTGCGCTGCCCGTGCGTCACGTAGGTGAAGGGGACCACGCTCGCCGCGCGCAGCTTGGCCGGATTCTTCGCCCCCAGGGCGGCCAGCCAGGTCTTCACCGCGGCGATGGCCGCCGGATCGGGGCGCGGAAGCGCGGCCCCGCCCGGCGCGGCGAAAAAAAGCGCCAGCGCCAGCGCGACCACCTGCGACCCCATGCGGAGAGCCTAGCCGTTCGCGACGCGCTTTGTCGGCAAAACGTCGCGGTCAGCGCGCCGTCGAGCCGGCGAGCGCCTGCTGCATCTCGGCGACCTCCGGGATGTCCGGGTCGGCCTTGGACCAGACGGACGCCAGCTCCGACCAGTAGGCCGCCGCGGCGGGATCGTGCGCGGCGGCGGCGGCGCGCGCGGCGCCGTAGAGGGCGCGGGACCGGCGGGGGTGGAGCTCGAGGACGCGCCGGTAGTTCTCCAGGGCTTCGGCGGCGCGGCCCGCCGCCAGCAGCAGATCGGCGAGGCGTTCGCGCGGCGTGACACCCTGGACCGGACCGAGCGGCGGGCGCCGCTCGTCGATCTCGATCGCTGCCGTCAGCTTCGACACGGCGGACTTCCTGTCCCCCCGCAGAGCGGCGGCGCGTCCGGCGAGATCCAGCTCCGCCGCCCGCCAGAAGTCGCGCTCCACGCCGGACGTCGACGGCGCGAGCTTGGCGAGGGCCTGCGCGGCGGCGGTCCCGCCGCCGGCGTCGCCCTTCGCGAGCGCGCGCAGACCGTGGAGGAACGTCACGTTGAGCCTCTCGTTGCGGGCGTCGGTGGCGTCATCCGCGGGTGTTGCGTGACAGGTCGCGCCGGCGGCCGTCGTCCTGGGCGGGCTGCTCGGGGCGCCGCCTTCGCCGGCTTCGGCAGCCGCCAGCGGCGCCAGCAGCTCGTCGGTGCGCGCCCAGTCGTCGGACTCGCTCAGAAAATCGGTCGCCATCTCGGCGTAGAGGACCCGCAGCCGAGGGCGCTTCTCGCGGGCCGCCTTGAGATCGGCTCGGGCCAGGTCCAGGGCCGCGGTGGCCTCGCGCCGCCGCCCCTGCTCGAGCCGGATCGACTGGAGCCACGACAGGCTGTGGAAGTCGTGATGGCTGGCGTCGAGCTTCTTCCGGCGCACCCACACGTCGGAGGCGGCCCAGGCGGCCTCGTTCGACGCGTTCGCCTCCGGCCACATGCCGAGCTGAACGAAGATGTGCGAGGGCATGTGCTGGGCGTGGCTCGACTCCGCCGCGATGCGCGCATAGCGGCGTGCCGCCGGGAGCGCCAGGACCGCGTGCTCCGGATCGTCGAAGGCGTGAATCACGTAGTGTGCCGCGCCAGGGTGCGACGGGTTGCGCGCCAGCACGTCGAGCGCCAGCGCGCCCGCTTCCGCGAACGGGCGGAAGCGCGGCTCCTTGCCGTCGATGAAGCGCTCGCCGAGGGCGCTGCCCAGCAGCGCGACGGCGTAGAGCGTGGCCGCCTCGTCGTCCTTCGGCTCGCGGGCGTGCAGGTCGCGCATCGCCTCCGCGTACCGTCGCCAGCGCGTCGCGCGATCGCCATCGCCGACCAGCGTCCGCGCCGCCGCGATGTACATCTGTTCGCGCGCCGTGACGCGCGGCGGGGCGGCCGCCCCGTTCGGGATGCGCGCGAGCGCCGCCCGCGCGGCGGCGACATCCTCCTCCGCCCAGACCGGATGGAAGTACGTCATCGCCTCGCCCCAGTAGCCCATCGCGAAGTCCGGGGCGCCCCGCGTCGCTTCGCGGAACTCGTCGCGCGCCTCGTCGTACCAGAACGAATGCAGCGCCAGCACGCCGCGCACGAAGTGAGCCTTGGCGGCGGGCGGCCCCGAGACGGGAAAGTCGATTCGCCCGAGCCCAACCGACGCCGCCGACGGCGTGGGTGCGCCGTTCGACCGGCCCGCGCGCGGCTCGGCCGAGGCGCTGCTCGTCGCCAGCGCGGCGAGCGCGATCGAGATCGCCCTCCTCTTCACGCGGCCCATCCTACGGGAAGATCGGTCACGGACGATCGTTGCAGAAGCAAATGGTGGACGCGCGGCGAGGGGTGTGGGTCGGTGTGCTGGCCGGCCTCTCCGCTTGGGGGTGCGGCGGCAAGGCGGGAACGCCGGCGCCGGACGCGGGCGGCGCGGGCACGGGATCGGCCGTCGGCGGCACGGGAGGCGCAGCCGCCGGCGGCGCCGGCGGAGGTGCGGGCAGCGGCAGCGGGGCCGGGGCCGGCGGCGGCCCCGTCGGCGGCAACGGTGGCGGGGGCGGGACCGGCAACGCGGGGCCGGTCGCGTTTTCGCGAATCGACATCCCAGCGCCGCTCCCCGAGTCGATCGCGGTCGCCGATCTCGACGGCAAGAACGGCCCCGACATCGCCGTGGCGTTTCCGAACAGCGCCGCGATCGGCGTCCTGCTCAACAACGGCGACGGCACGTTCGGCGACCTCGTGACGGTGCCCGCGTGCGCGTACCCGTTCTGGCTCGCGCTCGGAGACATCACATCGCCGGCGGGCACCTT
>DATBHU010000597.1:0-4781 GCA_036557265.1 Polyangia bacterium
CTCGCCATGCTGCGCGGGCGCGTGCGCTGGCAGGTCTGGCTGTCGTCGCGCGAGCGCGCCGCGCTGGCGGCCGCGGCCCGGGCCGCCGCCGCCGCGGTGCGGCCGGCCGGCGATCTCCGCTTCGCGGTCGACGTCGATCCGCACAGCACGTTGTAAAGTCCAACGTGGATGAGCGGGATGAGCCGGATGAGCGCGCGCGCAACCGGGACGGCGCTGGGGCTGGTGATCGCGGCGGCGGCGTGCGCGCCGCGCGTCGCGCGCGTCGTCTCCGAGGCCGGGCCGCCGGCCGGCGAGATCGGTGACTACGCCCCGGCCATCCGCTCCGAGGCGATGTGGCGCCTGCTGGCGGCGCGGCCCGGCACCGAGCACATCGCGCGCACCGAGGTGGTCAAGGTGATCGTCGACCGCTCCGACGGCGAGGTCTACTTCATGGAGAGCAAGCGCTGGCCGGTGCACTTCTTCTTCGCCCAGCGCTTCCTGAACAAGCCGGGCCGCCCGGTCGAGGGCCAGGCGGTCTTCAACCTCCGCCAGTACCAGGCCGAGGACCGTCGCTTCGTGCTGGCGACCGTCACGCACGTCCTCGACGCCGATCGCTGGGTGTTCGACCTGTTCGCGGGCGACAGGCTGTCGCTGGCGGCGACGGCGGACGCGTTCCGGCGCACGCGCGAGCGCGTGTTCTTCGGCGGCGCGCTCGCCTACCGGCCGGTGCCGCTGCAGCACGAGCGCGACGTCGACAAGGCGCGCGCGTTGATGCCGGTGGTCACCACCGACGAGCTCTACGGCAAGATCCGCTACCAGCCGAGCGAGCTCGGCGACGCCTACGGCTACCTGCGGGTGTTCGCGCGGGGCGCGCGCTTCGAGCCGACCGCCGCGCGGCCCTACGACGTGCTGGTGCTCGCCGAGCAGCCGCCCGACATCCCGGTCGTGGCCGGCGTGATCACCGAGGAGCTGCAGGCGCCGCTCGGGCACATCAGCGTGCTCTGCCACAACCGCAAGACGCCGAACATGACCCTGCGCGGCGCCAGCGAGAGCGCCGAGGTGAAGGCGCTGGCGGGCAAGCTGGTTCACCTGACGGTCGGCGCGCAGGGCTATCGCCTGGAGCCCGCCACGCAGGCGGCCTCCGAGGCGTCGTGGGCGAAGCGGCGCCCGGCCAAGCGCTTCTTCCCGCTGCGCGACGATCGCCCCGGCGGCATGCCGTTGCTCCACGACCTGGGGCGGCGCGACATCGCCGTCGTCGGCGCGAAGACCGCGCAGCTCGCCTTCGCGGCCAGCCGCCTGCCCGCGGGCGCCACGCCGCGCGGCTTCGCGCTGCCGTTCTGGGCGTACGCGCGCTTCCTGCGCGAGAGCGGCCTGGAACCGAAGCTGAAGGCGATGCTGGACGACGCCGCCTTCCGCAAGGATCCGGAGGTGAGGCGCGTGCGCCTGGACGCGCTCCGCGCCGAGATGACGGCGGCCCCGGTGCCGGCGGAGATCCTGACCGACCTGATCCAGCGCATCCGCGCCACGCTGCCGCCCGGCCGCGTGCGCCTGCGCTCCAGCACCAACGCGGAGGATCTGCCGGGGTTCAACGGGGCCGGCCTCTACCGCTCCACGCGCGTCGACCCGGGCGATCCCGCCGACGTCGCGCGCGGCCTGCGCGAGGTGTGGGCCAGCACCTGGCTGTGGGCCGCCTTCGAGGAGCGCGAGTACTACCGCATCGACCACCACAGCGTCGGCATGGCGATCCTGGTGCAGCAGTCGATCGACGACGACGTCGCCAACGGCGTCGCCATCACCGCCAACCCGTTCAGCCAGGGCAACCCCGGCTTCTTCATCAACGCGCAGCTGTCGAGCGGCAGCGTCACGGGCGCCAGGGGCGACGAGATCCCGGAGCAGATCATCTACTACACGTACGAGGGCGGGCGCGGCTTCGAGCGCCTGTCGCGCAGCTCGCGGGCCGGCGGCGCCGTCATCCTGGAGGACGCGGTCGTCGAGGAGCTGCAGCGCGACCTGGCCGTCATCCACCGCGCGTTCACCGACGACTACCCGGACGGCTTCAGCGGCCACGCCGTCGACGTCGAGTTCCTGGTCCGCCGCACCGCGCCCCGCATCGTCATCGTGCAGGCGCGCCCGTTCGACGTCACCTGGTCCGCCGACCGGATCTGGCGCGACGAGGACGGCGACCCGGTCACACCCTGACGTCACACGCCGTCGAGGCGGCCGACCACCACGGCGACGTCGTCGGGGAGCGCGCGGAACCGGCCGCGGAGATCTCGGACGAGCGCCTCGGCGGCGGCGGCCGGGGGTCCGGCGCGCGCGATGGCCGCGATGTCGGCGATCGCGACGTTGTCGAACAGGCCGTCGGTCCCGACGACGAGCGTGCCGGTCGCGGCGGCGGCGAACGATCTCGGCAGGGCGCCCCCGGTACCGACGCGCGGCTTGCGAACCTGGTCCGCGGTCAGCTCGATGGCGCTGTCCGCCGTGAACAGCCAGGCCCGGCTGTCGCCGGCGCTGGCGCCGGCAAGCGACGCGGGCGTGAGCGCCAGCGCGATCCCCGTCGTCTCGCTCGCGGTCGGGTGCCGTTTGATCTGGTGATCGAGATCCTCCAGCAGCGCCACGAAGGCGTCGGGCTCGCGGATGTCGAGCCCGCGTTCCTCGACCGCGCGCCGCACGCCCGCCACGAACATCTCCGCCGCCAGCGCCGCTCCCGACGCGCCGCCGGTGCCGTCCGCGACGCAGACGACCCAGCCGTCGCCGACGGGAAAGACCAGGGCGCGATCCTCCGTCCCCTCACGAAAGGAGGCGGCCGCGGTCGCGAACTGGGGCGGCGGGTGATTCAACGCAAGCAAGCTTACGGCGCGCCAGGAACAGTGCCCGGTCAAGTGTTGCGGAGGGAGGAGCCGCGGTCGCGAGGCGCGGCGTCGCCCGCGTTCGAACGCAACCGCGCTTACGTCGCGCCGAAAACGGTGCCCGGTCAAAATGGCGCGGCGAACACCAAGGCAGCTGTCGCTTCCGACTCCTCCGACCTGGGGCGGTCGGCGCGCGGGCGCGGGGGCGAAGTCGACCGCGAAGCGCCTGGGTCCGCGACATCTCGCTCGCCCCGCGCACCAGGCGCGCCATCCCGTCCACGTGACCATGCGGTGCAGCTTCGGCGTCCCGTCGCTTCGATCGCGCGCGATCTTTCCCGCGGTGCACGCGGCGCTGGCGAGCGCGAGCCAGCACGGTTTTCGTCTCATTCATTTCTCCGTGCAGACGGATCACCTGCACCTCATCGTCGAGGCGTCGTCTCGTGAGCGGTTGATCCGAGGGCTGCAGGGTCTGGCCGGTCGTGCCGCGCGCGCGGTGAATCGGCGTCTCCGCCGTCAGGGAAAGGTCTGGAGCAGCCGCTACCACGCCCGCGCGCTCTCCACGCCCCGCGAGATGCGCAACGCGCTCGCGTACGTGCTGCTGAACTTTCGCAAACACCTGCGCGCGGCGCCCGGCGTCGATCCGTGCAGCTCGGGTCCCTGGTTCGACGGCTGGTCACGACCTCCGTCCTGGGGCGAGGCCTCTCGTCCCGTCGCGTGGCCGCGCACCTGGCTCGCCACGGTCGGCTGGCGGCGCGCGGGCGGGCCGATCGACCCCGGCGAATCGCCGGCGTGACGCCGGTACTTTGCGAGCCGCCATGGTTGTCGCAACATGGCGCGCATGATCCTTGTGCGGATGTGGCTGGTTGGTTGGGTGGTGGCGGCGATTGCCGCCGTGGGCTGTGGATCGCCGGCGAGCCGGTCTGACGGCGGCGTCGATGCGCCGGTGGGCGACGTCGCGCCGGGCGGATCGGGTGGGGGCGGCGCGAGCGGCGGCGGTGCGAGCGGCGGCGGCACGAATGGCGGCGCGGGCGGCTCGGCGCTCGGCGGCAGCGGAGCGGGGGGCGGCGGGGCGGGCGGCGGAGCCGACGGCCGGGACTGTTTCCCCGACTGCGTCGCGGCGCTGCGGCGGAGCTGCCAGCGGCCCGCGGCCGGCGCGGGCACCTGTGCCGAGGGGATGAACGGCGCCGACACGGTCTACTGCTATTCGAACGGGGTGCGCGAGGTTCGCACCCCGGTGGTCGACGGCGGGACCACGGTCGAGTTCACGCAGCCCGACGGTCAGACCATCTGCTACCGGGTGGTGGTGGCAGGCACGAGCCAGAGCTTCCGGACGCCGGCGGGACAGGAGGTCGCGCAGGCGCTGGGGATGGGCGGCAGCGTCTACGGCGTCACCTGCGCCGGGGCGACCACCAGCGTCACCGTCGACATCAACGATCCCAGCTGCCGCACGCTGAACAGCGCGGACTGTACGCCGGGCGCCTGCCAGTAGGCGGGGGGCGGCCTCGACCGCGCCCGGAATGCACCCCCAGGCGCCCGTCTGGTACATTCGTGCGGTCTCGATGAAATTGCTGATCATCGCGGGCCCCTACGAGGCGGACCGTCTCCGCAAGGCCGCGGTGTCCGCCGGGTTCGAGGCGGTCGCGGTCGAGCCGGGCGAGAGCCTGTCGGGATGGATCACCGCCAGCCGGCCGGCCCTGATCGTGATGGCGCCGCAGATGGTGCACGCCGATCCGAACCTGGCGCTGGCCAAGGTCCGGTCGGTGCCGCGCGGCCGCGTGCCGATCTTCTTCGTCGGCGACGCGGCCGACGAGCCGCGTCTGTCCGGGCTGGCCGACGGATTCTTCGTCCGCCCCGTCTCGCCGGACGAGCTGATGGAGCGCGCGCGTTCGGTGCTGGACGCCACGGCCAGGGACGCGGGCAGCGGCGCCGCCGTCCTCCCGACCGCGGGCAACG
>DATBHU010000598.1:0-6642 GCA_036557265.1 Polyangia bacterium
GGCGGCACGCTGGTCGTCCAGTACAACACCAACAACCGGATCGGGCCGCTCACCGCGCCGCTCGGGCCGTGGCCGTTCGACATCGGACAGAAGCGCGTCACCGACGAGACCGCGGCGGTCGGCCTGCTCTCGCCCCGCCACCCCGCCCTCACCACGCCCAACGCGCTCGGCCCGCGCGACTTCGACGGCTGGGTCCAGGAGCGCGGCCTCTACTTCGCCGACAAGTGGGACCCGCGCTACGAGACGCCGATCGCGATGCACGACCCGAGCGAGGCGCCGCTGGCCGGCAGCCTGCTGTGGGCGCGCCACGGCAAGGGGACGTTCGTCTACACCGGGCTGGCGTTCTTCCGGCAGCTGCCCGCCGGCGTTCCGGGCGCGTACCGCCTGTTCGCCAACCTGCTCGCGGCGGGCCGCGCGGGCCCCGTGGCGCATGCCCGCTGACGGACGCGGCGCCGGACCGGACGACGACGCGGCCCCGCCGTTCCTCAGCTGGCGCGCGATCTACCTCGTGGTGCTGGGCGCGCTCGCCGCCGAGATCGTCGTCGGGATCGCGCTGTCGGCGCTGCTGTCATGAGCGCGGTCGACTGGATCGTCCTGCTCGCCACGCTGGGCGCGATCGTCGGCTACGGCCTGTGGCGGACGCGCGGCCCGACCGACGCCGCCGAGTACCTGCACGGCGGCTACCGCGATCGCTGGCTGACCATCGGCCTCGCGGTGATGGCGACGCAGGCGTCGGCGATCACCTTCCTGTCGATGCCGGGCCAGGCCTACGAGGATGGCATGCGCTTCGTGCAGTTCTACTTCGGGCTGCCGATCGCGATGGTGGTGCTGTCGGTGGCGTTCATCCCTCGCTTCTACCGGATGCGCGTCCAGACCGCGTACGAGCTCCTCGAGAACCGCTTCGATCTCAAGACGCGCCAACTGGCCGCGCTGCTGTTCCTGCTGCAGCGCGGGCTGTCGGCGGGGATCACCATCTACGCGCCGGCCATCGTGCTGTCGCGCGTGCTCGGCTGGTCGCTGAACGGGACGTCGCTGGTGATCGGCGGCCTGGTGATCCTCTACACCGTCGCGGGCGGCACGCGCGCCGTCAGCCAGACGCAGAAGCACCAGATGACGGTGATGCTGGGCGGGATGCTGGTGGCGTTCATCGTCATCGTGCGGCGGCTGCCGCCCGAGCTGTCGTTCGGGCATGCCGTGTCGCTGGCGGGCGCGCTCGGCAGGATGAACGTCGTCGATCTGTCGGTCGACCCGGGCAACCGCTACACGCTCTGGTCGGGCCTGCTGGGCGGCTGCTTCCTGGCGATGTCGTACTTCGGCACCGACCAGTCGCAGGTGCAGCGTTACCTGTCCGGGCGGACGGTGAGCGAGAGCCGCCTGGGCCTGCTGTTCAACGGCCTGCTCAAGGTGCCGATGCAGGCGCTGATCCTGTTCGTCGGCGTGATGGTGTTCGTCTTCTATCAGTTCAACCCGCCGCCGCTGTCGTTCAACGAATCCGAGCTGCAGCGCGCGTACGCGACGCCGCACGCCGCCGAGCTGCGCGATCTCGAGCACGCGCACCGCGCCGCCTTCGAGCGCAAGCGCGCGGCGGCCCAGGACTTCAGCGCCGCGCTCGACGCGGGGAGTCCCGCCGCGCTCGACGCCGCCCGCTCGCGCCTGCGCGCCGCCGCCGCCGACAGCGCCGCGCTGCGCGGGCAGGCGCGCGCCGTCGTCAAGGCCGCCCTGCCGCGCGCCGAGGCGAGCGACGCCGACTACATCTTCCTGTCGTTCGTGATGGCCAACCTCCCGCGCGGCGTGATCGGCCTGCTGCTGGCGGTGATCCTGTGCGCCGCCATGTCGTCGACCGCCAGCGAGCTGACCGCGCTGGGCGGCTGCACCGTGGTCGACTTCTACCGGCGCAGCGTCCGCCCGAACGCGAGCGACGCACACTACCTGCGCGTCGCCCGGCTGGCGACCGGCGCGTGGGGCGTGCTGGCGGTGGTGTTCGCGGCGTGCGCCTCGCTGGTCGACAACCTGATCCAGGCCGTCAATATCCTGGGCTCGCTGTTCTACGGCACCATCCTGGGGATCTTCCTGGCCGCGTTCTTCGCGCGCCGGCTGCGCGCGACGCCGGTGTTCGTCGCGGCGATCCTGTCCGAGGTCCTGGTCATCGCGCTGTGGCTCGGAACTCACATCGGGTTCCTCTGGTTCAACCTGATCGGGTGCGCGGCGGTGTTGTTGTTGTCATCCGCGCTGAACGCGTCAGGATTGGGCGCCCGCCGCCCGCGCGCGGGCGGTCCGTCAACCTCCAACCCGGAGCCAAACGAATGAAATCGCGATCGCAGACCCCGCTGTCCGCCCTGATCTTCGTCGCCGCGCTCGCCGCAAATTCGAACGCGAACGCCGCCAAGCCGGCCGCATCCGCGCCGCCGGCCGCCGCCGCGAAGAACGCCTTCCAGGACGACTACCTCAAGCTGCTCGACGACGTCGAGAAGAAGCTCCTGTCGCTCGAGGAGGCGACCCCGCAGGACAAGTTCAAGTGGCGGCCCGCCGCCGGCGTCCGATCGATCAGCGAGGCGTACCTGCACGTCGCGTTCGGCAACTACACCTTCACCAAGATCATCACCGGCAAGGAGCCGCCCGCCGACTCCGGCTACGCGATGGGGCACGACAAGTGGGATCTGCAGACGACCGACAAGGCCGCCATCAAGAAGATCCTCGAGAAGTCGTTCGACCACGTCCGCGCCGCGGTCAAGGCGATGCCCGACGCCGACCTCGACAAGAAGGTCAGCTTCTTCGGCCACGACATGAGCGCGCGCGCCGTGCTGATGGCCCTCAACGGCCACCAGAACGAGCACCTCGGCCAGTCGATCGCCTACGCCCGCGCCAACAACGTCACCCCGCCCTGGAGCAAGGGCTAGGCCGCAATGCCGCGCGAGCGCCGGCCGCGGCGGGCGTCTCGATTTGCTACGATCGCCGCGACGACGAAGGGAGGCACGTGATGGCCACGGTCCAGGTTCGATACATCGTCACCGACGTCGACGCGGCGCTGAAGTTCTACTGCGAGCAGCTCGGCTTTCAGGAGGTGATGCACCCGGCGCCGGCGTTCGCGATGGTGACGCGCGGCGATCTCCGACTGGTGCTGAGCGCGCCGAATCCGAGCGCGGGCGGCGGCCAGCCGATGCCGGACGGGCAGGCGCAGCGGCCGGGCGGGTGGAACCGCTTCGCCATCGAGGTCGCCGACATCGACGCGGAGGTCGCGCGCCTGCGCAAGGCGGGCGCGAAGTTCCGGAACGACGTGGTCACGGGCGTGGGCGGCAAGCAGGTGCTGCTCGAGGATCCCTCCGGCAACCCGATCGAGCTGTTCCAGCCGATCCGCCCGGAAGCGCGCCTCGGCAAGTGATCGAGCGGCACGCTGAAATGAAACGGGGCGTCGCTCAGCGCTTCGGCGGCGGCGACGACTCGTCGGGCGAGTAAGGCACGACGGCCGGCTCGGAGTCGTCCTCCGGCTCCGGGGGAACCGGCGGCCGCGCCCCGGGCTTCGGCTTCGCGGAACCGGACGGCGGCGCTGCGGCGGGCGGCGCCACCAGCGGAACGGTCTGGATGGGGGGCGGCGGCGCGGCGGACGGGGCCGGCGGGCCTGACGGCGGGGGCGCGATCGGCTGGTCCGGCGGCACAGCGGCGGGCGCGCGCGCCGGCGCGATCGACGGCGGCGGCTTCCGTTTCCGCGCCGGCTCGCCCTGGGGGAAGCGCGCGAACTGATACAGGTCGTGGACCAGCGCGGTCATGCCGATCGTGGCGCTGCTCAGCGTGCCGTCGCCGGTGGCGAGCAGCACCAGCGCGGACGGCAGCGCGACGATCAGCCCGAACGGCAGCCAGATCACCCCCCAGCCGCCGAAGAACGCGCTGACCGAGCTGCGATCGGGATTGCTGGCCAGACCGGCCAGCCCGGCCAGCATCGCCCCGAGCGAGATCAGCATCATCGCCCCCGCCTGCGGCGACGCGAGCCCGACCGAGATCGACCGGGCGCGGCTGATCGGGATCCTGACCCAGCTCCCCTGGGGCGGCGCGATCACAATCTCGTCCTGGTCGGCGGCGATCAGCTCGCCGGCGACCTCGCCCCCGCCCATCTGGGTGACGCGGACGAAGTGGCCGCGCACCGGGACGTCGTCGGTCGAGACGAACTGCCCGCGCGAGACGTAGCTGGCGCCGTCGAACCCGCCCGCGCGGCTGGTCCGGTCGACCAGGCTGACCGAGCATCCGCCCGCCGCCGTCGCCAGCGCGGTCAGCGCGGCGACGACCCCGGTCCGGGCGGCGGGGCGGCGGCGCCTCACGGCCCCTGCCTGAATCGGCTGGTCCAGAAGGCGCGCTCCATGTCCGGCTCGATGCGCGCGAACGCCGGCGCCCATCGCCGGTACGCCTCGCGCGGCGACGCGAAGAAGCGCTGCACCTCGCCGGGATCCTCCTCGGTCAGCCATTCGCGCCGCATCCACTCGTAGTAGTAGCCGCGCGACTCGAGGAACAGCTGCTGCGGCCCGGGCGGCAGCTCGAACGAGATCTCGTAGGCGTCGCCGGGATAGGTCACCAGGTGATCGCCGCCGGGCGCCAGCGCGGCGCGCGCCGCCGCCGCCTCGCCGTGCCCGTCGACCACCCGCACCCGGACCGGAGCCAGCGGGCGCGGCGTCAGCGCGTCGCCCAGCCCGACCAGCGCCGCGCGATCGAGCCGGAAGCTCCCCTTCGCCATCTCCAGCTGGATGCGCAGCGGCCGCCCCTCGACGCCCGCGCCCGGCAGCGGAATCGCCTCCGTGTCGGTGGCGATCGGACCGACCTCGCTGAAGGTGCCCGCGTCGCGCCAGCCACCCCGCCCGTCCTCGACGCGCACCGTGATGTGTGCCAGCGGGTCGGACATCGCGCGCAGGCGCGCGCCCGCCCGCGTTCCCCCCTGCTCGAGCGTCAGCAGCCAGTCGCTGGCGCTGCGGCCCATGAACGCCAGCAGCTGGTAGTAGATGAACGTGTTGACGAACGTGTTGCGCGCCGACAGCAGCAGCGCGCGCCGGCCCGCGACGTCGGCGAACGACAGCGTCACCGTCTCGCGGGCGGCGAGATCGGTCGCATCGACCCGGCTCGACAGCTCGTCGCCGTCGAGCGCGGCGACGAACCGCCGGCAGTCGGCGCCGCCGGCGGCGCAGGTGGCCGGCGCGCGCGGCGCGCCCGCGTCGAGGAACGTCCCGCCCGCGCGCACCACGCGGCGGCCCGGCCGCCGCGGCACGGAGAGCAGGCGCACGCTGTCGACGAAGTGGGTCTCGAACGCCTCGTTGCGCATGACGACGGCGTACGGGCCGCCGGTGATGTGGTCGCTGGCCAGCGCGTCGACGTCCGTCTCCTCGAGCGAGCGCGCGATGCTGGCCGAAAAGCCTTCCGCCTGCAGGGCCATCCCGCGGCCGTTCGACGCGTAGAACGTGGGACACGACCCGAAGCAGGACTTCGGCGAGGCGGCGCAGTACGCGCCCAGCCCGATCCCGAGCGCGCTGATCACGCCGACGACGGCGTAGCCCGCGCGGGGCAGGTCCTGGGGCCGGTTGGTCTCGATCAGCGCGACGCTGGCGAGGTCGAGGTTGAAGTCACCGCGCCGGAGAATGTCCCGCCCGGCGCTGTAGTACGTCGCCGTGCCGTACAGCCATCTCCCCTGCGTGAGCGCCCAGTGATCGAACACGTAGACCGTTCCGTCGGCCATGTGGCACTTGACGAACCTGGCGTCCGGATCGAGCGCGATGGGCGGCGGCGGACGGACGAAGCGCGCCTCCCAGACCCGCGCGCAGCCCCAGCCGACCAGCGCGAAGCAGGCCAGAAACGCGGCGCAGACGCGCACCCGTCCGCCCCCGCGTCTCGCTGTCGCCACGGCAGATCATGTACACGAAACCCCGCGCGAGAGAAGCGGCGTTCAATACGGGTCGTGAATCACGAGCAGCCGGCCGCGCGCGGGGTCGCAGACGAAGACGATTCCGGCGCCGTCGGTGGCCGTGCAGTGCGCGCCGGCGACGGTCGGCACGGCGCCCCGCAGCGCCAGCGCGCCGTGCTCCGCGACGTCGAAGATCCCCAGCGTGGCGCTCTCCTCGCCGGGCAGGTAGAGACGCCGCCGGCCCGGGTCGTAGGCGATGATGTCGACGCCGCGGCCGCTCTTCGCGGCGGACAGCAGCTTGCCGTCGTGGTCGACGTCGAGCGCGGTCGCTTCGCCGCCGTCGCAGCCGACCAGCAGGATCCCGCGCGCCTCGTCGAGCGCGATGCCGCGCGGGGCGGCGCAGCCGGCGGTCCAGGTCGCGGCGATCTTGCGGGCGCGGACGTCGACCGCCACCGTCTCGCGCTTCCACTTGTGCGTGTAGGCGCGGCCGCGCTTGCCGTCGATCACCAGCGATTCGGGCCCGCCGCGGACGGCGATGAAGGCGGCGTGCGCCGGCACGGGCGCCTTGTCCTTTAACGCCTGCGCGGCCGGCGGCAGCGCGAACACCTCGATGCGCGAATCGCCGGGCTCCGTCACCCACAGCTCGCGCGTGGCGGCGACGTAGCGGATGTAGTCGGGCCCCCCGGCGAGCGGCGCCCGGCCGACGATCTTGCGCGCCCGCGGGTCGACCACCACCAGCGCGCGCGCCGTGCGATCCGTCGCGAACA
>DATBHU010000599.1:0-13579 GCA_036557265.1 Polyangia bacterium
AAGTGATAGATGTCGGCGGCGCCCGCGCGCCCCACGCTGACGGCGGGCGACAGGTTGGCGCGATTTCCACAATCGCCGACGAAGAAAGGGACGTTGTCGCTGGTGACCATCAAGTTGCCGTCAGGGACCGTGAACGTCCGCTCGGCGTTGCCCTGTCCGCAGACGCCCGCGGCCGTATCGACGGGGCCGCCGCCGAGCGCGATGGCGGGCTGCGAGCATTCCCACCGGCAGACGTTGCGTGAGACGTCGTCGACGGTCGCCGCCGCCCAGACGTCGGCGAACGACATTCCGTAGATGTCCCCGTAGGCCTCGTCGATCTCCGCCGCCGCTGCCCCGGGCTCGAGGCGGCCGTAGAGGGAGAGAAACTGCGCGGGGCCGAATTGATCGAGCAGGTAGCTGGCCAGCCACCCGCCCGCGGTGTACAGGTCGGCGCTGGTGTCGGCGAGGCCGAGCACGGCGTCGGCCTGCAGCGCCGGGCGCGTCCGCCCGGGCATCTGACAGGCGAGCGCCACCGCCGCGCCTTCGGCCATCAGCGCGCCCGGCTCGCCCGTCGGGGCGAGATAGGCATGAATCAGCTCGTGCGGATCGAACACGCTGTCGGACTGGATCTGCGACGCGGAGGTGCAGCGCGCGCCGCCGCCGCAGGCGCTGTTCTTGTCGAGGTCGGCGCGGTCGACGAACTTGTAGTAGTCGATCACGCGTCCTTCGGGCCAGGTGAACCCGAGGTACGCCTGCATGGTGGCGAAGTGCTGCTCGAGCAGCGTCAGGGTGTCCGCGCACGCGGCCTGCTCGGCGTTGCGCGTGTGAAACACGAAGTGCTCGGAGGTCCAGCGCTGATCGTCGGGCAGACTGGCGCCGCCACCGCACCCCGCCGCCACCAACAGGAAGGCGACGACGCCGCCCGCCGAACGCGACCGCAGGTCACACCTCGATCAGGATGCGATCGGGATCCTCGACGCACTCCTTGACGCGCACGAGGAACTGGACCGCCTCGCGCCCGTCGATCAGCCGGTGATCGTAGGAGAGCGCGACGTACATCATCGGCCGCACCACCACCGCGTCGCCCACCACCATCGGCCGCTTCTGGATGGCGTGCAGGCCCAGGATCCCGCTCTGGGGCGGGTTCAGGATCGGCGTCGACAGCAGCGATCCGTAGATGCCGCCGTTCGAGATGGTGAAGGTGCCGCCTTCCAGCTCCTTCATCGTCAGCTTGTTGTCGCGCGCGCGCGCGGCCAGGTCGGCGATGGCGCCCTCGACCTCGGCGAACCCCAGGCGGTCGGCGTCGCGCACCACCGGCACGACCAGCCCCTTGCCGCCGCCCACGGCGACGCCGATGTCGTAGTGATCCTTGTAGATGATGTCGGTGCCGCGCACCTCGCCGTTGACGGCCGGGTAGGCCTTCAGCGCCTCGACGGCGGCCTTCACGAAGAAGGACATGAAGCCGAGCTTGATGCCGTGGGCCTTGACGAAGCGATCCTGGTAGCGCTCGCGAAGGGCGAGCACGTTGGTCATGTCGATCTCGTTGAAGGTCGTCAGGATGGCGGCGCTGTGCTGGGCCTCGACCAGGCGGCGGGCCACCGTCCGACGCAGCGGCGACATCGGCACCACCCGCTCGCGCGCGTAGTCGACGGCCGGCGCCGGCCGCGGCTCGGGCGGCGCAACCGGCCGCGAAGCGGCCGGAGGAACCTGCCGAGAAGCGATCGGAGGCAGCTCCGGCGACTCGGGCGGGCGCGGCGGCGGCGGCGTGATCTCCGTGATCTCGGCGCGCGGCACCCGCGTCTCCGCGCGCGCCTGCAGCGTCCGGTCCACGTCCTGCTTCGAGATGCGTCCCCCGCGCCCGCTGCCCTTGACGTCCTCGGGCGCCAGGCCGCTCTCGGCCATGGCCTTGCGCGCCGACGGCGCGGCGCGGAGGGCGCCGCCGTTCGACGACGACGAGGCTGCGACCGGAGGCGCCGGCGGCGATGCGCCCGCGCTGATCTGATCGATCTCGGCGATCACGTCGCCCACCGCCACCGTCTCGCCGCTCTGGCGCAGGATCTTGCGCAGCACGCCGGCGCCGGGCGACGGCACCTCCAGCGTCGCCTTCTCGCTCTCGACTTCCACCAGCGGCTCGTCGGCCGCCACCTCGTCACCCTCGGCGCGCTTCCACGCGCCCAGCGTCGCCTCGCGGATCGATTCCCCCAGCGCGGGGACGCGCAACGTGAGCGCCATGGACCTAGGTTCCTTTCCCGAACGCGTCGGCCATGATGCGCGCTTGCTCCAGCGCGTGTCGCTTGGTCGATCCCGTCGCCGGGCTGGCCGACAGCGGCCGGCTGACGCATGACCAGTGGAACGATCCCGCCAGCAGCCCCTGCAGCTCGCGGTTCATGTACGCCCAGGCGCCCATGTTCTTCGGCTCTTCCTGGACCCAGACGACCGGCGTCCCGTCGGCGTAGACCGACAGCACCTCCAGGAGATCGTCCTTGCGAAGGGGATAGAGCTGTTCGACCCGCACGATGGCGACGTCATCGTAGCCGCGTTCCTCGCGCGTGGCGATCAGATCGTAATAGACCTTGCCGGTGCAGAGCAGGACCCGCTTGACCCGCTTGGGATCGGGCGGCGCCTCCTTCTGCCCCCGCCCGGCGCCGTCCGGGATGATGTGGTGGAAGGAACCGCTCGTGAAGTCCGCCAGCGCCGAGGTCGCCGCCGGTGAGCGCAGCAGGCTCTTGGGCGACATGATGATCAGCGGCTTGCGGTAGGGGCGCAGCACCTGCCGCCGGAGCGCGTGGAAGTACTGCGCCGGCGTGGTCAGGTTGCAGACCTGCATGTTGTCGTTGACGCACAGGTTGAGGAAGCGGTCGAGGCGCGCGTTCGAGTGCTCGGGCCCCTGCCCCTCCATGCCGTGCGGCAGCAGCATCACCAGGCCGCTCACCCGGTGCCACTTCGCCTCCGACGAGCAGAGGAACTGGTCGATGATCACCTGGGCGGCGTTGACGAAGTCGCCGAACTGCGCCTCCCAGATCGTCAGCCCCTCCGGCATGTCCAGGCTGTAGCCGTAGTCGAACCCGAGCACGCCGCCCTCGGACAGCGGGCTGTCGCGCACCTCGAACGTCCCCTGCTTGTCGCGCACGTGCGCGAGCGGCGTGTACTCGTGGCCGTCGTTGTAGTCGATCAGAACGGCGTGCCGGTGGCTGAACGTCCCGCGCCGCGCGTCCTGCCCCGACAGCCGCACCCGCACCCCCTGCGCCAGCAGCGTCCCGAACGCGAGCGCCTCGCCCATGCCCCAGTCGATCGGCTTCTCGCCCGCGCCCATCGCGGCGCGGCCCTCGATCACCACCGCCTTCAGCTTCGGGTGGACGTGGAAGTCGGCGGGCACCGTCGAGATCGCGCGCGTCGCCTCCTGGATCTCCGACGGCGACGCGGCGGTCGGGACCTCCGGCACCAGCGCGTCGGGGCCACCCTTGATCGTCGCCCAGGCGCCCGCGAACGTGCTGGGGCGGGGCGGCGTCTGCAGCTTGGTCGCGATCTCCAGCTGCGCGTCCAGGGCGTGCCGCTTGGCCGCCGCGATGGCGTCGGTCTCTTCCACGGTGATGGCCGGCTCGCCGGGGACCGGGTTGGCGGCATCGTGGGCCAGGTACGCCATCCGGATCGACGGCTTGGCCGCGATGGTGCGGTACATGACCGGCTGCGTGTAGGACGGCTCGTCGCCCTCGTTGTGTCCGAGCTTGCGGTAGGACCACAGCTCGATGATCGCGTCGCGGTGGAAGCGCTGGCGGAAGTCGACCGCCAGATCGACCACCTGCGACACCGCCTCCGGATCCTCGCCGTTGACGTGGAAGATCGGGATCTGCAGCATGCGCGCGACGTCGGTCGCGTAGGTCGTCGACTTCGCGTCGCGCGGCGAGGTCGTGAAGCCGACCTGGTTGTTGACGATGATGTGCACCGTGCCGCCCACGCGGTAGCCGTCCAGCTCCGACATGTTCAGCGACTCGGCGACGATCCCCTGGCCGGCGAACGCCGCGTCGCCGTGGATCAGCAGCGGCAGGCAGCGCGTCCGCCCCGTGTCGGCGACGCGGTCCTGCTTGGCGCGCACGCGCCCCTGCACCACCGTGTTCACCCACTCGAGGTGGCTCGGGTTGAAGGCGAGCGAGACGTGCACCTTGTGGGTGGCCGGATCGCCGGCGGCCGGACCGAAGGTGCGATCGATGGAAAAGCCGAGGTGGTACTTCACGTCGCCGCCGGTCCCCGGATCGTTGGGATCGACCTTGTCCTGGAACTCGGCGAAGATCTCCGAGGCCGGCTTCTGCAGCACGTTGGCCAGCACGTTCAGCCGCCCGCGGTGGGCCATGCCGATGACGATCTCGACGACGTTCGAACGCGCGGCGCGCTCGATCAGGCGCTCCAGCAGCGGGATCAGGCTCTCGGCGCCCTCCAGCGAGAAGCGCTTGTAGCCGAGGAACTTGTTCTGCAGGAACTGCTCGAGCACCTCGGCGCCGATCACCTGGTCCAGGATCCGGAGCCGATCGGCGCGCGTCAGCGCCAGCCGGTTGCGCGTCGACTCCATCCGGTTCTGCAGCCACGAGCGCAGCTCGACGTCGTGCAGGTGGGCCAGCTCGACGCCGATGGTGTGGCTGTAGGTCTCGCGCAGCAGGCCGACCAGCTCGCGCAGCGTGGTGCGGTCCGGGCCGGCGACGTTCTCGCTGCTGAACACCAGGTCCAGGTCCTCGTCGGCCAGGCCGAAGTCCTCCAGCGCGATGGGCGGCAGCTTGCGCCGCACCAGCCCGAGCGGATCCAGGTTCGCGGTCAGGTGGCCGAGCTCGCGGTAGCCCTCGACCAGGCGCTGCACGCGCTCGGACAGCAGCCGGACCGAGATGCGGTTGCCCGTGACGCCCACGCTGGCGGTGGCGGGCGCGGTGGTCGCGAAGATGCTGCGCCGGAAGGTGGTCGGCGGCACCAGCGCGGACATCGCGCCGTTGCCGGCGCCGTTGAGCCCCTCGAAGGTGCGGCGCCAGGCCGGCTCGACGCTGGCCGGATCGTCGAGGTACTGGAAGTACAGCTCCTCGACGAACGGCAGGTTCGCGATCGCCAGCTCCGCCAGCGCGGCGTCGCCGTCGCCTGATGCGCGCGCGGCTGCCGCCGCGCCGTTCGAGGATGCGAGAGAGGACGCCTCACCAGCTTTGCGGGGCGCCCCAGAACCGTTCACCTTCGCGTCGAGACCGTTGGGCATGTGCGTGGTACGCCTTTTCGGGCCGGAGTATAGGGCCGCGGGGCCGGCTTGTCCGCCCCCGCTTGCGGTCGAATCCGGTGCCCTCCCGAGGCCCCTCTACTTCTCCTTCTCCTTCGGGGCCGGCTCGCCGTGCGGCAGCGTGAAGAAGAAGGTGCTGCCCGTCCCCTCCTCGCTCTCCACCCAGATGCGCCCGCTGTGCGCCTCGACGATGCCCCGCGCGATCGACAGCCCCAGGCCGATGCCGTCGCGGTTCTTGCGCTGGGCCTGGTAGTAGCGATCGAAGACGTGCGGCAGCTCGGCGGCCGATATGCCCGGCCCCGTGTCGACCACCGCGAACCGCACCACGTCGGCCTCGGCGGACGCGCGCACGGTGATGGTGCCGCCGTCGGGGGTGAACTTGATGGCGTTGCCGATCAGGTTCGAGAACAGCTGGATGACGCGGTCGTGATCGCAGCGGATGGCCAGACCCGAGGCGACCTCCGACACCAGCCGCAGCGACTTCGCCGCGGCGAGCGGCTCCGTCACCTCCATCACCTCGGCCACCATGGCGGCGACGTCTTGCGGGCGCACGCTGACCGACAGCCGGCCCGCCTGGATGCTGGCGAAGTCGAGCAGATCGCGGATCAGCCGGTTCATGCGGTTGCCCGCGCGCTGGATCGCCTCGACCTGCCGGCGCGCCCGATCCTGCTTGTCGGGCGGCAGGTTGGCCTTGAGCAGCAGCGACGTCGACGCCAGCACCACCCCCAGCGGGTTGCGCAGATCGTGCGACACGATCGCCAGCAGGTCCTCGCGCGCGCGCAGCGCCTCCTGGGCCTCGCCCACCAGGCGCACGTTGTCCGTCTCGACCCGGTGCTGGTTGGTGACGTCGTGGATCACGTGAACCACGCGGCGGACCCGCCCGCGCTCTCCGGTGATCGGAACCGCCTCCAGCGTCGCCCACCGATCCACCAGGCCGTCGTGGGACTGGTAGCGCACCAGCTTCTTGGAGCGCCGCCCCCGCAGCGCGTGGACGGCCGGCAGCTCCTCGTGCGGAACGCGCTGGCCGGTCTCGTCCCAGAACTGGAAGCGGCGCACGATCTCGTCGCGCGACGCGTGCAGCATCTCGGCGCCCGAGGCGAACCCGGTGGCGCGCGCGGCGGCGTCGTTCGCGTAGATCATGCGGCCGTCGGCGTCGAACACGGTGACGCCGTCGGGGAGCACCGCCAGCACCTGATCCAACTCGTCGCGCGACCGCGCCACCTCCTCCAGCGCGATCGCCTGCGCCTCGGCGCGCCGGAACACCTCGCAGATCTCGTGGCCGACCTCCGCCATCAGGGCGAGCAGCGCCTCGTCCACCGCCCGCGATCGCAGCGAATACAGCTCGATGGCGCCGACGGCCCCCGCGCGATCCCCGATCGGAAACGCCACCACCGACGTCAGCCCGGCCGCCCGCGCCAGCCCGACCCGCGTCCCCGCGGCCGCCCCGCTGCCCGCCGCGGCGAGGGCCTCGATCCAGATCGGCTCCCGGCTCTCGAAGGCGCGCCCGGCTGGATCGTCTGGCGCGCCCTCCGCGATGACGCCCACGCGCGACGCCTCCACGACGTCGGCGCGCTTCAGCTCCTCCGACGCCCAGATCGATCGGCAGCGCAGGCTGCGGTCGTCGGGCCCCGCGATCCAGTAGATCGCGAGCGGCCAGCCCAGGTCGGTCGAGATGGCGCGCAGGATCTCCGCCACCGCCGCGTCCAGCGTCGAGCTCTCGAGCAGCGCTCGCGCCGCCGTCTGGCGGGTCGCCGCGTACGCGTCGCGCGTGGCCGGCGCGCTCTTCACGCGTCACGCGCCAGGCGGACGCCGCTGAACTGCCAGCGCGCCCCCGCCGGAAAGAAGTTGCGATAGCTCGCCCGGATGTGGCTGCGCGGCGTCGCGCACGAGCCCCCGCGCAGCACGAGCTGGCTGCACATGAACTTGCCGTTGTACTCGCCGAGCGCGCCCGCGGCGGGCCGATAGCCCGGGTAGGGTCCGTAGGCGCTCTGCGTCCACTCCCAGGCGTCTCCGTAGAGCTGGCGCAGCCCGCCCCCGCCGGCGGCGGCGCGGGGCGCGCCCTCCACGCGGGGCGCGCGCGGATGGAAGGCCTGCGCGTCGGCCAGGTTGTCGTCGGCGCGCGCGGGCACCGACGACGCCGCCGCCTCCCACTCGGCCTCCGTCGGCAGCCGCGCGCCCGCCCAGCGCGCGTAGGCGTCGGCTTCGTAGTAGCTGACGTGCACGACCGGCTCGTCGTCCGCGATCGGGCGGGCGCCGTCGAGCGTGTAGATGGTCTCGACCTCCGCGCCGTCGCCCGCGCGCCAGTAGAGGGGCCGGTCCTGGCCCGCCGCCGTCACCTCGGCCCACCCGTCCGACAGCCACAGCTCGGGCCGGCGGTAGCCGCCGTCGCGCATGAACGCGCGGTACTCACCGCACGTCACCAGGCGCGACGCGAGCAGGTAGGGCCGCAGCAGCACCTGGTGGCGAGGGCTCTCGTTGTCGAACGCGAACGGCTCGCCGTCCGGTCCCGGCGCGGCGACGCCGATCTCGGTGACGCCGCCCGGCCGCGCGATCCAGTCCAGCGCCGCCGCGGCCCCCCGCGGGGCCGGCGCCGCCACCTCCGCGGCGGGCGCGCCGCCGGAACGGTAGGCGGGCGCGTCCGGATGACCGCCGAGCAGGTGCTTGATGTCGGTCAGGATCAGCTCCTGATGCTGCTGCTCGTGATGGAGGCCGAGCACGATGCGAGCGCGCGCCTCATCGCTGGGGCCGCGCTCGATGCGCTCGAGCACCGCGTCGTCGACGCGCCGGCGATACTGCCTGACCTCGTCCAGCGACGGCCGCGACAGCAGGCCGCGCGCCCCGCGCGGATGGCGCGGGCCGACGGCCTCGTAATAGGAATTGAAGAGGTAGTCGAACGACGGCTGCAGCGGCGCGCCGTCGCCCGCGGACGCGCCCGCGAGCACGAACGTGTCGAAGAACCACGATGTGTGCGCGAGGTGCCACTTGGTCGGGCTCGCGTCCGGCATCGACTGCACCTGGCAGTCCTCTGCGGAAAGCGGCTGCGCCAGGAGGTCCGTCTGACGGCGAACCTCCTGGTATCGGCGCGCGAGCCCGTCCATGCCCGCGAAATATAATGCGCGCCAAATGCCGGCGCGCGGCTAGTCGGTCGATCCCTGGTTTTTGGCCGGGACGACGACGACTACAGCGCGTCTTTGGCGGCCTTGACCGGGCGCGCCTTCAGCACCTTGCGGGCCGGCTTCGCCTTGAAGACCGTCGGCTCCTTCGTGAACGGGTTGATGCCCTTCCGCTCCTTGGTGGCCGGCTTCTTGATGACGACGAACTTCGCGAAGCCAGGCAGCAGGAACACGCCGGTCTTCTTCAGCTCCTTGTAGCCGACCGAGGCCAGCGACTCGAGAACCGACTTGACGTCCTTGCGGGACAGCTTGTCGGCATGCTCCTCGGCGAGTTTGGAAATCAGATCCGACTTCGACATCGGCTTGGCCATGGGCGTGCTCTCCTTTTACGAGTACGAGAAAATTGCCGGCATTGTGGGTGAAACGCGGTCAACTTGAAAGCAAAAACCGCCGTCGGGGGCCGGCTTCTTTCAATTCTGGCGACGCGTTTTGGTCGGGGAAGATGGGGTCGGAGCCGCTTCGGGGGAATAGCCGGGCAGCGCAATCGCGTCCCGTTCGGTGTACAGGCGTAGCGACAGCGTGTCATCGCGATCGGTGAAAACGCGGGTGTGGAGCGGCAGACACCCGGGCGCTTGGACCGTTAGGTCCAGCGGCGCGCTCCCGCGCGGGCGCACGATCTCCAGCGGCGCGACGCCGAGATCCTTGCGCCCCCACGTCACGCGCGCCTGCCGGCGCGCATCGGCCAGCAGCTTGATGGTGACGGTGCCGGCGTCCGGCCCACCGTCGACATTGGCGGCGGGCGCCGGCTCGAGATCGTCGGGCAGCGGGACGGCGGCCGGGGCCGCCGCGGCGGGCGGGCCGGCGGGCGGACCGTCGACGTCGGCGGCCGGCACGGCGACGGGCGACGCGCCGCCGCGCCCCGACGACGAGCACGCGGGCGCCGCCAGCGCGAGCGCCAGCAACGCGCCGAGCACCGCCGTCCCGTCGGCCGCCCTCACGGCGAATCGCCTCCCGCCCGGTCCTCGGGCGTCTCGGAGGCGGCCGGCGGGCGGCGCGCCACGTACTTGACCCCCGGCTTCGGGACGTAGCCGGCGATCGGCTTCTGCAGCGTCCCCTTGATGCGGCCCTCCAGCACCTCGACGGGGATGGGCGGCTCCAGCTCGCGATAGAAGCCGCGGTTCGGGAGCCGCATCTCGAACACCTCGCCGCGCGAATAGAACGCGCGCCGGTAGCCGGCCGCCACCGGTCCGACGACGCGCGACTTGCGGTGGTCGAGGACGAAGCTGAAGAGGCGCATCGCCGACAGGTTGTAGAGGCGATGGCAGCCGTGCGAGAAGCGCCCGCGCAGCGACGGGTAGTCGAACGAGCCGTGCGTGCGGATGCCGTTGTCGAAGTAGCGGACGCCGTCCGGCGTCCGGCGCATCTCCTCGTGGATCGCGGCGACCATCCCGTACGCCGACAGGAACCCGGGACCGGTCTCGTCGTAGTTGGTGACGCGCACGTAGGTTCCGCCGACGCGCTTCTCCTTCACCATCGAGCCGAGCGGCGAGCTCGGCGGCGGGATCCAGACCGGCGCCGTCACGATGTGCCGCCAGACGCGCGGGCCGACGTCGGAGCCCTTGAAGCGGAAGTACTCCTGCCCGTCGCTGGCCAGCTCGGCGCGCCAGCCGCCCACGGTGGTCCGCCAGCGCACCAGCGGCACCCGCTCGCCCCGCCACTTCACGTACAGGGTCAGCTGCGGGAAGCGCTCGCGCGGCTGCGGCTGGCGCACGCCGGCCGCGTCGAACGGGAAGTCGTACCAGACGTCGCCGCGATCGATCTCGACCGAGAGATCCATGGCGCGGCCGTAGTACTCGGGTGGCGGCGGCAGGCGGACCGCCACCTTCAGCCAGGCGAAGTCGGCGCGCGCGTGGCGGCGGAAGAACGCCACCGCGTCGTCGGCGGTGGCGATGCCGAGCGCGTCGAGCGTCGCCTGGCGCGCGGCGCTCGCCAGATCGGGGACGCGGTGGCGCGTGCCGTCGGCGCCCAGGTAGGTCGGGTACGCCGGATCGGAGATCGAGTCGCCGACGCTGCCGTCCTCGATGAAGCCGGCGGCGTGCATGGCCCGCTCGGTCAGCACGCGCTCGAGCGCGAGGAGATCGTTCTCCAGCGGCGGGCGCGCCAGCGCCTCCAGCGTGGCGCGCTTGATGTCGGCCTGGTCCATCACCGCCTGCTTCTGCTGGAAGTCGAGCATCGCCGTGCGCATCTCGGTGTCGTAGGCGCCCGGCTTGTGCTTGCGCGGGTCCATCATCCCGCCGCAGGCGAGCCGCTTCTCCACCTCTGCGAAGGCGAGGCGCTCGGCGTCGAAGCGCAGGTGCTCCTTCGCGTCGCGCGCGACGCGCGCGTCCGCGCCGTCGGCGAGCGCTTGCAGGCTGTCGGCGCCGGCCGCCGTGCGCGCCGCCTGCAGGCGGGTCGCGCGCGCGCGGTGGCGGGCCAGCTCCTTCTGCTCCGTGCTGGCGCCCCAGGTGCGGATCTGATCCACCGCCAGCAGCGTGTCCGCGTCGTACGCGCCCGCGCAGGCGCCCGCGGCGTCGGTCAGGAAGCGCCGGCGCAGCACCGACAGCGCGGGCGGGATGCCGTACAGCTCCAGGTAATTTCGTTCGCCCGCGGCGAGCGGCTGGCCGTCGCCGTCGCCGCGATCGGCGGCCAGCGCGGTGAACACCGCGCGGTAGCTCGCGCCGTCGAGCACGGACGGCGCCCACGCGTCGGAGAGATCGACGATCGTCAGCCCGCGCGCGCGCGCCGCATCGGCGTCGACCTGCCGTTCTTCTTGCCGTTCTTCGCCGTCATCGCTGCGTTCGCTGGCGGCGACGATCTGGATCGCGCGCCGCTCGGGCGGAAGCTCCGACAATGCGGGTAACGCGTCCGCGGCCGACGTGAGATGCGCACGCTGTCGCGACACGGGCGGCACGTGTGGGTTCTGCGCCGACGGCGGCGGCGCGGCGTCGCCGGCGGCCGACATCGGCGCCGCGCGATGGCACGCCGCGAACACCGCGAGCGACGCGAAAATTGCGAGGCGAGCTGCGCGCCGCACAATGCGACGCGCGGTCACGAACGCGACGCGCGCGACGCGCGCGCGGGGCGAGAATTTGTCGCCGAAAATGCTTTCGTGCGTACTATAGCCGGATGAAAAGAGCACTTCTGACTGCGTTGGTAGCGATGTCGTTGTTCGCGGCGGTGTCGAGGTCGGCGCAGGCGACGGAGGTGGGGTACGGGCGAAAGTTCGGTCTGGGCCTCGTCATCGGCGACCCCACCGGTCTTACCGCGAAGTGGTGGATCGCGCCTACCAATGCGCTCGACTTCGGGCTCGGCTTCTGGGGCTACGGCTTCAACAACCGCTGCTTCGACAACCAGACCTGCGCCCGGTACGGCTACAGCAACGGCACGTTCAACATGGACTACCTCTGGCAGTCCAACATCGTGCGCGGTCAGGCTCAGCTCGACTGGCACGTCGGCGGCGGCGGTCGCATCGTCTGGTGGGGCGACTGCGGCAACAACTGCATCGACCTGATGGCGCGCGCGCCGATCGGCCTCGACCTGATGTTCAACAACCCCGGCTTTCTCGAAGTGTTCTTCGAGATCGCGCCGTCCTTCGTGCTGGTACCGGGATTCTGGTTCGAGATAGAAGGCGGGCTGGGGGTGCGGATTTACTTCTGATTCCCCGGCTACTTCGGACCCCTCTCCCTAACCCTCTATCCACAGCGCCGCTTCGCGGGGCGAGGGGACCTGAAAAGGAGCGGGTCTGGGTTCAGATCTCCCTCTCCCGCTTGCGGGAGAGTGGTCGGGGTGAGGGCAGGCCTTGCGAGAGGCGAGCCCCGCCGCGCTACTCCGCTTCGTCGTACGTCTCGAGGTCGTCGGCGTTGATCTCGCCGGTCGAGTCCCCGGGGATCGGCGACACGGTGTTGGGAATGCTGCCGAGCTCCTCGGCGCGGATCGGCAGCGGCGTGGCCTGGCTGTCGACGGACGCCGCCGGCGCCTCGACGACGCCGCCCTTCGAACGCCCCTTCCACCGGGCGAGCGCACGGTCCAGGTCTTCGTACGAGATCATGGCTCGATAGTATCGCGATCCCGCCCGCCGGGATCGCGATTCGCCACCCGGTCTAATGAATGAGCTTCTTGTAGTGGATCCGGTGCGGCTGGTCCGCCGCCGCGCCCAGGCGCCGCCGCCGGTCCGCTTCGTAGTCCTGGTAGTTGCCCTCGAACCAGACCACCTGGCTGTCGCCCTCGAACGCCAGCATGTGGGTGGCGATGCGGTCGAGGAACCAGCGATCGTGGCTGATGACGACCACGCAGCCCGCGAACGCCAGCAGGGCATCCTCCAGCGCGCGCAGCGTGTCGACGTCGAGATCGTTGGTCGGCTCGTCGAGCAACAGCACGTTGCCGCCCGAGCGCAGCAGCTTGGCGAGGTGAACGCGGTTGCGCTCGCCGCCTGACAGATCCTTCACGCGCTTCTGCTGGTCGGTCCCCTTGAAGTTGAAACCGGCGACGTAGGCGCGGGCAGGGACCTTGCGCTTGCCGATCTCGAGGATCTCCGCGCCCTGCGCGATCTCGTCGAAGGCGGTCTTGTTGCCGTCCAGCGTGTCGCGGCTCTGATCGACGTAGGCCAGCTTGACGGTCTCGCCGACGCGCAGCGCGCCGCCGTCCGGCTTCTCCTGGCCCGTGATCATGCGGAACAGCGTGGTCTTGCCGGCGCCGTTCGCACCGATGACGCCGACGATCCCGCCGCGCGGCAGGTTGAAGGTCAGCTCGTCGAACAGCAGCTTGTCGCCGTAGGCCTTGCTCAGCTTCTCGGCCTTCACGACCACGTCGCCCAGGCGCGGCCCGGGCGGGATGCTGATCTCGACCGCCTCGTCGCGCTTCTGCGTCTCCTCGGCGAGCAGCTGCTCGTACGCGGCGAGGCGCGCCTTCGACTTCGCCTGGCGCGCGCGCGGCGACGCGCGCACCCACTCGAGCTCGCGCGCGAGCGTCCGCTGCCGCGCCGACTCGGCCTTCTCCTCACCTTCCAGGCGCTTCCGCTTCTGGTCCAGCCAGGACGAGTAGTTCCCCTCCCAGGGGATGCCGGCGCCCCGATCCAGCTCGAGGATCCAGCCCGCCACGTTGTCGAGGAAGTAGCGATCGTGCGTGACCGCGACGATCGTCCCCGGGTACTCGTGCAGGTGGTGCTCGAGCCAGGCGACGCTCTCGGCGTCGAGGTGGTTGGTCG
>DATBHU010000600.1:0-29732 GCA_036557265.1 Polyangia bacterium
TGGGTCGTTCTTGAGCTCGGTCTCCAGCGCCGCGTCCTCCTCGGCGTTGGCGCCGCGCCGCCGTGTGCCCGCGATCGGCCGCACCTCGACCTCGCCGCCGTCCAGCCGCACCAGCACCTCCGGCGACGCGCCGGTGACGACCGCCTCGGGAAACTCGAGGTGATACATGTACGGCGACGGGTTGATCACCCGCAGCGCCCGATAGACGTCGAACGGGTCGACGTCGCCGCGCGGCACCTGGAAGCGCTGCGAGTAGACGACCTGGAACGCGTCGCCCGCCAGGATGTACTCCTGGATGCGGCGCACGCCCGCCTCGAAGGCCTCGCGGGTGACCGTCGAGGTCGGCGGCGGCGGCGCGTCGCCCAGCACCGGCGCCCAGCGCAGCGTTGGATCAAGCTGGCGCAGCGGCGGCGCCGGCCGCGCCAGCCGCTCGAGCACCGCCTCGATGCGCGTGCAGGCGTCGTCGTACGCGCGTCCCGGATCGACCGAACCGCCGCCGTCACCGACGTCGACCGACGCGACGACCTTCACCGTGCCGCGCAGGTTGTCGAACACGACGACGGTGTCGGTCACCGCGAAGCAGAGCTCGGGAAGGCCCAGGTCGTCGGGCTTCGTGCCCGGCAGGCGCTCGAAGCTGCGGACGATGTCGTAGCCCAGCCAGCCGACCGCGCCGCCGAAGAAGCGCGGCAACCCGGGCGGCACCGCCGGCGTCAGCTTCGCCAGGTAGTCGTCGACGAAGCGCAGCGGCTCGGCCGCGGTCACGCGCTCGCCGAGGCGAAAGCCGCCGTCGTCGGTCGGCTGCAGGATCTCGACGGACGTCCCGCGCGCGCGGATCACCGCGCGCGGGCGCACGCCCGCGAAGCTGTACGCGGCCCACTTGTCGCCGCCGACGACGCTCTCGAGCAAGAACGAATACGGCCCCCGCCCCAGCTTGGCGTACGCCGACACGGGCGTGTCGGTGTCGGCCAGCACCTCCTTGTAGACGAAGGCGAGCCGGCCCCGTCGGGCCAGGTCGAGGAAACCAGCGCGGTCGGGAACGAAGCCCATCGGACCGCACACCATATCGCATTTGTGGGCTCAAGCACGCGCGCCGATTGACTTCGTCGGCTATCATGAGCCGCCTCTCGACGTGTCACCGGAACCCGCCAACGCGCCAGGAGCCTTCACCCGTCGTTTCGTCGCGTGGACGGTGCGGCACGGGAAGCTGCTCTGGATCGTCGCCCTGCTGCTGGCGATCCCCGCCAGCTGGCGAACCGCGACCCTGTATCGACACTTACGCAGCGAGATAGAGGAGCTGCTGCCGCGCTCGGCGCCCAGCGTGGTCGCCCTCGATGAGCTTCGCCACCGCATGGCCGGCCTGCAGTACCTGGGCGTGCTGGTCGACGTCGGCAGCCCCGAGCGCCTCGCGGCGGGCGAGCGCTTCCTCGACGACCTGTCGGCGCGCGTCCGCCAGTACCCGCAGAACCAGGTGAGCGACGTGCGCACCGGCTTCGCCGCCGAGCGCGCCTTCGTCGAGAGCCACGCCGCCGCGCTGCTCGACCTCGAGGACCTGAAGACGATCCGCCAGCGCATCGAGGACCGGCTGCACTGGGAGTACGCCAAGGAGACGGGCACGCTGCTCGACGACAAGGAGCCGGCGCCGTCGCTGGACTTCTCGGACATCGAGAAGAAGTACTCGACCGAGTTCGGCGGCTCGGCGCTGGAGGGGACGCGGTTCTCCAGCAACAAGCTGGGCGTCACCCTGATGCTGATCGAGGTGGGCGGCTTCTCGACCAGCGCGGCCCAGTCGTCCGCGCTGATCGAGCGCGTGCGCGCCGACATGAAGGCGCTGGGCGGGACCGACCGCTACGCGCCCGGGATGAAGGTCGGCTTCACGGGCGACGTCGCCATCTCGGCCGAGGAGACCGCGGCGCTGGTCGAGGACCTGACCGTGTCGTCGGTGATGGTGATCGGCCTGGTGCTGCTGGCGATCGTGCTGTTCTACGGCTGGACGCGCAGCGTGCCGGCCCTGTTCCTGCCGCTGGCGGTCGGCACCGTCTACGCGTTCGCGCTGGCCAGCCTGCCGCCGTTCGGCATCACCGAGCTGAACTCCAACACGGCGTTCCTCGGGTCGATCATCGTCGGCAACGGCATCAACTTCGGCATCATCCAGCTGGCGCGCTACGTGGAGGCGCGCCGTCAAGGCGAGACGGTCGAGGACGCGCTGGCGACCGCGCTGTGGGCGACGCGCAAGGGGACGCTGTCCGCGGCGCTGGCCGCCGGCGTCGCCTACGCGTCGCTGGTGGCGATGCAGTTCCGCGGCTTCCGCCAGTTCGGCGTCATCGGCGGGCTGGGGATGGTGCTCGCCTGGCTGGCCACGTACTTCCTGATGCCGCCGCTGCTGGCCTGGCTGGACCGCGGCCGCTTCGCGCCGCGCAAGCGGGTGCAGGCGCGCGGGGTGATGACGGCGGTGGCGCGCGCGGTGGCGGCGAAGCCGCGCCTGTTCGCGGCGGGCGCGGCGATCGTGACGCTGCTGGCCGCCTGGGAGGTGCGCCACTTCGGGCGCGATCAGCTGGAGTACGACTTCTCGCGGCTGCGGCGGCACGACACCTGGGTGTCGGGCGAAGGCTACTGGGGCAAGAAGATGGACGTGCTCCTGCACCGCTACCTGACGCCGACCGCCATCCTGACCGACAGCCAGGCCGAGGCGCACGCCGTCGAGGCGCGGCTGCGGGCGGCGGGGCCGCCGCTCTCCGACATGATCGCGTCGATCCGGAGCTACGACGACCTGGTGCCGCCCGACGCTGCCGAGAAGGCCGACGAGGTGCACGTCATCCGGCGCAAGCTGACCGCCAACATCCGCGACAGCATGTCGGCGGGCGATCGCGACAAGCTGGAGCGGCTGATCGGGCGTCCGGGCGTGCCGGCGGCCGAGGCGGATCGGCAATTCAGCATCCGCCCCGAGGAGGTGCCCGACGTGCTGACGCGCGGCCTGCGCGAGCGCGACGGCTCGGTGGGGCGCGCGATCCTGGTCTACCCGAACCCGGCCACCACCTGGTGGCGGGGCGAGACCATCACCACCTTCGTGCAGGAGCTGCGCAAGGCGGCGGAGGCGCCGGTGGCGATGGGGGGGCGGCCGGCGCGCGTGGCGGGCGGGCCGACGCTGTCGTCGGACATCATCGCGTCGATGGAGCATGACGGCCCGCTGGCGTCGGGGCTGGCGTTCGCGGGCGTGGCGCTGACGGTGCTGCTGCTGTTCCGGTGGGGCATCGCGACGCCGTTCGTGATCGGATCGCTGGTCATCGGCGTGCTGTGGCTGCTCGGCCTGTCGATGCGCGCGGGCATCAAGATCAACTTCGTCAACTTCATCGCCTTCCCGATCACGTTCGGCATCGGCGTCGACTACGCGGTCAACGTGATGGCGCGCTACCTGCGCGACGGCGGGCGCAGCGTGGCGGCGGCGGTGCGCGGGACGGGCGGCGCGGTGGCGCTCTGCTCGTTCACGACCATCGTCGGCTACTCGTCGCTGCTGGTGGCGAAGAACGTCGGCCTGTTCCTGTTCGGCGTGCTGGCGGTGCTGGGCGAGGTGACCTGCCTGGTGACGGCGGTGGTGGTGCTGCCGGCGGTGCTGATGCTGATCCGGCCGCAGTCGAGCCCGCGCCTCCCGGCGTTCGAGTGGGACAAGCCGACCAGCGTCACGGCCGAGGCGATCCCCCAGCCCGCGGCGGCCGCCAAACCAACCCCCACCTCCACGCCCACCCCCGAAATCGGCCACTGAGGGCGAGCGCCCCTCTCCCTAACCCTCTATCCACGTTGCCGCTTCGCGGGGCGAGGGGACATGAGGGGAACGGATCTGATCCCCCTCTCCCTCTTGCGGGAGAGGGTCGGGGTGAGGGCAAACCTTGCGAGCGGCAACGTTCGCCGAGCTCCGCGGGCCATCTCCGGGCTCGATTTCAATTCGCTCACGGATTAGGCTCGCCCGGCCATCAACAGAGGTGGAGCAATGACGATGTCCGGGCGAATCACGTTTGCAGTCATGATGGCGATCGGCGCGGGCGCGCGGGCGCAAGCGGAGGATCCGGAGCTCGAGAAGCCGATGACGCCGCCGCCCGAAATCACCACGGCGGCGCGCGAAGGCGCGCTGCTGCCGTCGACGCTGGCCCCGCGCGTCGGCGCGACGGCGGCCCTCGCGGTCGGCTTCGCCGGCTACGACGGCGCCCGGTCGTCGCCGATCGGCGGCGCCACGGCCGAGGTGCGCGTCTGGGGCCCGTTCGCGATCCGCGGCGGCGCCGAGTACTCGACCGAGCGCAAGGAGGCGCGCCCGACCATCGGCGGACGCGTCCAGATCCTGCGCCAGGAGCGCCACGGCATCGACGGCTCGCTGAGCGTCTTCTACCGCCCGGAAGGCTTCACCGAGCCCGAAGGTGAGATCGAATCGTTCATCTCGCTGGGGCGCCGGTTCGAGCGCATCAGCGTGCTCGGGAACCTGGTCTACGGCCAGGACCCCGAGGGCAACGAGCGCGACGGGGAGATCCGCGCCGCGGCGCTGTACGGCGCCGGACGCTGGGCCGTCGGCCTCGATTCGCGCTTCCGCTTTGCGCTCGGCACGCAGAAGAGCGCCAACGCGGCGGCCGAACCGAAGCTCGACCTGCTGGCCGGCGCCACCGCCTCCGCCACCGTCGGCCCCGTCGCGCTGTTCGCGCTGGCCGGCCCGAGCGTCCTCAAGGTGACCGGCGACACCGCCGTCGGCGTCGCCGCCCTGGGCGGCGTCGGCAGCGTGTTCTAGCGCCGCGGCATCCCAGGGCTGGCCCTCTCCCCGCGCGAGCGTTACCGCGCGCAAGGCCTGCCCTCACCCCGTCCTCTCCCGCAAGCGGGAGAGGGAGGAAGATCTAGGGGACGACGGTGATCGTCGTGCTCATCCAGTCACTGCCGGCGCGCTCGTCGTGGGTGATGACCCAGATGGTCACCTTGCCGTCGGGGGGCAGCTCCGAGGCCTTGGGGAGGCCGTACTCGCTGTCGGTGTGCAGGCGGGTGCCCGGCGCCAGGATCGGGTCGACCTCGCTGCGCTGCTCGTCGGGCGAGAACGTCCCGGCAGTCGCGAAGAACTGGAACCGGATCAGCTCGCGCGCGATGACCTGCGTATCGACTGTATCCGGGTCGGTGGCCGTGTTGTTGACGCGCAGGAGGTAGTTCTGGTCCGCTGCGCCCGGATAGCCGGTGTCGGGCGCGGGCAGGTAATCAGGCGCGACGAACAGCTTGTCGCCGGCCGAGATGGACAACGTCGGATTCTGATCCGGCCACGGGTCTATCGGATCGCCCGTGTCCTTGTCCCGGTGCTGGTAGAGGAGCAGCCCCGCCAGCGTCGGGTTGGTGTTCGGCTGTTGCGCCGGGTCGAGGCGCGGCCAGTAGACGACGTTCTTGATCGCGAGCGCGTGCTCGCTGTTGATGTCGAAGCTCAAGTTCACGATCGCCGACACGCCGAAGTCGCGGTTGTCCTGGATGACGGCGTCCAGGGTCGGATCGCCCATGAGCGTGAAGAACGCCCCGACCTGCTCGGTCCGCAGCCCGTACGACACAGTCGGCTGGAACACGTAGTCCATCCCGGGCGTGGGCGGAACCACCAGCGGCATGGCCGCGTCGACGATGGGGGTCGTCGCCAGAAAGGACTCCGGCGTGCCGGACGCGGGCGGCGGGTCGGGCGGCGGCGGGCAGGTCTTCGTCGCCTTCCCCGTCGCGGCCGTGACCGTGTCGAGGATGTCCGGGCAGGCGACGCCGCTGACGGTCAACATCCCGCCGGGCGCCAGCGGGTCAGCGACCAGCGCGGTGATCCGCGCCGTGTAATCCGCCTGCGACGCGCCGCCGGGCATCTTGCCGCCCGGATCGTCGAGGTTGACCAGGAAGCCCGCCGGCTCGCACTTCACGGCCAGGACACGCAGATCCTTCACCGTGGTGACGTCGGGCAGCTCGCCGCACCCGGCGCCGCCCAGCGCCAGGCCCAATGTGACAGCGACTGCCACGATGCTCGAGCGAGCGATGCGCCTCAAAACGTCCCCTTGATGCCGAGAATTGGATAGAACGGCACGCCCCGGATCGGTGTCGACGTGCGACACCGATAATCATAGATCGTCCCCTCCGGGTTCTGCGCGTTGTAGATGTTGTTCAGATCGGCGTACACGCCGAGCTCCCAGGCGCGGAAGGTCCACTTGCGATCGACGCGGAAGTCCAGCTGGTGGAAGGTCGGCTTGCGCGCCGAGTTCGTCGCGCCGGCCGCGCAGACGTTCATGCCCATGTCGGCGTCGAACGCGCCTTCCATCAGCGGGGTGATCGGCGCGCCCGTGACCAGGCGGAAGCGCGTGCCCAGCGTCCAGTTCCGCAACGAGTAGCTGAGCACGGCGATCAGGTTGTGCCGCTGGTCGTAGTCGGTCGGAAACCAGGTCGCCTGCCGCGTCCCCGGCTGCTGGATGGTGCCGTCGGTGCTCTGCTGCTGGGGCGCATTGACCGCGTAGACCGTCTGCTCCGAGCGCGACAGCGTGTACGAAATCCATCCGAAGAAGCGCTCCGTGAAGTCGTGCTTCAGGATCATCTCCATGCCGTAGGAGCGCCCGCGCCCATCGGAGGTGAACGGCGGCGGCGGCACTGGCTGATCGTGGCGGCGCACGTAGTAGAGCGTGGTGTCGAGGGTGATCTTCTGGGTCAGGTTGTGCAGGAAGCCGAGCGAGTACTGGTCCGCCCAGATGGGCGGCAGGTGCGGGTTGCCGAACTCGGGGTTCAGCAACTGCGGGTCGACCATCTGGTGGAAGATGCCGGCGCCCGCCTTCCAGGTGTGGACGTCGTTCATCTTCCAGCGCACCACCAGCCGCGGATCGACCGACAGGCGGTTCTGGCCGACGTAGCGGTAACCGTCGACGCGGATCCCGGGGATCACCGTGACGCCGCCCCCGACGTCCACCGTGGCGTCGCTGTAGAGGGCGGCGGCCGCGGTGTCGAGCGGGATGGTCCGCTGCTGCGGGATCGAGACGGCGTCGCCGTACAGGCGCGAGTCGGGCGGCACGGGCAGGTCGAAGAACAGTGAGTCGAAGCGCCGCTCCCCGTCGAAGCCGATGCGGAGGGTCACCCGCTTGCCGAGCGGCCGCGTCAGCTCGTCGCGCAGGGCCAAGATGTACGCCGACTCGTTGATCGCCGCCGCGCCCGCGCCGAACCGCAGGCGCTCGTAGCCGACCGCGGGCGACAGCTTGTTGGTCCAGTTGCCGAGCGCCTCGGTCCAGATGGCGAACAGCTTGTGGAACCCGAACTCGAGGCCGAGATCGATGTTGCCGTTGCGCGGATCGCTGGAGATCACCTTCAGCTGGTCGTCGCTGCCGAACGCGAACAGCGACAGCCGCCCGCCCGGCACGTGGCGGTTCACGCCCACCTGGTAGTCGTAGTAGACGGGCGCCGCGGTGGTGACGTTGTCGGGCAGGACGAGCGGCAGCAGCAGGTCGATGTACGAACGGCGCGCGGAGATCGACCCGGTCCAGCCGTCCGCGATCGGCCCTTCGACGTAGGCGGCCGAGTGCAGAAGGTTGATGTCGACCTGGCCGTGCAGGCGCGGCGACTCGGCGGTGCGGATGCCGACGTCGACGATGCCGGCGGTGACGCGCCCGTAGTTGACGCCGAAGTTACCGGGGAAGAAGTCGATGCGATCGATCAGCTGCGGGGCGAGCACGCCCGGACCGATCAGGAAGTGATAGAGCAGCGGGATCTTCTGCCCCTCGACGTAGATGCCGGAGTCGTTGGGCGACGCGCCGCGGATGACGAGGCCGCCCAGGCCGAAGGGGGTGCGCGCCACGCCCGGGAGGTTCTGGATCACGCGCAGCGGATCGCCGAACGTGCCCGGCACCGTCGTCAACTCGGGCTGGGACAGCTCGTAGCGCGTCACCGCCGGCGCCGGCTTCTTCGCCTTCACCGTCGTCTCGTAGAGCGGCGCGCCGGTCTTCGGCACCAGGCAGTCGATCGCGATCGGCTTCTCGGCGCGTACCTCCGTGGCGGCGAGGTCCTTGATGCACGGCTCGTGGCGCGGGTCGGAGACGATCACGCGCATCGCGGCGCCCGGCTGGCCCTTCACCTCGAAGCGCCCGTCGGCGTCGGTGCCGCCGACGACGAGCGCCGGCTTGTCGAAGCCTTCGGGCGTGCGGCCGACGACGCTCACCTCGGCGCCGGGCAGCGGATCGCGCGTCCCCTTCTCGCGCAGGCGGCCGGTCGCGACCAGGACGTCGGGGGGCGGCGGCGGCGCCGACGGCGCTTCGGGCGCGGCGTCGGCCCCGGCCCCGCCATCGGGGCTCGCGCCGGCGCCGCCGTCGGCGCCGGCCCCGCCGTCGGCCGGGGCGGCCTCGACCTGCTTGGGGACGAAGTGCAGCGTGTAGCCGATCCGGATGGGCGACGGCTTGCCGTCGACCTCGGCGGGCGAGAACTCGTACTGCATCACCGCGTCGCGGGCGGCCTCGTCGAACCCCTGCCCGGCCGGCTTCGTGATCTCCACCTTCGTGACGTGCCCGGTGGCGTCGATGTCGATCGTCATCGAGACGTCGGCGGAGATGCGCCCCGCGAGCGCCTCGGGCGGGTAGACCGGCTCCACCGCCTTCAAGACCTGGGGCGCCTTCGTCAGCTTGGGCGCCGGCTTCGGCTCCTCGGGCGCGCGCCGGAACGGTCCGCCCAGGTCCTGGGCGCGCGCGGTCCACGCCGCGATGGCGGTCGCGAGGCCAGCGACGAGAAAAACGAGGCGCCCGCGCATGCGTCTAGCGTGCGTTACCACAGTCCCGGCATGCAGCGCTACGACAGATTCGCGCCGTTTGTGTCGTGACGAACATCAACCCCCGCTTTCGTCCAGACTCGACTGCCGCGCGGCGGGTTGGCCGACGGGCAGGTGTGATTTGCAATCGTCACATCGGCCACGCGCCCCGAGCGAAGCGTTCGTCGTCAACTCCTCGTGCAGGCCCAGCATCCTCGGATCGATTCCGCGCCGGCGCTGCGTCCGCGCAAATCGCGCTGGTCTAGAGCCAGCCGAGGGCGCGGGCGGCGAGCAGGACCGCGGCGCCCCAGGCGCCGGCGGCGACGTCGTCGAGCATGACGCCCCACCCGCCCGGCAGCTTCTCGGCCGCGCGCGCGGGCCACGGCTTTATCTGGTCGAACAGGCGGAACAGCAGGCCGCCGACGACGAGCGCGCGCCAGGTGGGCGGCGCGGCGATCCAGGTGACCAGCACGCCCGCCGCCTCGTCGACGCAGACGATCTGGGGATCCTTGACGCCCAGGCGGCGCTCCACGCGCCCCGACGCCCAGACGCCGACGGCGAGCACCACCAGCGCCGCCGCCGCCACCGCCATCGGTCCGTGCGGCCGCACCAGCAGGTAGAGCGGGATCGTCCCGATCGTCCCCGAGTGCCCCGGCGCGTACGGCACGTGGCCGCACCCGAACCAGACGGCGATGACGTGGGCGATGCGGTCGCCCCACCCTGCGAACGGCGCGGGCGCGGGCGCGGGGTTACGACTGCCAGAGTCGTTCGCGCTCGACGACATCGAACACCTCGCGCAGGATCTCGACGCCGTTCTTCGCCGTCGCCTCGTCGATGGTCAGCGCCGGCTGGATCCGGAAGCTCGCCGCGTACGCCATCGTCAGCAGGCCGCGCTTCACCGCCTCGCCGAAGATCCGTTCGGTCACTCGCCGCGGGAGCGGCTGCTTGGTCTTCTTGTCCGCGACCAGCTCCATCCGGATCAGCAGGCCGGCGCCGTCGACGAAGCCGACGAACGGGTAGCGCTCGACGAACGACTCCAGCTCGCGCTTCAGCACGTCGCCCACGACGCGCGCGTTCTCGACCAGCTGCTCCTCGTCGATGATCTTCAGCGCCGCCGCGCCCGCCGCCGCGCCCAGCGGGTTGCCGCCGTAGCTGGACGACGATCCGGACGGGTTGCCCCAGGGCCGCGCCTGCGAGATCTCGTCGGTGGTCAGCAGCCCCGACAGCGGGAAGCCGCCCCCGAACGCCTTGCCGATCGTGACGACGTCGGGGCGGACGCCGGTGTGGTCGGTCCCCCACCGCTTCCCGGTGCGCCCGAGCCCGGTGATCATCTCGTCGGTGATCAGCAGCGCGCCCACCTCGTCGGCCAGCGCGCGCACCGCGGGCAGGAACTCTTTCGGGGGGATGACGTTGCCCGCCGTCCCCTGCATCGGCTCGACGATCACCGCGGCGACGGCGCCCGCCCCGGCGGTCTTGATCTGCTTGCGCCCGATCTCCGCGCAGGCGATGCCGCAGCTCGGGTACTTGAGCCCCACCGGGCAGCGGTAGCAGTCGGCGTAGGGGATCTGGTGGGCGCCGGGCACCATCGGCCCGAGCTTGTCCTTGAACGTCGAGCCCATCAGCGACAGCGCGCCCATCGTCTTGCCGTGAAATCCGCCCCAGAAGCTGACGAACTCGTACTTGCCGGTGTGGCACTTGGCCAGCCGCAGCGCGCTCTCGACGGCCTCGGCGCCGCCTGAATAGAGCTGCAGCCGGTGCACGCCCGGCGCGGGCGGCGCCGCGGCCAGCCGCTCGGCCAGCTCGACCCGCGCCGTGGACGTGAACGATCCCACCGAGATCGCGCCCACCTGCTCCTGCACGGCGCGCACGAAGGTCGGGTGCGAATGCCCGAGCGCGTTGACGTTGATGCCGCCGATGAAGTCGAGGTAGGCGTTGCCGTCGACGTCGGTGACCGCGCTGCCCCGCCCTTCGGCGACCACGATCCCCGCCATCACCGCGTAGCCCTGCAGGCCCGGCGCCACGTGGGCGTCCTCGCGCGCCCGCAACGCGCGGCTGGCCGGCCCCGGCACTTCGGTTCGAATCTCGGCTCTCTGATTCTTCGGCTGGCTCTGGTTCATGCGTGCGACGACCGGCGTCCGGAGAATACAAAGAATCTCATCAGCGGATAGTTCCAAACGTTGCTGACGATGATCGAAGTCACCACGCGCGCCGGGAGGTAGTGCAGGTGGGGCACCTTCAGGAACAGGTACATGCCCAGCGTGTTGAGGCCCAGGCTGCAGCCGGACACCAGCGCGTAGCGCCACACCTGCGCGGGAAGCGAGCGGTCCGCCACCCGGTAGGTGAAGTGGCGGTTCAAGGTGAAGCTGGTGACGGCCCCGGCCGCCGCGGCGATCGGCGTCGCCGCGACCGGGCCGAAGTGGGCCAGCTCGACGCTCCCCACCATGACGCTGTAGTCGGCGATGGTCGCGATCACCGCGGTCGCGTGGTGGCGGATCCACTCCCAGAACCGCGAAGGCGCGCTGAGGCGCCCAGATCGCCGAAACGATCGCTCGGACGAGGACTGCACGGGGACCGCTCGGCTAGATCTGGCCGGTCGACGTATCCGGCTTGCTTCCGATCGGCTCGCCGGCCTCGACCGCGGGCCCGGCCGGCGCCTTCTCCTTGGCGCGCAGCAGGTCGTTGATGGCGCTGAACCGCTGCACCACCGAGATGTTCGCGACCACGCCGATGATCGTCACCGCCAGGATGATCGGCAGCTCGTACATCGCCAGCGCGTGCGCGTTCCCGAAGATCGCCTTCCAGGCCGGCGTGAAGGCGGCGCCGGCGATCAGGTAGGCGGCGCGCTCGCCCCGCCGCATCGCGCCGCGCGGCGCGGGGACGCCCATCGCCTCGGCCTTCGCGGTCGCGTAGCTGACCATGAACGACCCGATGATCGCCAGCAGGAGGATGAACAGCACCTCGTCGTGCGTGCGGTAGTAGAAGACCAACCCGCCGAAGAAGAACATCTCGCCGTAGCGATCGACGGCCGCGTCGATCACTTCGCCCGCCCCCGACGACACGCCGGTCTTGCGGGCCAGCAGGCCGTCCAGGATGTCGCAGAAGGTCGCCACCACCGCCAGCACGGAGGCGAGCCCGAACCAGCCGAAGCCGAGCGCCACGCCCGCCCCCGCCGCCGGGATCAACGAGAACAGCGTCACCATGTTGGGCGTGATGCGCAACGCCGCGAGGAAGTCGATGATCGGCTCGAGGATCCAGTAAACCATCTCCATGGTCCGCTTGTTCAGGAACAGGCTGCCGCCGTCGGCGTCGGTGCGCGCGTGGCGGCGCCGCCCGACCAGCGCGATCCGGATCAGGTAGGCGCCGAGGAGGCCGAAGAAGAAGACGATGTTCGCGACGGCGATGTAGAGATCAAGCACGCGACACGTCCTTCAGCGACGTGGATCGCGCCATGCGGTCGCTGACGTCGTCGCCGGCCAGGGCCGCCAGCCCCGGCAGCGGCAGCTCCTTGCTGCCGTCGCGCGCCGACGCGTACGCCGTCGAGATCAGCTGGACGCACAGGAACGCCTCCTCGGCTTCGCGGCCGACGAACTCCTTGCGGTCGATGGCGCCCCTGAAGTCGTCGAACAGCGAGTTGAACCAGGTGACGTGGCTGGAGTCCATCCAGTCAGACGATATCGCCTCCCGCTCGAAACGCCAGGAAGTCGGCCCCGATTCGACGCGCTCGCGCACGGCCACCTCGATGTCGTCGTCCTCGACGCGGATGGCCCCCCGCTCGCCGTGAAGCGTGTACATCACCTTGCGCACCCCGGCGTTCCACGACAGGTGCGCCGAGGCGACGCCGGTCGGAAACCGCAGGCTGCACGAGAAGTCGTCCTCGGTGTCGAACGGACCCATCGTCACCGAGCGGGCGGTGATGGCGGTCGGGTAAGCCCGCAGCCACTCGAAGGCCAGGTAGAAGGTGTGGCTGCCGTGGTCCATGGCGATGCCGCCGCCCGAATAGCGGCGCTCGCGCCGCCAGTCGGTGCGCCAGGCGGGGACGCCCTTGGCGTGGGTATCGCGGAACGTCTGCAGCGTCACCAGGTGCACCTTGCCGATGCGGCCCGCGTCGATCACGCGCCGGACCGCCTTGATGACGGGCGCGTGCTTGTAGTTGTGACAGGGGTAGAGCACGCGCTGGGCCCGACTCGCGTGGCGCAGCATCGCGCGCGCCTCGTCGATGCTCGCCGCCAGCGGCTTCTCGCACAGCACGTGCAGGCCGGCGTCCAGCGCGGCGTGCGCGATGGTGGCGTGATCGCTGGGCGGCGTCGCGATGTCGACGAAGTCCAGGGCCTTCGCCTCCGCCGCCAGCAGCGACTCGTGATCGGCGTAGACGCGGGCCTGCGGCCAGGTCGCCGCCGCCGCCGCCCGCCGCTCCGCCGAGATGTCGGCGATGGCGGCGATCTCGACGTCCGCGCGCTGCCGGTAGGCGGCCGCGTGGCCCTTGTCCATGATGAACCCGTAGCCAAGGACGGCTCCGCGCAGCTTCTTCATGAAAACCTCTGTATAAATGCCGTTTTCCCGGGCTCCGTCAAGTGATGACTCCCACCTCAGGGCGTTCAGTCCTCGTTGCGACTCACAACTTGATGCACGGACTGCGACTAGGTTCCCTGATCTCGACCTACGTCGCGCTGCGCGACGAGCGAGGGTTGGACCTGCTTTGCCTGCAGGAGGACCGCTTTCTGGCGCGCGGCGACGGCCTGCCCAGCGCGCAGATCGCCGCCGCGCTGGGACCGGACTACCGGATCGTGAACGACGCCGCCTGCCCGGGCCTGGCGTTCGTCCACGACGCGCGCACGCTCACCTGCGCCGCGCAGGCGATCGAACCGTTGCCGCTGCTGGCGGCCCTGAACGCGTTCGAGCGCCTGTACATCGTCGGCGGCAAGACCAGGCAGAAACACGTGCTGCTGGCCGAGATGCGCGCGCGCGACGGCGGGACGCCGTTCGCGGCGGCGAGCTTCCACCTGGACACGGCGGGCGGCAACGCCCACCGGGCGACGCAGGTCGAGGCGATCGCCGCCGCGCTGGGCGCGCGCGGCTGGCAGCGGCGCTTCGTCGCCTGCGGCGACAGCAACGCCTTTGCCTGGCGGCGGCAGCCCGAGGCGCTGCGGCGGCTGCTGGCGCCGTTCGCGGCGCTGGGCGCGGCGGATCCGGAGTCGCGACCGACGCACTACTTCGCGCGCCAGAACGAACCCAAGCTGCCCCACCGGACCGGCGTCCTGCTCGGCAAGCTGGGCATCGACATGCCGCGCCGCTACGACGTCGTCTGCACCAACCTGCCGGCGCGCGAACGCGGCCAGGTCGTCACCCCCGACTCCGACCACGATCTCGTCTGGGCGCGCCTGTCCGTCTCCTGACCAGTCAAGGCTGCGCGCACGTCGTCGTCAGGTCGCCGCTCGCGTCCATCGTGCAGGTGCACAGGGCGGAGGTCGGCAGGCACGAGCACCGCGGCGTCGCCCCGCATCCGGCCGGGAAGGCCGTGCAGGCGTACGAGCTGCCGAGGGCGCGGCTGGTCTTCACGCAGTACTCGCCGTCCTGCCTGCAGAAGATCGTGCCGCACTGGAACATCCCCGCTGGCGGCTGGCAGCCGCCGGGGGGACCGACGTCGACGCCGCCCGCGTTGGCCTCGCAGTCGTTCCGGTAAAGCCTGCCGTCGCACCCGCACACGACGTTCTCCGCCTGAATGCAGTCCTGGGGCCGCGGCACGCAGGTCCCCGCCCCGGAGCAGCTGCCCGCGACGTGGCAGTACTGGAGAATTCCGCAGGCCGACGTGCACGTCGCGCCGCCGCCGGTTCCGCCCGTGCCGCCGCCGCCACCGCGCCCGCCGGCGCCGCCCCGACCGGCGGCGCCACCGGCGCCCCCGTTGCCGCCGCGCGCGCCGCCCGTCGCCCCGCCCGCTCCCGCCGCGCCCCCGGCGCCGGCCGTCCCGCCGGCGCCAGCCGCGCCGCCGCTGCCGCTCACCCCGGCCGCTCCCGCGGTGCCGCCGGAGCCGCCTGTCCCGGCGCTGCCGGCGCCGCCGCCCGCGCCGCCGCGCTCCCCGCCGTCCGTGCCGCCGCGGCCACCCACGCCTGCGGCGGCGTCGCCGCCGGTCGCGCCCGGGCCACCCTTGCCGCCGCTCGAGCAAGCACCGCCCAGCAGCACGGCCCCGACCACGACCATCCCTACGTATCTGTTATTCAAGGCTAAGTTCAATCGCATCCCGCGATGCTAACACCGCAGCAAAAACACCGAAGGACATTGACGACCGGGCTGCCGGGAGACTAGCTTCCGCAACCATGATCGACGTGCTGAAAGGGAGCGATCCGGAAGTGTTCGAGCTGTGCCGCGCCGAGGAGCGGCGGCAGGCCGAGAAGATCCGGCTGATCCCGTCGGAGAACTACGTCTCGAAGGCGGTCCTCGAAGCCTCGAGCTCGGTGTTCACGAACAAGTACAGCGAGGGCTACCCGGGCAAGCGCTACTACGAAGGTCAGGACTACGTCGACCCGCTCGAGCAGCTGACGATCGATCGCGCCAAGGCGCTGTTCGGCGCGCAGCACGCCAACGTGCAGCCCTACTCGGGCTCGCCCGCCAATCTGGCCGTCTACCTGGCGTTCCTGAAGCCGGGCGACAAGGTGATGGGGCTGGCGCTGCCGATGGGCGGCCACCTGACCCACGGCTGGAACGTGTCGATCACCGGCCGCTACTTCACCTCGGTGCAGTACGGCGTCCGCAAGGACACCGGGCGCATCGACTACGACGAGGTCCGCGACCTCGCCAAGAAGGAGCGTCCGGCCCTGCTGTGGGCGGGCGGCACCGCCTACTCCCGCATCTGGGATTTCGAGACCATGGGATCGATCGCGCGCGAGGTGGGCGCCCGCTTCTGCGCCGACATCGCGCACATCGCCGGCCTGATCGCCGGGGGCGCGCACCCGTCGCCGGTGCCCCACGCCGACGTCGTCACGACGACCACGCACAAGACGCTGCGCGGACCGCGCGGCGGCATGATCTTGAGCCGCAGCGAGCACGCCCAGGCGATCGACCGGGCCGTGTTCCCCGGCCTTCAGGGGGGCCCCCACGTCCACAACACGGCGGCGCTGGCCGTGGCGCTGCGCGAGGCCGCCCAGCCTTCCTTCAAGGATTACGCGAGGAAAGTGGTCGCCAACGCGCGCGCGCTGGCGGAGGGGCTGGTCGCCCGCGGCTTCGACGTCGTGTCGGGCGGCACCGACAACCACCTGATCCTGGTCGACCTGACCAGCAAGAACGTCCCCGGCAAGGTCGCCGCCAAGGCGCTCGACCGGGCCGGCATCGAGCTGAACTACAACTCGGTCCCCTACGACACGCGCAAGCCGTTCGACCCCTCGGGGATCCGCCTGGGATCGCCGGCGGTGACCAGCCGCGGGATGGGCGAGGCCGAGATGAAGCAGATCGCGGCCTGGCTGGACCGGGTCATCGCTTCCCCCGACGAGCAGACCTCCGCGGCCGTCCTGGCGGAGGTCCGGGAAGTGACCCAGAAGTTCCCCGCCCCGGGCATCTCGGGCTAGCGGCGGCGGGTCGAATCCGCCGGGATGAAAATGGCCAAAGGACCAATCAGAAAGACCGCTTCCCTGGCGGTCGTGGTCGCGACCGCCCTCCTGTCGGCGGCGGCGGCGCGCGCCGAGGTGATCGAGCTGCTCGACAAGACCAAGATGAGCGGCAAGGTCATTCACTACTACGACGGCGTCTACACGATCGAGGCCGGCGGCCAGACCATGAAGCTGCCCAAGGAGAAGATCAAATCGATCTCCTTCACGCTGCCCGCGCCGCGCGCGGAGTTCTCGACGCCCGAGAAGACGTTCGAGCGCTGGCGCAAGGCGCTGACCGACGGGACGATGGACAAGGCGATCGACTGCTACGCGCTGGTCTACCAGGGGATGCTGGCCAAGCAGATGGAGCTGGGCGAGGCCAAGGGCGGCATCAAGCAGATGCGCAAGGAGATCGAGGGGACGAAGTTCCAGATCAAGGGGACGTCGACCAAGGGCGACTCCGCGACGCTGAAGGTCCTGCGCCAGAAGGGCGACGAGAGCGACACCGGTGAGATCGCGTTCGTCCGCGAGAACGGCGAGTGGAAGATGCTCCCGCCGCAATGACGCGGTTGCGGGGCATCACCGCAGCGCTGATCGCCCTCGCGTGCTTTGCCGGCGCGGCGGGGACCGCGCGCGCCTCGGCGCTGGATCCGTTCCGCAAGGCGGGCGCGGCGGCGGACAGCGGCGAACATTCGATCGATCCGTTCCGGCGCGTCGCCCAGGCGCTGCCGGCGGTCCCGCCTGACGACGAGAAGGCGCCGCCCCCGAAGGCCCAGGAGACGGCGAAGACGGCGCCCGCCGCAGCGTCAACGCCGGCCGCCGCGCCGAAGATCGCGTGCCAGCGGGACGAGGACTGCCCCGAGGGCAACATCTGTCAGGCGAACGCCTGCAAGGCGATCGAGCTGTCGACCAACCTGTTCCCGATCTACTACCGGGAGGGGGCGTTCAAGGAGATCGCCCTCGTCTACTGGTCGCGCAAGGGGACGACCGGCTACACGGTCGTGTTCCCGTTCTACTGGCACTTCTATTCGCCGACCTCCGCGACGCGGTTCATCGCCCCGTTCTACTGGCACTCCTTCGATCGCACGACCGACAGCGACCTCAAGGTCGTCCTGCTCGTCTCCTGGGGCCGCGAGGGGAGCGCGCGCTCGTTCGGGATCTGGCCGCTGTTCTATGCGAACACGAAGCTCGGCTGGGCGGTGCCGATCCTCGGCACGTTCAACGTCGGCGATTCGAAGGTCGGCAACCAGTACGGCGCCGCGCTGTTCCTCTACTACTGGAAGCGGTCGCAGAAGGGCGCCTTCGACGTCGGGCTGTTGCCGCCCTACGTGTCGTCGCGCGACGCCGACCACGCGTTCACCTACGTGGCGCCGCTCAACTTCTACTGGCGGGACCACGACGACGCCAACCTGCTGGCGCTGCCCATCTTCTACAAGAACGAGCACAAGACCGGGAACAGCGTCTACACCTGGATCGGCTACAGCAAGCGCGAGGGGCGCGACCGCAGCGGCTCGGTGCTGTGGCTCTACTGGTTCGACCGCGACGACGCCGCGCGCGAGAAGTACGACGTCTTCTTCCCGCTGCTCTGGAGCTTCCGGGGCGAGCACTCGCAGAGCACGGTGTTCTTCCCGCTGCTCTGGAGCTTCAGCGGGCCGAAGTCGAACGTCACCGTCGCGATTCCCTTCTTCCACTACCGCAACGACAGCTCGTACCTGAACGTGGTGTTCCCGCTCTGGTGGAGCGGCGGCGACGACGCCACCGGCCGCAGCTTCCAGCTGCTGGCCCCGCTGTTCTTCCGGACGCGCGATCGGAAGGCCGACACCTCGACGGTGATGACGCCGCTGTTCTTCTACTCGAAGGACGGCCCGGCGGGCACGCGCAGCGGCCTCATCCTCCCGCTGCTCACCTACTGGCACCGCGACAAGACCAGCGAGACGAACGTCATCACCCCGCTCTACATGAGCCACTGGTCGAAGACCGAGCATTCGATGACCCGGTACGCGCTGCTGTTCTACCAGCGCGAGGATCCGGCCGGCTCGACGACGCTGTTCTTCCCGCTGTTCGTGCACATGCGCGACACCGCGACCGGCGCCTCCGCGACCGTCACGCTGCTGGGCGGCCACCGCTCCGGGCCGCGCGACGACACCACCGTCGTGACGCTGTTCTTCTGGCGCCGCTACAAGCCGAGCGGCTGGAGCGCGGGGCTGGTCCCGCTGCTGTTCTTCGGCAGCAACCAGGGCAAGACCCACGCCGTCGTCTTCCCGCTGTTCTGGCACTTCGCCAGCGCGCAGGAGACGACCACCACGCTGGCGCCGGTGTTCTACTGGCACCGGGACAAGCAGGGGTACGCGTTCGGGTCGGTGATCCCGCTGCTGTTCATGGGCAACGATCGCGGCGACAGCTACGCGATCCAGTTCCCGCTGCTGTGGCACTTCGCCAGCGAGCGGCGCGGCACGTCCACCACCGCGACGCCGATCGGCTACGTGCACACCGACGCGGACGGCTGGAGCGGCGCCGTCACGCCGTTGGTCTGGTTCCGCTCCGGCAAGACGCGCTCGCACTTCGCGCTGGTCCCGCTGATCTGGCACTTCGCCGACAGGACCGCCGACAGGACCACCACCGTGGTCGGTCCCTACTGGCATCGCCGCTGGGGCAACGAGACCACCGACGGCGTCTTCCCGCTGTTCTACTACCGCCGCGGCGCGCGGCCGGGCGGCGACGACGAGTCGAGCTTCACGCTGTTCCCGTTCGTGCACGTCCGCCGTGACGCGCACACGCGCATGTGGGTGACCCCGCTGGCGGCGTCGGTGCACGGGCAGGAGCGCAGCGGCGGCTTCGTCGGCCCCTACATCTGGTACGACGACAAGGATCTCTCGTTCCGCTTCATCCCGTTCCTGCACGCCGACATCACCAACCACGCGACCGGCGAGCGGACACGGCAGTACGGCCCCTGGTTCGCGGTCGACGCCCCCGGGCACCGCTCGCGCGTGCTGTTTCCGCTGTGGGGGACGTACCAGGACGAGCGCGAGACCGACACCTGGGTCTTCCCGAGCTACTTCCGGATGCGCCGCGCCGACGGCGATCACGTCGACGCGCTGGTGCCGTTCTACTGGCGCTCGTCGTTCGGCGACCGCCACACGACGGTGGTCGGCCTGTACTACGACCGCACGGCGCCCGGCGTGCACAACTACGGGCTGGCGCCGATCTTCTTCCACGCCCGCAACAGCGAACGCACCGTCACGGTGATCCCGCCGCTGCTGACGTACCGGCGCAACGAGCACGACGGCCAGAGCGTCTCGCACTGGACGATCCTCTACTTCCACAAGCACGACCGCGAGTCGAGCTGGACCACGCTGTTCCCGCTCTACTGGGGGTACAAGCGCGGCGGCCGCGAGACGGCCATCGGCTTCCCGCTCTACTGGCACGTCGCCGACGCGAGCGAGAAGCGCTCGTGGACGCTGGCGTTCCCCTTCTACTGGTCGTCGTCGGGCAGCTGGCGCACGCGCGGGCTGTTCTTCGCCTGGTACACGCGCGACACGGCCGGCGAGTACGCCTCGCACGCCCTGCTGCCGCTGTTCTATCAGGCGAGCGCGCCCGACCATTTCACGCTCTACACGCTGCTGGGCGGCTACCGCCACTCGGGCATGTCGCGCACCTGGTATTCGCTGCTGCCGCTGCCGATGCTGTCGACCGACAGCGTCCAGTCCAGCTTCGCGATGTTGTTCCCGCTCTGGTTCCACCACACCGACAAGGCGGTGGAGCGGTCGACCACCGTCATCCCGCCGCTCATCTTCGTGTCGCGCAGCGATCCCGAGGAGAGCTTCACGACCGCGGCGCTGCTGTTCTGGCGGCATCGCGACGTGGCGTCGGCGACGACGCTGGCGCTGCCGCTCTACTTCGACGTCCACGACTTCCACCTGAGCCGCACGACGGTCCTGTTCCCGCTGTTCATGCGCTACCACCGCGACGCGGACCAGACGACCTATTTCGTGTCGCCCTTCATCTACAGCCACTCGTCGCCGACCGAGACGACGACGTTCGGCATCCCGTTCGCGTTCCTGCCGCTGTACTGGGACGTCAAGCGCGGCAACGACCGCACCACGCTGGTGCTGCCGCTCTACGCGCACTGGCAGCGGGCCGGCTACCGGTCGACGCTGGTCGTGCCGAGCTACTACTACCAGGAGGGCCTGCGCGACGACGGCGCGCCCGACGGGACCTACCGGCGCTTCGTCGGCCTCGTGCTGCCGTTCTACGATTCGGGCGTGAAGCGGCCGGGCGACTTCATGTGGAACCTGCTGGGCGGGCTGGTCGGCCGCGAGCGCATCGGCCATCACCGCTACCTGCGCCTGTTCTGGTTCTTCAACATCGAGACGGAGGCCGCGCCGCGCGCCCAGACGGCGTGGTACAGCCAGCCGGTCCGCACCCCGCGCAAGGTGGCGGCGCGCGGCCTCGACGTCGTCGGGTTCTAGCCTCGAGCTCTCCCGCGGGAGAGGTGAGATCAGGAGAGCATCTGGAGCAGGGTCGTGGTCGTGCGCCAGTTGCGGATGGTCATGCTCTTGTAGATCGGCAGCGACATGACGCGCGACAGGCGGCTCTGCGACGCCTTCGCGGTCAGGCGTGAGAAATAGAGCACCCCCCGCCCCGCCTGCGCCTGATCGACGCCGGGCGTGGTGGCGACCTTCTCGATCGCCGCCTCGGGCGCCAGCGAGTCGTGCAGGAAGATGACGTCGTAGCGGTACTTCTCGGGCTGCTTGCCGAAGCCGCCCGGCGCGCGCCCCACGACCGCCTCCATCTCCTTCTGCGACCGCAGCATCACGCTGGTGCGGCAGCCGAACGTCGCCTCGAGGGCGGCCTCCAGCCGGCGCGCGATCTCGGGGGCCCGCTTGGGCGAGGCGAAGACGACGTTGCCGCTCTGGATGTACGTCGTGACGTCGCGCAGCCCCTGCTCCTCGAAGCAGGCTTTCAGGGCCGGCATCTTGATCAGGTTGTTGCCGCCGACGTTGATGCCCCGGATCAGCGCCACGTATCTCACGGCGCCAAAGATACACCGCGCCCGGCTAATCAGTCGCCGCGTGCTCGTGCAGGTCGTAGGCGTCCGCGTCCCCCTCCCGGCGGGCGGAGGGCAGCGGCCGCGCCTCCAGCGCCGCGACGGCGGGGCCGTTCAGCACCCGGCCGTGCGGATCGAAGCGGCTCCCGTGACACGGGCAGTCCCAGCTCTTCTCGGTGGTGTTCCAGTGGACCTGGCAGCCGAGGTGGGTGCACTTGGGCGACAGCGCGCCGAGCTCGCCGTTCGCGTTGCGGTAGATCGCCAGCCGCTCGCCCCCGAACGACAGCACCCGCCCCTCGCCGGGCGGGATGGCGGCCACCGCCTCCGCCCCTTCCGCCGCGCTGCCCGGCAGGCGATCCGCCAGCAGGTGCTTCGGATAGTCGAGGTTCTCGCTCAGCACCGCGCCCGCCGACGCCAGCGGCTTGATGCGCGTCGCGTCCAGCAGCTCCGCCAGCGGGTTGGGCCGGCCGCAGATCTCGTCGGCCAGCACCATCGCCGCCAGCGTCCCCTGCGTCATGCCGTTGCCCGCGTAGCCGGTGGCGACGAACACGTCGTGCGACAGCGAGTTCCGCCCCACGTACGGCAGCCCGTCGGCCGACATGACGATCTGCCCCGACCAGCGGTAGTCCGTGGGCGCGACGTCGCGCCCGAAGCGAACGCGCACGTAGGCCTCCAGCCGCTCGAACGGGGCGGTGGTGTCGTCGGCCTCGCCGACCTTGTGGTCCTCGCCGCCCACCAGCAGGAAGCGCCGATCGCCGATGGTCTGCGTGCGGATGTAGTGGTACGGGTCGGCCATGTCCCAGTAGAGCCCGTCGCCGACGCCCGCCTGGCCGGCGAGGTCGACGCCGACGACGTACGACCGGTAGGCGGCCAGCTTCGCGTGCAGCAGGACGCGGTTCACGATCGGCACGTGCGCGGCGACGATCACGTCGCGCGCCGCCACCACGCCGCGATCGCTGATCACGCGGCAGGGCTGCCCTTCGTCGATCGCCACCACCTGCGTGTCCTCGAAGATCCGCCCGCCCAGCGCCACGAACGCGCGCTCCAGCCCCTGCAGGTAGATGCGCGGGTGGATGGCCGCCTGATCGTCGAAGCGGAGCGCCCCCGCGATCGGAAACGGCAGCGGCGCCCGATCGACGAGGGTGACGTTCAGGCCCAGCCGGCGCGCCGCCGCCGCCTCGCGCTCCAGCGCGGCCTGCTCGCCGCGCGTCTCGGCGAAGGCGAACCCCGACAGCCGCTGGAAGTCGCAGTCGATCCCGCACTCGTCCGTGAACGCGGCGATCCGATCGATGGCGGCGCGCTGGGCATCGGCCGCCATCCGCGCGCCCGCCAGACCGAAGCGCGAGATCAGGGTGTGATAAGGCACGTCCAGCGCCTCGGTCAGATGCGCCGTCGTCTTACCGGACTCACCCTTGCCGATGCGACGCGCCTCGATCACCGCCACGCGCCGCCCGGCGCGCGCCAGCAGCAGCGCCGCGGTGATCCCGGTGATGCCTCCGCCCACGACCGCGACGTCGGCGGTCTCGTTGCCCGCCAGCGTCGGATACGCCGGCGCCGGGGTGGCTTCCGACCAGACGGAGTTCGTGTAGTTCGGCATCGGACCTCGACCTCCCCTCGCGCTCCGCGGCGCGACTGAGCACAAGCTAAGGCCCGCGCTCTAGCTTGTCGACGCCGGTTCCGATGGCCAGATGAGAACGGAGAGTCGAACCATGGCGATTGCGGCGTTCATCATCGTGGGCGCTCTCCTGGTGAGCAGCACGTTGATCGCGTCGATGCTGCTTCAACGCCGGGCGGAGCTGGCGAGCCGGCGGCGCAGCGCGTCCGCGGGGGCGCCCGCCGACGCCGACAATGAGCCGGACGAGTACACGGCGCGCCTGAGACGGAGCCTGCGTTCGAGGCTGAGCCACGAGCTGCGCACACCGCTGAACTCGATCATCACGCTGTCGCAGATGATGATGGACGGCGAGGCGGGCGCGCTGTCGAAGGAGCAGCGCCGCTACTGCGAGGTCATCCGCCGCAACGGGCGCAACCTGCTCGCGCTCGTCGATCAGATCGGAACCGGCTCCACGGCCGCGACAGGCGCGCCCGCCGGGGCCGCGCTCGAGGCCGGCTCGGCCGCCGCGGGCGCGCCGGAGCCCGTCGAGGCGACGCCGGCCGAGGAGGACGCCGCCGGGGCCGCGCCCGCGCCCGCCGAGCCGCCCAGCCCGCCCGGCCCGGTGCTGCTGATCGAGGACGATCCGCTCGAGCGCCAGCGCGTCGGCAGCTTCATAGAAAGCGCGGGCTACGACGTGACGCGCGCGGCCTCCGGCGAGGAGGGTCTGGCCCTGCTGCGCAGCCGCCCGTTCGCGGCCGTGGTGCTCGATCTGATCATGCCCGAGATGACCGGCCTCGACGTCCTGCGCGCCGCGCGCACCGAGGAGCGGCTCGCCGACGTCCGCTTCATCGTGCTGTCGGCGATGTACATGACCAAGAACGAGCGCCAGGTGCTCGGCCCCAGGGTCGCCGACGTCGTGCGCAAGGGCGAGACGATGGCGCGCGCGCTGACCTTCGCGCTCCACCGCGCCGTGACGCCCGCGCACCCCGAGCTTCAGCCGCACGACGGCGGCGGCCGCCACGCGTGAGCGGGCGGGAGCGGCGGCCATGACGGGAAACTGGCGGAAGATGACGGCGCGCTGGCGCCTGCCGCGCTGGCCGCGCCGCTTCGCCTACCCGGTGGCGGGCCTGGCCCTCTCGCTGGCGATGGTGGCCGGCCTGATGGTGATCGAGGCCTCGACCGCGCGGCAGGCGCCCACCGTTTCCTGGATCTCCGCCGAGCTGCGGGCGCGCCCGCTGGTCTACGCCTACCTGCTGGCCGCCACGTTGATGATGATGATGATCCTCGGCTGGATCGTCGGCCGCAAGGAGGACCTGCTCGGGCGGCTGTCCACCACCGATCCGCTGACGGGGCTGGCCAACCGGCGCCGCTTGCGCAGCGCCTTCGCCGACGAGCTGAACCGCGCCGCGCGTTACGACACGCCGCTGGCGCTGCTGCTCGTCGATCTGGATCGGCTCAAGGACATCAACGATCGCCACGGACACGCCGACGGGGATCGCGCGCTGCAGCTGGTGGCCGAGGCGCTGCGCCGCACCTGCCGCGCCACCGACCTGGCCGCCCGCTACGGCGGCGACGAGTTCATCGTCCTCGCCGTGAACACGCCCGCCACGGAGGCGCGCGTGCTGGCGCTGCGCATCCGCGACAGCGTCCGTCGCCTGAGCCTGCGGGCCGGACGCTGGACGAAGACCAGCGCGCCCATCAACCACACGGTCTCGATCGGCGCGGCCGACCTGCGCGCGGCGGCCCTGCCGACCTTTGACGCCCTGCACGCCGCCGCCGACCGCGCGCTCTACGCCGCGAAGGCGGCGGGCCGCGACGGCGTCATGGTGGCGCCGGCGCGCGCGCAGGGGCAGCCGCGACCGCGCTTTCGGGTCGCCGCGAACGGCTCGCTCAAGCGACCAGACGACCGATGACGGTGACCAGCTCCTCCGGCGGGCACGGCTTGCCAAGGTAGTGGTCCCACAGGCCGTCGTTCTGGGGCAGGTTGTCGGCGTCGTACCCCGAGATCATGACGAGGGGGATGGTCTTCGTGCGCGCGTCCGCCCGCAATTTCCGGGCGGCTTCGTGGCCGTCCAGCCGGGGCAGGCTCATGTCCATCACGATCACGTCCGGTTGCACCCGTACGGCCTCGTCGATTGCGACGATTCCATCGTCCGCCTCCTTGACGTCGAACCCTGACAGCTCAAGGTATTCCGCGTAGAGCTCACGCGTATCCTGACAGTCATCCACCAGAAGCACGAGCCTTCGCTCGCGTGTCGAGGAACGCGCTTGCTCCGGACCGTCCTGGGGGGGAGAAAACATACATCCGATGTAGGTCGCTTTTGCGGATGCGCAAGTCATCTCCGCATGTTACGGGAAGGCCAAGACCAACATGCTCGACATCCTGCTGGTTGACGACGAGCCGGACTTCCGCGCGCTCGTGGGAGATGCGCTGCGGGACGCCGGCCATCGCGTGACGCTGGCCGCCAACGGCGCGGAAGGGCTGTCGCTGATCTCGGCGAACGTGTTCGACGTCATGCTGTGCGACATCCGCCTGCCGCGCATCGATGGGCTGACGCTGTTCCGGCGGGTGCGGCAGGAGTCGCCCGGCACCGACGTCATCCTGATCACCGCGCACGCGGCGGTCGCGGACGCGGTCGCGGCGCTGAAGGAAGGCGCCTACGACTACATCACCAAGCCGTTCGACATCGACGAGATCGTGCTGCAGATGGAGCGCATCGCCTCGCAGCGCGCGTTGAAGCGGGAGCTGGAGCAGGCGCGCGCCGAGCTGTCCCAGCGCAAGGCCGGCACCAACGGCACGCGCCAGATCATCGGGCGCAGCCCGCCGATGCTCAGGCTCTCCGATCGGGTCGAGACCATCGCGCAGAGCGACGCGCCCGTGCTGATCACCGGCGAGAGCGGCACCGGCAAGGAGCTGATCGCGCGCACGCTGCACGAGCGCAGCGCCCGCGCCAGCAAGCCGTTCATCGCCGTCAACTGCGCCGCGTTCCCCGAGACGCTGCTGGAGGCCGAGCTGTTCGGCCACGAGCGGGGGGCGTTCACGGGCGCGGTCAAGCGCCGCGACGGCCGCTTCAAGGCGGCGGACGGCGGCACCCTGCTGCTGGACGAAGTGGCCGAGGTCCCGCTGCCGGCGCAGGCGAAGCTGCTGCGCGTGCTGCAGGAGGGGACGGTCGAGCCGCTCGGGACCAACGAGGTGACCCGGGTCGACGTCCGCATCATCTCGGCGACGCACCGGAACCTGCGCGAGCGGATCCGGGAGGCGAAGTTCCGCGAGGACCTCTACTACCGGCTGAACGTGCTGGACATCGAGATCCCGCCGCTCCGCGAACGGCGCGGGGATTTGCCGCTTTTGTTACAGTACTTCTTGAACAAATTCACGCCCGCCGGGAAGAGCGCGTCGACCGTGTCGCCGCGCGCCTGGGCGGTGCTGTCGCAGTACGCCTTCCCCGGCAACGTGCGCGAGTTCGCCCACGCCATCGAGCACGCGGTCGTGCTGGCCGGGGGCGGCGAGATCGACGTCGAGCACCTGCCCGCCGGCATCACGGGCACGCTGGACGGCACGACCGCCTCGCCGGGCGGCAACCTGCGCTCGCTGGCGGCGGCGATGAAGGAGTTCGAGCACGAGTACCTGCTGCGCGCGCTCGCCCAGTCCAACGGCAAGAAGATGAAGGCCGCCGAGATCCTGGGCATCTCCCGCAAGAACCTGTGGGAGAAGCTGCGCCTGCACGGCATCGCCGCCGAGGCGGAGGCCGAGGAGTAGGCGCGCCTCAGGCGCGCCTAGCGATTGATCGTCGTCGAGTCGAACTCGCGGCCGGTGCCGTCGATGGCGTGGGTGGTCAGGGTGTCGGCGTCGACGGTGACGACCAGGACGTGGATGACCGCGTCGGCGAACGCCGAGCCCTGCTCGAGGCTGCTGAAGTCGCGCACGCCTTTGCCGCCGCCGCCGGTGACGATGTACGTGATGCCGTCGATCGGTTGGAACCGCTCGTAGTCGTGATCGTGCCCGGACAGCACCAGCTGGACGTGGTGCGCCTTCAGGATCGGAACCAGCCAGCTGTTGAAGCCCGGATCGTCGCCGTGCTCGCCGGACGAGTGCGGCGGCCGGTGGCCGTAGACGATGGTCCAGGGGAGCTGGTTCGCCGCCAGATCCGCCTCCAGCCAGGCGGCCTGGCTGGGGCCGATCTTCTCGGTGTCGAGCGCGACGAGGTGCACGTCGCCCCAGTCGTACGAGTACCAGCGCTCGACGCCGTCGGGCCCGCCGTTCTCGGGCAGCACGAACACCTGCCGGTAGGGCGCGGCGTCAGCCGTCTCGTAGTCGTGGTTGCCGCTGGCCGGAAAGATCGGCCGCGACGCGAGCAGGGGCGCGTAGACGCCGAAGAACCGGCTCTCGAACTCGGCCAGCGTTCCGTCGTCGTAGGCGATGTCGCCGGTGTGGATCATGAAGTCGAACGGGACGGTCTCGATCTGCCGCAGCAGCGCGCGCTGATCGCTGCCGCCGCCCCCCGAGTCGCCGAGCGCGACGAACTGCACCCGGCCGGTCGACCCGGGCGCCGGCGCGCTGCGCAGAGGCGCGGGGGCGGTGACCGGCTGGCCGTCCTGGTAGATCGTGTAGCAGTACGTGGTGTCGGGCGTGAGGCCGCTGACCGTCGCCATCCACTGCCGCGTGACGCCGCCTCCCGACGCCGCGCGCGTCCAGTAGTCCGGCGCCTCGCGCGGGACGGAGGGGTCGATCGCCGCCGGGAAGGTCGTCTGCTGCGTGCCGTCCGGCGACTCGACGAGCACCGAGGCGGAGCCCTCCGCGACCGACGTCCAGACCACCACCGCGTCGTGCGCGGTCGTGCGCTGCAGGTACGGCGCGCGCGCGAGCGCGGTGCCGCCCGCGCCTTCGGCCGGCAGTCCCGCGCAGACAGGGGGGGCGCCGCTCAGCGCGACGCGCGTGACCGGCGCGGCGCTGACGTCACCGGTGCGATCGGCGGAGAGCCGGCCCGACTCGTTGGTCGAACAGCTCGCGCTCGCAACGGCCAGGACGCCCAGGACGATCGACCCACAGCGCGCCAGGCGCGCCGGAAGGAACTTCATGGCCTCCCGGGTTAGCAGATTGGATCGCGGGCGCCACGGCGATCGCGCTCGAGGTGGCGCGCGCGGCGGCGCCAGGCGCGCGCTCAGAACAGCGCGGCCGTCAGCAGCAGGCGAATCGATCGGCCCGGCTCGTACGCGATCTGGACGCCCTGGTGGTTGACGGCCTGTTCCCAGTAGCGGGGCTGGTCGGCCGTGAAGAAGCGCAGGCCGGCGCCGACGCTGGTGTGAAAGTCGCCGCCCCGGAGGCCCGCGAACCAGGGGCCCGCCACCGCGCCCTCGTCGATGAACAGCGAGGCGTCGATGGCGGACGACACCAGCCAGCGGTACTCGGCCGTACCGACCATCCCGCTCCGGTCGCGCAGCAATCCATCCGGCAAGCCGCGCAGCCCGGACTGGCCGGCGGGAGAGATCAGGTCGTCGAACGGGACCGGCACGTCGCCGAACGGCTGGGCCACCGCGGCGACGAACCTGAGCAGCAGCGCGTGATCGATGCCGCCGACCTGCCCCAGGGCGTCGAAGCCCAGCTTGGCGTAGCGGCTGGGGTCGGACTGGATGCCGTGAAAGATGGCGCCGTCGAGGCCGAGCTCGACGCCGCTCGCGTCGCGCGCCGGCCGCCGCAGGTCGAGCGACAGCCGGGCGCGCTGGTAGAACAGCCCGCGCGGCACGTCGAACCCCGGCACCTGGGCGGGGTCCGTGCACGGGATCCCCATCCCGGTCGCCGCGCACGCCGCCGGCGGCGCGCCGTAGACGTCGGCGATCGACGGGCCGCCGCGGACGTCCGTGGACGCGTACTGGCGCGCCTCGAAGCCGGCCCGCATCGTCAGCACGAACGGGAACGTCCACGGCGTGTACCAGAGCGCCTCGGCGCGGCTGATGTCGCCGCGGTAGCGCGACTCGATCGGCGCGGGCGCGCCGGGCGCCGGGTTGCCGATGCCGGCGAACAGGCGGTCGTCGCGGCGGTCCCAGGACGCGCCCAGGATCAGCCCCAGCCAGCGCGGCGCGCGCAGCGCCACCTCGGTGTGGATGATCTGGGGACCGCCGGACTTGAAGCGGGCGGTCACCTCGCTGCCCGGCACGGGCAGGCGGCGGTCGAAGATCAGGAAGCCGATCGAAGGGACAAAGCCCGACGCGTACTGGATCTCCGGGCGCATCCCGATCTTGCCGTCGTCGCTGGTGGTGATCGCGCGCAGCCAGGAGAAGACGTTGTGGCGCTCGGCGCCTTCGGTCGCGTCGATGACCGGGAGCCACAGCGTCCGCGCCACCGCCCGGGGCGCCGTCAGCACCGCCTGCGCGGCCTGGCGTCCGGGCGACGTCTGCGGCGGCGTGCGCCCGTCGAGGCTCTCGTTGCAGCGCGGGTCGGGCGCCTGACCGGGCGCGCCGCAGGCGGGCGGCTGCGCCGCGTCCACCGGCGGGGCGACGAGCGGCTCCACCACCGCGCCGGCTGGCGGCGGGGTGGCCTGCGCGGCAGGCGGCGCGGCTTCGGGCGCGTCGGCCGCCCCCGCCGCGCCGGCCGCGCCTTGCGCGATCAGAACGAGCGCGAGGATGCCCCCGAGCACCGCCACCCTGCCCCGCTCATTCGTCGCGCTCCAGCCCGACGACATGGCCGCCCATCACGTGGACGCGGCTCGTCTTCGCCCGCTGCCAGGTCCCGCCCTCGTCCTGCCGCACGGCGCTGATCGCGATCACCCG
>DATBHU010000601.1:0-9335 GCA_036557265.1 Polyangia bacterium
GTCCGCCCCCCACGGCACCCCCGGTGCCCGCTTGCGCCGCGGCGCCCCCGGAGCCCGCCGGTCCCGCGCTACCCCCCGACGCCACCCGCCCGCCAGCGCCCGACGAGCCGCCGACCGCTGCGTCGTGAGTCGCCGAACGGCCCCCACAGCCGACCAGGGCCATCAACAGCGGGACGATGCTTGCGTGACCCCCGAGGAGCGCTGTTCCAAGCCGCATCGCTTACTCACTATTCCCACAGCGCGCGGTTGGATCACTAACCGCCTCTGCCGACTTCAGTGCGGAAGCGACTCGCGCAGCCGGGTGAGGCGCGCGGTGGCCTCACGATCGCCTCGGCGGTCCTCCAGAGCTTGCTCCAGGGCGGGGATCGCCTCGACCCCGTAGATGTCGCGGATGGCCCGCGCGGCGCTGCGAGCAGCGACCGGATGCGCGGCAGCCTTGAGCAGATCCGCGAGCATCTGCGGGTCGCCGCGACAGGTTGAATCGACCTGGTAGGCCCGGAGGTACCGTTCGATCGAGTCCTTGAACCAATCGACCTGTGCGTAGGCCGCTCCGAGCAGGAGCCATGGGCGCGGGTCGTCGGGATGCTTGCGCGCGAACTCGTACGCAGGGACGAGCGCCCGCTGGGACAGGTGCACGCCGCGCTTGACCCGGTCCCGGATCGGTCGGAGAGGTCGGGGAACAGGCTCTCGCCACGGATCGCGCGCAGCTTGGGCGGCCTTGGCATCGTCACCCGGTTGCTCCGGTTGCTCCGGCGGCTCCGGCGGCTCTGGGTTCGTGGGCGCTTGCACCTTCACCGGCGGCGAAGTCGGCGGTTCCGGCACCGGCGACGGCAGCGACGGCGCCGGGGATGTCGGGGGCGGCGAAGGCTGCGTCGCCTGTTTCGCGCGTTCGTGCCGCAGATATTCCACCACGGCTGCGATTCCCAGCGCGAACGTCACCAGAAGCATGACGCGCGGCCAGAAACGCGAGCGCGACGGCGCCGCCCGGGGCGCGCGAGGCAGCGTTTGTCGTCGCGCTTCAGGGCGCCCGCTGCTGACGACCGCAGCGGGCAGCCGAGCAACGACGTCCTCCAGCGCCACCGCCATCGCATACGCGTCTTCGAACCGCTCCGTCGGCTTCTTCGCCAGCGCCTTCTGGACCAGCGCCTGAAACAACGACGCGCGCGCAAGCCCGCGCCGCAACTTCGCCAGCGATGGAACTGGTGCCGTGAGGTGCGCCGCCAACCAGCCCTCGGGGGAGTCGGCAACGAACGGACGCCGGCCGGCGAGAAGCTCGAACAACAGGAGGCCGGCCGCATACACATCGGTCCTGGCATCCGTCGGCGCACCCTTCCACTGTTCGGGGGCCATGTACGGAGGCGTTCCGAGCCTGAACCCGGCGCGCGTCAGCTCGGACGGGGTTCGCGAGCCCGAATCCTCGAGAAACTTCGCCATTCCGAAGTCCAGAAGCCTCACGTGGTCGGGCCACTCCGGCAGGGCCTGGAGGAACACGTTGCTGGGCTTCAGATCGCGATGGACGATTCCCTTGATGTGAGAGAAGGCGAGCACGCGCAACGTCTGGCGGGCGATCTCCAGCGCTCGCCACAGCGGCAGCGGTCCTTCCTTGATCAGTGCCGCCAGCGTCTGGCCCTCCAGCAGCTCCATCACCAGGAACGGCACGCCGTGGTCGACTCCGAAGTCCGTGACCGGAACGACGTTGGGATGGGCCAGCACGGACAACGCCATCGCCTCTCGCTGGAAACGGCGGCGCCACTCCATGCTGGAGGCCGTGTCCTGGTGGAGCACCTTGATCGCGACAAATCGGCCGAGCTGGGTCTGCCGAGCCCGGTAGACAACCCCCGCGCCGCCCTCGCCGAGGCGCTCCAACACCTCGTAGCGTCCGTCCAACTTCCGCCCGATGAGCGGATCGGCGGAATTGAACGGATCTCCGACCACGAGCCACGACTATATCGTGTCGAACGACGCCCGGGACGAACTGCGCGGGCGGCGACAACCCCGGAAGCGCGCAAACGTGGGCTAAAGAGAGGCGACCCCAGCGGGGGTCACTATTCACTTTGAGACTGGCGGTGCCGGTGAAAGTCGTGCCGATGCGCTACGCCTTGCCGTAGCGCGCTTCGAGCGTCGACACGAGCTCGACGTATGCTTTCTGGGCGGCGTCGCGAGCGAGCCCCTTCTTCTTTTCCCAGGCGTCGAACTTGGCGCGCCCCTTGAAGTCGAGCATACCGGGGCGCGAGCCCCTGACGTCGCCCCTCGTGCTCTGCTTGAACAGCGCGTAGAGCTCGAGCAGTTCGTCGGGGCTCGGAGTCGACGGGAGTGTCTTCACGCGCGCTTGCGCGGCTTCGAAATCGGCGGAGGTGCTCACGCTCGCAGGATGGCACGGCGGCTCTGCCCGGGCGAATCGTTGATGAGCGCGAAGTGGCCGCCGACCAGGTACCCGAACACGGTCAGCCGCCGCGTCGGCAGAATCGTTCAGGAACTGCGACCCCAGCGGGATTCGAACCCGCGCCGCGCGCCGCCCCGCTACTTATCCGCGAGCGGCGTCCCCGCCTCGATCATCATCGGGTCGCGATCGCGCTTGCGCGGCTTCGACGCGTCGGTGCACGCGTGCGCGATCGCCGGGCCGATCCTCGTCCACAGCTTCTCCTCGACCTCACTCCGCAGGTGCAGCTTCGTCTCCCTGAACGTTACCGCGGCGACCTTGCGTCCGCTCCAGCCGTTGCGCACCTGGATGGTCAGCTTCGAGCGCACGGGGCCTTCGTCGTACTGGCCGTCGATGTAGGCGGCGAAGCCGAGGGCGGTCGACAGCTCGCGGAACTGCTCGGACGTGTCGACCCGCCTCGTATCCGTCGACACCTCCAGGCCGTGCGCCTGCAGGATGCGCACGATCTGGGCGGAGAAGCCGTTCTCGTCGTCGTAGCGCACCGGGAATGCGGCGACCTTCCCCTCCTGGTTGGGCGTCACCTTCGGCGCGCGCGCGGCCTTCTTCGCCGTCGCCGCGTGTCCCGCGTGGTGGTGGGCGCTGCGGGCGCTCGCGCCGGCGGGCGCGGCCAACAGGATCACGGCCACGGCGGCTGAGATCGTTGCGCCCGGACGGTGGGTTGCGCGGGGGGCGTGCAACATCGGCGTACCTTACCCCAGTAGCGCGGCAATCAGAACACGGCTCAAGCAACGTACCGCCGAGCCCGGATCGCCGCGTCTCGTCAGCGAAATCAGAAAATGTCGCCCTCCCTGGGGCGCTGGCTGACGCCCAGGGAGGAATACATGGCATCGAAGATCGAGGACTACGGGCTCATCAGCAACACCTATACCTGCGCGCTCGTGTCGCGCACCGGCTCGATCGACTGGCTGTGCGCGCCGCGCTTCGACTCGGACGCCTGCTTCGCGGCGCTGGTCGGCTACGACGAGCACGGCTGCTGGGCGCTGCGGCCCGCGGTCCGCGTGCGCGAGACGCGCCAGCGCTATCGCGACGACACGATGGTGCTGGAGACCGAGCTGGTGTGCGACGGCGGCGTCGTGCGCATCATCGACTTCATGCCGCTCGGCGGCCGCTGCGACATCATCCGCATCGTCGAAGGCGTCGACGGTCAGGTGCCGATGGAGATGCTGCTGAACGTCCGCTTCGGCTATGGCGCCGACGCGCCGCTGATCGACATGACCCGCGACGGCACGCGCTTCGTCGCCGGGCCGGACGCGCTGATCTTGCGCGGGCCGCTGGCGCTGACGCAGGACGGGCCGCGCGTGTCGGCCGAGCTGCAGGTGCGCAAGGGCGACCGCATCGTGATGCAGCTGACCTGGTATCCCGCGCACGAGCAGCCGCCCGCGCCGGGTGACGCGGAGCGGGCGCTCGAGTCGACGGAGGCGTACTGGCGCATCTGGGCCGGGCGCTGCACGTATCAGGGGCGCTGGCGCGACGCGGTGGTGCGCTCGCTGCTGACGCTGAAGGCGCTCACCTACGCGCCCACCGGCGGCATCGTGGCGGCGCCGACGACGTCGCTGCCCGAGGAGATCGGCGGCGTGCGCAACTGGGACTATCGCTTCTGCTGGCTGCGCGACGCCAGCCTGACGCTGGACGCGTTGATGATCGGCGGCTATGTCGACGAGGCGCGCGCCTTCCGCGACTGGCTGCTGCGCGCCGTCGCGGGTGAGCCCGCGGATCTGCAGATCATGTACGGCATCGACGGGTTCCGGCGCCTGACCGAGCTGGATCTGCCCTGGCTGCCCGGCTACGAGGCGTCGAAGCCGGTGCGCGTCGGCAACGCGGCGTCGGGTCAGTTCCAGCTGGACGTCTACGGCGAGGTGATGTCCGCCATCTACGCCGCCTACAAGCTCGGCCTGGGCGGAACGGCGGAGGGGTGGCGGGCCGCCAAGGAGCTGCTCGCCTTCCTCGAGAACGCGTGGCAGCGGCCCGACGACGGCATCTGGGAGGTGCGCGGCGGGCGGCGGCACTTCACACACTCCAAGGTGATGGCCTGGGTCGCCATCGATCGTGTCGTGCGGGCGATCCGCGAAGTCGGCCTCGGCGGCGACGAGGGCATGAGGATGCTGCCGCGCCTGGCGGCGCTGGCGGAGCGGATTCACGCCGAGGTGTGCGATCGCGGCTTCAACCCGCGCATCGGCGCGTTCACGCAGTCGTATGGCAGCGCCGATCTGGACGCGAGCTGCCTGGTGATCCCGCACGTCGGCTTTCTGCCCGGCAGCGATCCGCGCGTGCAGGGGACGGTCGCGGCGATCGAGAAGAAGCTGGTGCGCGACGGCTTCGTCCTCCGCTACGCCACCGAGTCCGGCGCCGACGGGCTGCCCGGCACCGAGGGCGCGTTCCTGGCGTGCAGCTTCTGGCTCGCCGACAACTACGCGTTCGGCGGCCGCCAGGCCGAGGCCGAGGCGCTGTTCGAGCGCCTGCTGTCGCTGCGCAATCACCTCGGCCTGCTGGCGGAGGAGTACGAGCCGCGGCTGCAGCGCCAGATCGGCAACTTCCCCCAGGCGTTCTCGCACCTGGCGCTGATCATGACCGCGCAGATCATCGAGGCGACCGCGCAGCAGCGCGACTGGACGCGCATCGGCGAGCCGGCCATTCCGGCGGCCGCGACCTGAGCTACTTGCTGACGGCGATCGACTTGCGGAACGCCGACAGGCTGTAGACGAAGAAGGCCAGGCCGACCGCCCCCACCATCGTGAACTGCAGCCAGACGGCGCGCAGGCCGCCGCCTCGATAGATGATCACCTGCGAGAAGCTGACGAAGTGCCGCGACGGGAGCAGGAAGGTCAGGACCTGCAGCCACTTCGGCTGGCTCTCGACGGGCGTGCTGCCGCCCGACAGCAGCATCAGCACGACGATCACCAGGATGATCAACAGCGCGAACTGCGCCATCGAGCGCGAGATGGTCCCCAGAAAGATCCCCAGCGCGGTCGCGAAGAAGAGATAGAGCGCCACGCCGACGAACCAGAGCAACACCGAGCCGGCGAACGGCACCTTCAGCACCATCTGCACGACCAGGAACAGCGACGCGGCGGTCGCCACCAGGATCACCAGCGCGTTGGCCCACACCTTGGCCATCGCGATCTCGAACGAGGTCAGCGGCATCACCAGCAGGTGCTCCAGGGTGCCGTGCTCGCGCTCGCGGATGACGGCCGCGCCCGTCAGCACCACGGTGAGCAGGCTGATCTGGTTGATGATGGCGACCACGCTCTTGAACCAGGCCGAGATCGCGTTCGGGTTGAAAAGCTTGCGGATCACCAGCGAGATCGGCTTGGCGGGCGTCACGTCCGTGCGGCGCAGGTACGACGACACGCGATCGTTGATGATGTTGCGGATGTAACCGGCGCCGATGCCGGCCTGCTGCATGGCGGTCGCGTCGATGTTCACCTGGATGGCGGGGTTGCGGCCGGCGCGCAGGTCGTGCTCGAACATCGGCGGGATCACCACCACGAACATCAGCTGGCCGCGGTCCATCTCGGCCTGGGCCTCGCCGGCGTCGATCAGCGTCGGGTACTTGAAGCGGGGCGGGTAGAACGCGTTGAACAGCTCCTTCGCCAGCGGCGAGCCGTCCTCGTCGACGAAGGCGATCGACGCGTTGTTGACCTCGCTGGAGGTGCCGGTCGCCTGCGTGTAGATCGTGAAGGTGAAGGCGTAGACGACGAACAGCACCATCACCTTGTCGCGCATCAGGCTGCGGATCTCCTTGAGCCCGAGCCACAGGATGTTGAGCAGCGTCTTCACCGCTAGCGCTCTTGCTTCTTGAGGCCCAGCCAGCTGAGCGCCAGCAGCACCGGGATGCAGCAGGCGAGGAAGACCAGATCGATCGCCATCAGCCGGAAGCCGAGCCCCTTGGTGTAGGCGCCCAGGCTGGCGTGCATGTAGTAGGACGCCGGCCAGATGCGGCCGATGAAGCCGGCCCCGCCGCTCAGGGTCGACACCGGCTGCAGCAAGCCCGAGAACTGGATGGTCGGCACGATGGTCAGGATCGCGGTGACGAACACCGCCGCCACCTGGCTGCCCGTGAAGGTCGACGTCACCATGCCGATGCCGGTGGTCGCCGCCACGTACAGCACCGTGCACAGCGCCAGCGTCAGGAAGCTGCCCTTGATCGGCACGCGGAAGACGATCAGGCCGAGCAACGTCAGGATGACGAAGTTGATGACGCCGATGGCGATGTAGGGGAGCTGCTTGCCGACCAGGTACTCGAGGCGGCCCGTCGGCGTCACGTAGAAGTTGATCATCGAGCCGAGCTCCTTTTCGCGCACGATGCTGACCGTCATCAGGATGGCCGGGATCAGCAGGAGGAGCAGGGCCGGGACGCTCGGCACCATCGAGTAGACGCTCTCGAAGGTCGGGTTGTACATGAAGCGCTCGTCGATGGCGGCGGTGTTCTTGAGGGCCGCCGGCGTCACCAGGCCGAGGGAGGGATCCGCCAGCGCCCTGGCGTGCACGCCCTGCACGTACTGGGCGACGGTGTCGGCCCGGAACGTCATGGCGCCGTCGACCTGGGCCAGCACCTCCGGGCCGTTGCCGCGCCGGAAGTCGCGCCCGAAGTGAGGCGGCATCTCCATCACCAGCGAGACGTCGTCCGACTGCAGCCGGCGCAGCGCCTCGTCGAACGACGCCGCCGGCCGCGTGGCGCGGAAATATGGATGCGCGCCCGCGAACTGCTCGAGGTAGGCGCGGCTCTCGGGCGACCGGTCCTGATCGAGCGGCGCCCAGCGGATGTTCTCGACGTCGGTGGTGATGCCGAAGCCGAACACCAGCATCAGCACAGCCGACCCGAGGAACGCGAACATCAGGCGGACCGGGTCGCGCAGGATCTGCGCGGTCTCGTTGTGCGTGTAGGCGAGCAGCCGCCCGAGCCGCAGCCGCATCCCGGTCGGCTTGGTCTCGGCGGGCGGCGTCGCCGCGGCGGCCGCCGCCTGGCCGGGCGTCTCCACGGGCGGCGGGCCGGGCGACGGCCCAGGCGACGCCGCGTGCGTCGCGCCCTCGGTCTTGCCGGCCGTCTGCGCCGCCACCGCCGACATCGAGTCCTCCATGTAGCCGATGAAGGCGTCCTCCAGGCTGCCGACGCCGCGCTGGGCGATCAGCTTCTTCGGCTCGTCGCAGGCCAGCACCTTGCCGGCGTTCATCAGCGAGATGCGGTCGCAGCGCATCCCCTCGTTCATGAAGTGGGTGGTGACGAAGATCGTCACGCCCTGGTTGCGCGACAGATCGATCAGCAGCTCCCAGAAGCTGTCGCGCGCCACCGGATCGACGCCCGAGGTCGGCTCGTCGAGGATCAGGATCTGCGGGTCGTGCAGCACCGCCACCGCCAGCGACAGCCGCTGGCGCAGGCCCATCGGCAGCGATTCGGCCAGCGCGTCGATGTGCGCCTCCAGACCGAAGCGCCGGATCAGCTCCGCGATGCGCGCCTGCGCCTTGTCGGGCGGCAGGTGATAGAGGCGCGCGTGCAGGAGGAGGTTCTGGCGGATGGTCAGCTCGCCGTACAGCGAGAAGGCCTGCGTCATGTAGCCGAGGTTGTTGCGCACCTCCATGCTGCCGGCTTCCACCGAGCTGCCGAACAGCGTCGCCGTCCCGTCGCTGGGCGGCAGCAGCCCGGTCAGCATCTTCATGGTCGTCGACTTGCCGCAGCCGTTGGAGCCGAGGAAGCCGAAGATCTCGCCGCGCTCGATCGACAGCGAGACGTGATCGACCGCGGTGAAGGCGCCGAAGCGCATGGTCAGGCCGTGCGCCTCGATGGCGATGGCGGACTTCTCCGCCTGCGGGCGGGGCGGGATCACCAGCTCGGTGTGGCCCTGGCGCTTCTCCTCGGGCAAGAGCTTGATGAAGCACTGCTCGAGATCGCTGGTGCCCGTCCGCTGCATCAGCTCGGCCGGCGTGCCGGTGGCCAGCACGCGCCCGGCGTCCATCGCCACGATCCAGTCCCAGCGCTGCGCCTCGTCCATGTACGCCGTCGAGATGGCGACGCTCATCCCCGGCCGGTCCGCGCGGATGTCGTCGATCAGCGTCCAGAACTGCCGCCGCGACAGCGGGTCGACGCCGGTGGTCGGCTCGTCGAGGATCAGCAGATCGGGGTCGTGCACCAGCGCGCCGCACAGGCCGACCTTCTGCTTCATGCCGCCCGACAGCTTGCCGGCCGGCCGGCCCGCGAACGGGGCCAGGCCGGTCGCCTCCAGCAGCTGCGGCACGCGCGTGCGCCGCTCCGCCGGCGACAGCCCGAACAGCCGCGCCATGAAGTCGACGTTGTCGTAGACCGACAGCTCGAAGTAGAAATTCTTGCCCAGTCCCTGCGGCATGTAGGCGATGCGCGGCCCGACCTCGCGGCGGTGTCCCGCGTCGGCGATGTCGCCGCCGAGGACGGTGATGTCGCCGTCCTGCAGCTTCTTCGACCCGGCCACCAGCGCCATCAGCGTCGACTTGCCGACGCCGTCGGGGCCGACGATGCCGACCATGATGCCGGCCGGGATCTCCAGCGAGATGTCGTCGAGCGCGACCACCTTCTTGTAGCGGTGGGTGACGCTCTTGATGGAGACGACCGACGCCATCGACGGAGCTCCGCGCTCAGTCGCCGAGCGACCCCACCGCCGGGCCGGCGTTCACCAGGTTCTGCAGCCGCGCCGGCCAGACCGCCGAATCCCGCACCTTCACGTAGCCGACGCCGCGCACGCCGGTCTTGACCCGCTCGATGTACTGGCCGACGACCTCCCGGGGCAGCTGGATCTTCACGCGGAACATCAGCTTCTCGCGCTCGCTCTTGGTCTCGACCTGCTTGGGCGTGAACTGCGCCTCCGGCGAGACGAAGCTGACCTGCCCGGCGATGGCGCGCTTCGGCTCGTAGTCGACGGTGACGCGC
>DATBHU010000602.1:0-4632 GCA_036557265.1 Polyangia bacterium
GGGGCCGCGACCTTGACCTCACCCACCAGCGCCTTGCGGAAATCCTCCATGCTCTGGAAGCGGGCGGCCGGATCCTTGGCTAGCGACTTCATGATCGCGGCGGCCATGTGCGGCGGCGTGTGCGGCGCGAATTCGATCAGCTGGGGCGGCTCCTCGAGCATGTGCTTGGCGAACAGCTCGCCCACCCCCTCCGCGTTGAACGGGGGCCGGCCCGAGAGCCTCTCGAACAGGATGACGCCCAGCGAGTAGATGTCGGTGCGGTGGTCGAGCACGCCCGCGCCCTTGCACTGCTCGGGCGACATGTAGAGCGGCGTCCCCATCAGCGAGCCGGTCCGCGTCTTGACCGAGCTGGAGCCGTCGGGCGACTGCAGGATCTTGGCGACGCCGAAGTCGAGGATCTTCACCTGCAGCGCGCCGTCGGCCTTGATGACCAGCTGCACGTTGTGAGGCTTCAGGTCACGGTGGACAATCCCCTTCGCGTGGGCCGCGCCCAGCGCCTTGCACATCTGGACGCCGATCGCCTCGACCTGATCGACCTGCATCGCGCCGCGGGCGATCGTCTCGGACAGCGACTCGCCCTGCAGGTACTCCATGATGAAGTACGGCTGCCCGTCGGGCGTCTGGCCGAAGTCCAGGATCTCGACGATGTTCTCGTGCGCGACCATGTGGATGGCGCGCGCCTCGTTGAAGAAGCGGGCGACGATGTCGGGATCGCGCGCCAGCACGGCGTGCAGCAGCTTGATCGCGACCTTGCGGCCGAAGACGGGGTGCTGCGCCAGATAGACGACGCCCATTCCCCCTTCGCCCAGCAGGCTCGTGACCCGGTAGTTACCGATCGTGTGATTAATCAGGCTGGCATTCGTTGTAGACACGATCGATAGCCCCCTCAACCTAGACGCGCCGGAGCCCGAAATCTAAAAATTCCGTGACCCGGAGCGGACATTTTATCCCCGGATCTCCGGCCGCCCGTCAGGGGACGCGCCACGCCGCTCAGAACTCGAATTCAGCAATGACGCCTCCGGAAGATGCCGTCGCCGTGGGGAAAAGCCTGAGCCCGTGATTGGAAGCACTCTGCGTTCCCTCCGATGATGAGAGGTAGCCCTTGTATAGCAGGACCCCGCCGGCAATGGCGAACGCTCCGGTAAGACCCACAAAAACCCACTGCAAGAGCTGATCCTTATTACCTTCGTCGGTCAGAGAGTGCGATCGCTGTAGCTCCTCTTGCGTCAGCATCGGAGCGGGGTTGTTGTGGACGTCGCACGACTGGGCGCTATTCCCCGCGCACGGGAAACGCCGGTACTGGTCGAGCTGGGAGTTTATGTCCCTGACATCCAGACCGAATTTCAACGCCAGGCCCGCCGAGGCCAGCGTCCCTACCAGCGCCACCCAGAAGCCCGTACGTGTGAGAGAAGGTCCCTCGCTGTCGGCGGGCGGCTCCTTCCCACCGCCTTCGCTCAGCCTGCCGCCGGCTTCCGGCCGCGGAACCTCCACCGACACCGGCGACAGCGTCAGGCTGAGGGGCAGGCTCTGGCCCGCCGCCAGCGTGAACTCCTGCTTCGTGGTCGTGTAGCCGCTCTTCTCGACGGTCACCTCGTGGCGGCCCGGCGCCACGTCGTTGATGACGACCGGGCTGCCGCTGGTCGTGCCGACCTGCGTCCCGTCCATGCTCACCGCGGCGCCCGGGAAGTTGGCCCGCACCTGGACGGAGCCGCCGCCCTTGCCACTCAGCTTCGCCAGCCAGGCGGGCGCCAGCGACCGTAGCCCGCTGGCATCGGCGTGCTTGCGCGGCACGGTCTCGGCGGTGAAGCTCTCCACCACCGCGCGGCTGACGTCGAGCAGCTTCAGCGTCAGCTGGTAGTCGCTGCCGGAGCGCTTCACGTTGCCGAAGATCAGCTTGTCCGCGCCCAGGCTCTTGCCCGCGGCCGACATGCAGGCCGGGGCGGCGTCGGGGCAGGCGAAGACCAGCTTCACCTCGACGAGATCCTTGCCCTGGAGCAGCTGGTACCCTTTCGTCGCGGCGACCCTCTGGCGCAGCGCATCCGTCATCTCGGCGGCCACGGAGTCCGGCGCGCCGTCGAGTGGTTCGATGCCGAGCACCGCGGTGGCCACGTCGCCGCTCTCGGCGGCCCTGGCGGGGGCAGACGACAGAGCTGTGACGCTCAGGGCGAAAGCAAGAAGAGGCAGCCCGGCTACGCGCATGGGATGCCATTTTTTCCGCATGTTTAGACGCTGTCAATGACAGGACTGAAACGGCCCAGAACTCCTTCGAAAATGTGGAAACGGACTACGCGTGCTAGCGTCCTCCCATGCGCCTCAAGGTCCTGCTCGCGCTGGGCGCGCTGCTGGTGGCCTTCGCCATCAACGCGACGTTCATGCTGCTGTCCAGCCACCGGGCCCGGCAGGGCGTGGTGGCCAACGAGGCCTACCTCCAGCTACAGGGATCCGTGGATGCAGCCTGGAAATCGCTGAATGACTTCGCCCCGGCGCTCGGGCGGCCCACCACGGCCCGCCTCGACCCCAACCTGCCGCTGGCGCTGCGGATGGGACGCAAGCACCTGGATGACGCGCTGGGGGTGATCGACCACTACCTCGAGAAGGAGCCGAAGTCTCCGCGGCGGCCGGAGTTCGAGAACCGGCGCCGACAGATCGCGGCGCTGGGCGGACAGCTGGACGCCGTCGCCGGCGAGCTCGGCACGGCGGCGGTGGCTGTCGATCCGAAGGCACGCCCGGAGTTCGAGAGCCACTTCGCGGCGCTGACCCACAGCTTGAACCGGATGCGGCGGCCGCTGCGGGGCGAGAGCGGCCAGATCGCGCAGCAGCTGTCCGACGACGAGGAGACCGCGCTGGCGACGGCGCTGGCGCTCGGCGCGGCGGGGCTGACGGTCGCCGGCGCGGCGTTCCTGTTCACGCTGCGCTCGCTGCGGCCGCTGTCGGTGCTGCGCGCGCATGCGCGCCGCCTGGGCGGCGGCGACTACTCGCAGCGCACGGGCGTGACGTCCAGGGACGAGATCGGCGATCTGGCGCGCGAGTTCGACGCGATGGCGGCGGCGATCCAGGAGCGCGAGCGGCGGCTGATCCGATCCGAGCGCCTCGCCACCGTCGGGCGGATGGCGGCGCAGATCGCCCACGAGGTGCGCAACCCGCTGGCGTCCATCGGCCTCAACGCCGAGCTGCTGGGCGACGAGATCGTCGAGCGCGGCGAGGAGGCGCGGCGGCTCGTCACGTCGATCATCGGCGAGGTCGATCGGCTGACCGAGATCACCGAGACCTACCTGCGCTTCGCGCGGCTGCCGCGGCCGAAGCTGGAACGCGAGAGCCTGGGCGCGATCGTCGCGTCGGTGGTGGAGATGTCGCGGGGCGAGCTGGCGCAGGCGGGCGTCGCGGTGGCGGTCGACGTCACGCCGGGGCTGCCGGAGGTGGCCGCCGACGAGGCCCAGCTGCGCCAGGCGCTGATCAACCTGATCCGCAACGCGCGCGAGGCGCTGGCCGGCAGCGCCGTGCGGCGCATCGACATCTCGGCGCGCGCGGCCGATGCGGGGCGGATCGCGATCGCGGTTCATGACTCGGGGCCGGGCATCGACGGGGTGAACCTGGCGAAGATCTTCGACCCGTTCTTCTCGACCAAGGAGCGAGGCACCGGTCTGGGGCTGGCGCTGGTGCAGCAGATCGTCGTCGACCATGGCGGCCAGATCGACGTCGCCAGCGCGCCGGGCGCGGGCACCACCTTCACGATGACGCTGCCCGGGGGCGACGGGGCGGCGCGAGAACGCTCAGCGACCGGAGCCGGCGGCGGCGCGGTGGGCAGCGGCCCGGTTTCGCTCGCCGAGCGTGTCGTAGACGGTGGCGAGCTCGAGGTGGAGCAGGGCGGGGGACGGCGCGCCGAAGACGAGGGCGCGCTCGAGGGCGGCCGCGCCAGCGGCGGCCTTGCCCGTGGCGGCTAGCGCGCGCCCGAGCGCTGCGTGCAGGTCGGCGTTCGCGGGATCGATGAAGAGGGCGATCGGTCCGAGCTCGACGACGCGCGCCGAGCGGCCCGCCTTGGCTTCGCCGAGCACCGCCTCCTTGGCGACGCGGTCGGTCTGCGGATCCAGCCGCAGCGCCGCTTCGAGCTCGGTCAGGCGGTCGGCCGGCCGTTGCTGGTCCTTGTAGAGCTCGGCGAGCAGCGCGTGCGGCTCGACGCGCGACGGGTCCAGCTCCACGGCGCGGCGCAGGTGCGCCTCGGCGGCGGCGGGGCGCTTGCGGTGGATCTCGGCGAGCCCGAGGCGCACCCGGACGTCGTAGCCGTCTCGCGGTCCCGGGTCGATCTGGAGCATCCCTTCGAACGCCGCCACGGCTGCGTCGGCGTCCCGCCGCGCCAGCGCGATCTCGCCGGCGAGGAACAGCGTGTCGGCCTGATCGTCCGCTGAGGGTTGCGGCGCGGCCCGCGCCCGGTCGAGCGCCTTCCGGGCCTCGCCGGCGTCACCCGCGCGCAGCGCGGCCAGACCGCGCCCGACCCAGTCGCGCGCGCCCGCAGGCTTGCCGGCCGACGCCGCGGCGGGCTCGCGCGCGGGCTGGGGCGGCAGGTACTGCTTGTCGTAGCGCGCGAAGCGGCGGGCGAGCTCGGCGCGGAATTCGCGTTCCAGGGCCTCGGGCGGC
>DATBHU010000603.1:0-21329 GCA_036557265.1 Polyangia bacterium
CGCCTCGACGATGATGGGCGGCATCTCCTCGATGCGCTGGACGCGCTGCAGGCGCCGCCCGAGGGGCCGAACCGCGGCGCGCAGCGCCCGGTTGCGCTTGCGATCGGCGACAGTCGCCGACACCCGATCGAGACGCATGAAGCCGAGCGTGCGCAAGAAGATGAACGCCACCAGCGCCAGCACGACCAGCAGCAAGGCCGCCTGCCCGCTGTTGGCAAAGGTCAGTACAAGGGCCGCGCCGCCCAGCAGCACGCAGAAACCGTAGAGCACCAGCACCGCCTGGCGGTGGGTCAGGCCGGCGGCGATCAGCCGATGGTGAATGTGCTCCTTGTCAGCCTGGAACAGCGGCCGCCCGCGCAGCGCCCGGCGCGCGATCGCCAGCAGCGTGTCCATGATCGGCAGGCCCAGGGCGATGGCGGGAATCAGCACGGCCACCGCCGTCGTCGACTTCTGGTTGGTCTGGATCGCCGTCGCGGACAGCACGAAGCCGAGGAACATGCTGCCGGTGTCGCCCATGAAGATCGACGCGGGATTGAAGTTGTAGAGCAGGAACCCGACGATCGCGCCCGCCAGCGCCGACGTGAACAGCATCATCAGCGGATGGCCACGCTGCATCGACACCAGAAACGTCGTCGTGATCGCGACCAGCGCCACCCCACCCGCCAGCCCATCCAGCCCGTCGATCAGGTTGAGCGCGTTGATGACGCCCACGATCCAGAACATCGTGAACGGCAGGCTCAGCCAGCCGAGCGCGATCGGACTGCCCAGCGGATTCGCCAGCACCTCGATACGAAACCCGAGACGGTACAGCAGAGCGGCGACGGCGAACTGGACCAGGAACTTCTTCCAGGCGTTGGCGCCGCGCAGGTCGTCATAAAGGCCCAGCGCCGCGATGGCGAGGCCGCCCACGAAAAGGCCGACGACGTGCTCGCGCTCCGCCAGGAACAGCTGGCCGACGCCGGTCTGGAACAGCAGCAGGCTGACCAGCGGCGTGTAGAACGCGATGACGATCGCGACGCCACCCAGCCGCGGGATCGGCTTGCCGTGGATCTTCCGCGACGAGCGCGCGTGATCGAGTGCGCCGAAGCGGTGCGCCAGCTGGCGGACGATCGGCGTCAGGATCGCGCCGCACAGCACGGAGAGCAGGAAGGCGACGGCGGCGGTCTTCATGTTGGGCTAAGCGGTTAGTGGCCGGGTGAGGCTAAGCCGTTAGTGGCACGGGCGGGGTCGGGCGGGTCAGCACCCAGTTGCCCAGCGCGAGAACGTCCATGTGCGTCTTGAGGTAGCAGGCCAGCGCTTCCGCCGGCGTCGCCACGATCGGCTCGTGCTCGTTGAAGCTGGTGTTGAGGACCAGGGGCACCCCGGTCTGGCGGTCGAACTCGGAGATCAGCGCGTGGTAGCGCGGATTGGTCCCCGCGCTGACGGTCTGCAGACGACCCGTATCGTCGACGTGCGTGACCGCCGGCAGGCGGGCGCGGTGCTCCGCCCGCACCTTGTAGACCATCAGCATGAACGGCGAGGGCTCGCCGCGTTCGAAGATCTGGCTGGCCTTCTCCTCGAGCACGCTGGGCGCGAACGGGCGATAGGTCTCCCGGTGCTTGATGCGCGTGTTCAGGATCTCCTTCATGTCCGCGCGGCGCGGATCGGCGACGATCGATCGATTGCCGAGCGCGCGCGGGCCGAACTCCATGCGCCCCTGGAACCACCCGACCACCTTTCCCGCCGCGACCGCCTGGCTCACCTCGCGATACAGGTCGGCGTCCTCGAAGCGCCGGACCTGGATGCTCGCATCCCAGCCGTTGCCGCGCGCGCTCTCCAGGGCCGCGGCGATCTCGCGATCGTCGAACCCGGGGCCCGTGTAGGCGTCGCGCATCACGAAGCGGCGCGGGCGGCCGAGCACCGCGTGCTCGACGTAGAACGCCGCGCCGATCGCGGTGCCGTCGTCGGCTGCCGCCGGCTGCACGAACACGTCACGGAACCGGGTGCGCTCGAAGATCTTGCCGTTGGCGACGGAGTTCAGCGCGCAGCCGCCAGCCAGCGCCAGCTTGTCGAGGCCGGTGCGCGCCTGCAGATCCTCCACGACGTGAAAGAAGATCTCCTCGTAGACGGCCTGCGCGCTGTGGGCGATGTCCGCCCATTTGCCGAAGAACTCCGGATCCTCGGGGTGGCGCGCCGGGCCGAGCAGCTCCTCCAGGCGCCGCGAGTACACCAGCCCGAGGTGCGGGGCGCCCGTGTCCCAGGTCATCTCGACGCCCTCGCTGTGGTGGACGAAGTAGTCGAGGTTCAGCTCGAAGTGCCCCCCCGGGACGGGGCGAATCACCTGGCGAAGCTTGTCGACGTAGAGCGGCTTGCCGTACGGCGCCAGGCCCATCATCTTCCACTCCTCGCCGTAGCGGTGAAAGCCGAGGAACTGCGTGATCGCCGTGTAGAACAGGCCCGCCGAATGGGGAAACTCCACGCGGTCGATCACGTCCAGCGTGCGGTCCCGCCCGACGGCGCGCATCGTCGACACGAAGTCGCCGAAGCCGTCGATCGAAAGGCAGGCGGCCTCCTCGAACGGCGAGATGAAGAACGCGCTGGAGATGTGCGACTTGTGGTGCTCGACGGCGTGGATCTTCGCCCGCAGCGCGCGCGGTTCGATGCCGAGCGCGCCGGCCAGGATGTCGTCGATCTTGCGCACCTTGGCGACGTTGGCGAGGCGGTCCTTGATCAGCCGCGTCAGCGACGTGCCCTTCTGGACCGCGAACAGGATCTTCTTGTGCAGGTTCGCCTTCGGATCGCGCGACACCGCCACGTGTTCCAGCTCGGCGGGCGCGACGCCCCCGCTCTTCAGCACCGCGCGGGCCGCCAGCGCCGGGAACCCGGCGCAGTGCTTGTGGCGGTTCAAACGCTCCTCCTCGATGGCCGCGACCAGCATGCCGTCGCTCACCAGCGCGGCGGAGGCGTCACCGTGAAAAGCATTGATGCCGAGAATGCGCATGCGGCCCGGAAGTATACAGAAACATGCGGAGATTTCGGCCCAAAAGAAACGTCCGCGTGCGCGTCGCATTGTTGACGGCTGTCGCGAGGAAGCCGCCAAAGGGTTTTACGGAGCGACTCGGGGGTTGTTCGGCACGGCCCGGGATCGCGATCACACGCGCCGGGCGACCACCCGCAGAGAGCGCAGACTGCCGCGCAGACGTCCGAGGACCCTGACCGCGGCGTAGTAGGAGTCGGCGCCGGCCAATCGTTCGAGGAACTGAAGCTTACGGACACCGGTCGGGCCCCAGAGCACCCGATTGTCCTCCAACTCGAGGCCGCCGCCCCGAAGGAGGAGATTGTTCAGCGTGCGGAACGTCCAGGCGTAAAGGTGCGCGTCCCCGTCCTTCGCGAACGTCGATCTGCCGTGACGCTCCCAGGGCACGATCAGAACCACGCGTCCACTCGGTCGGCAGATGCGGGTCATTTCGCGGATCACCTGCAAGGGGTGATCGACATGCTCGAGAGAGTGCGACGAAAGCACAAAATCATAGCTTCCGTCGGGGACCTCGGCAGGGTCCTTGTAAACCCGGATCCCTTTCTCTGCGCAGAACTGCTGCGAATAGGGCGAGGCATCGCATCCGCCGGCGCGCTTCGACCACGCCACGTTGGCGCCCAGGCCCAAGCCGTATTCGAATACGCTGGTGTCCTGGTTCACGTCATAACCCAGGAACCAGTTCCGCTGCCAAAACCCCGCAATCAACCGGTGGTAGCCCTCGTCGAGATATAGGGAATAGTGGCTCCGATAGTATTCGGCGTCGTAGTCGATGAGTGCGTCCATGCTGCTCCTTCACGTGTTCGTTCGCGCGACGGAGCCCGACTCCTGTCGCAGGGGGCGGCGTGCGACGACGCCATATCCGAGCGGCAACGTGTCAAGACGCTGCGGCAGCCGGTCGGCCAGCGCGTCGATGCTGTAGAGGGCCCGGTTGACCGCCCACAGCGCCGGCCGCTTGGCGCGGCCGAGGGTCCGGTAGGCCGGACCCGCGTGGCGCATCAGCGTGCAGGCCAGGCTGCTCAACACGGAACCAAAGCGCGCTTCGTGCTCCACGACCAGGCCGGCCCGGCGGCAGAGCTCGCGCAGGCCGTAGGGTGTGTAGCGGAAGAAGTCGCGTGGCGCCTCGTGGAGGCCGATGGCGAACGGCACCGTCATGAGCGCGCGGCCGCCCGGCTTGAGCACGCGCGCGATCTCGGCCAGCGCGCCGAACGGATCGGGGAGGTGTTCCAGCGCTTCGCTGCAGACGACGACGTCGGCGGCGCCGTCGCGGAACGGCAGGCGTAGGGCGTCCCCGCGGACGTCGGGCGCGGCCTGGCCGCCGGCGGGCCAGTCGACCCCGATCCAGGCCGCCGCGCGGGGGGCGAGACGGCGGTAGGGCTGCCTTCCGCAGCAGACATCGAGAACCTTTCCCGTCTCACCGTCCAGCGCGCCGGCCAGAAATTCGGCGATGTACCGGTGCTGCAGGCCTTGCTCCTCCCAGTCCGTCGCGAGGGACAGGGCGCGGTTGAACATGGTGCGATGCTACCTTGCGCCGCGACGAGTTCAACTGGCGCGGTCGCCGCCGGTGACCTGGCCTGCAATCCTGATAAGTGAGATAAGAGCGCCCCGTGAAAGTGGCGTTGCTGTCGCGAGCCTTCCTGCCCAGCGTCGGCGGCGTGGAGACTTCGACGGCGATGATCGCCGCCACCTGGCAAGCGGCGGGGCACGACGTCGAGGTGGTGACGGCGGTGCCGGACCCGTCGTCGCGGCCCTGGCCTTTTCGCGTCACCCGTTCGTGGACCCTGAACGCCCTGCGCCGCGCCCTCGCCGGCGCCGAGGTGGCGGTGACGAACGGCTACTCGCGCGTGGCCGTCGCGGTCGCCGCGCTCGAGCGCAAGCCGCTGACGGTGTTCCACCAGGGCTATCAGCTCATCTGTAGCGACGGCGTCGGTTTTCGCGAGCGGACGTTTCACGGCTTTCGCACGCTCGACGATCTCAAGCTGGCGTTCGCGGCGGGGCGCGGGCAGGGCGCTCGCGCCCTGGCGCGGCTGCCCTTCGACGCCGTCGTGCGCGCCTGGCCGGCGGGGCTCCGGCACGTCGTGCCGAGCCAGCACGTCGGGCGCCGCCTGGGGCTCGCGCGCTACCAGGTCATCTACCAGCCGCCCAACCCCGCGGTCGTGGACGCGCTGGCGGCCCTCGGTCCGCCCCGCGCCGACGCGCGGGCCGCCGCCTATGCGACGGGGGACATCCTCTGCTTCGCGCGGCTGGTGTTCGAGAAAGGCTGCGACGATCTGGTGCGCGCATACGCGCGGTTTCGTGAGGGCGCCGGGCGGACGCTCTCCCGGCCGCTGCCGCGCTTGATCATCCACGGCGACGGGCCCGAACGCCCGGTGCTGGAAGAGCTGGTGCGCAGCCTGGGCCTCGAGCGCGACGTCGAGCTCAGCCCTTTCGTCAGCGGTGAGGAGCTGGCCAGGGCGGCCCGGCGCGCCTCGCTGGTCGTCGTCCCGAGCCACTGGGAGGAGCCGGGCGCCACCATCGCCGTCGAGCTGTTCGCGTGCGGCGCCGCGGTCGTCGCCTCGGCGACCGGCGCGCAGGGAGAGATCTTCGACGGCGGCCACGGCCGGCTGTTCCCCAACGGCGACGTGGAGGCGCTGGCCGCCGCGCTGACTCAGCACTTCACCGCCGGACCGATCTACCCGCGTCCTTCGGGCAGCGAGCCCTGGACGGTGCCGGCGATCCAGCGCGCGCTCCTGAATCTGCTGCAGCCGTCGGGGTAATATCTGGCGCGCCTTCGGACATTCGATATGGGGTCAACCAGCTCGACATCGGCCAGCCCGGCGACCGCGCCGGCGCGCCCCCTGCGCGTCACGTTGCTCCACAACTATCGCGACGAGCAGCAACAGAGCATGCGTCTGTACGCGGAACGGCTCGGGGCCGCGCTGCACCGTCGCGGCGTCTCGATCAGCCGGGTGCGCGCGCCGGGCGTGGTGCCGGAGAGATGGCAGCAGCGATCGGCCACCTGGGCGAAGATCGACACCTACGCCGGCCGCTACGCCGTGTATCCGCGGCTCGTCCGCAAGCTGGAGGCCGACGTCGTCCACATCGTCGATCACGGGCAGAGCTATCTGCTGGGCGACCTCGACGCGCGAAGGACGGTCGTCACCTGCCACGACCTGATCTTGCTGGCGCTGGCCCGAGGACGTATCGGCGCATCGAAGATTCCCCGTGTCGCCCTGCAGGTGTTCCGCGTGATGATGGAATTCATCAAACGCGCCGCCCGCGTCGTGGCCGACTCCCGGCAGACGCGCGACGACCTCGTCACCCTCGTCGGCATCGACCCGGCGCGGATCACCGTCATCCATCCTGGGCTCAATCAGGAGTTTGCGCACGATCCGGCCCGGGGCCGCGCGACGCGCGAACGGTTTGGTCTCGGCGACGGCCCGCTGATCCTTCAGGTCGGCGGCGTGTTCTACAAGAACGTCGCGGGCGCGCTTCGCGTGCTCGGCCGCCTGCGGCGCGACGGCGTCGACGCGCGCATGGTCCGCGTCGGCGGCGCGCTCGGGGGGGCGGATCGCGCGCTCGCCGAGAAGCTGGCGGTGCTGCCCGCGGTCGTCGAGCTGGGCGGGGTCTCCGACGTGGAGATCCCGGCGCTCTACAACGCCGTCGACCTGCTGCTGTTTCCTTCCCACTACGAAGGCTTCGGCTGGCCGCCGCTGGAAGCGATGGCGTCCGGCACGCCCGTCGTCAGCTCGCGCGGGGGATCGCTGGACGAGATCGTCGGCGACGCGGCGCTGACGGCCGATCCGGAAGACGTCGAGACGCTGGCCTGGCACGCGGGGACGGTCCTGAGCGACGCCGCCACCCGCGCTCGCCTGGTCGCGCGCGGGCTCGCCCACGCTGCCCGCTTCAGCTGGGATCGCGCCGCCACGGAGATGATCGCGGTCTACCGGACAGTCGCCGCCGGGAGCAGCTGATGTGTGGCATCGCCGGCATCGCGCGCTTCGACGGCGCCACCGTCAGTCGCGAACGGATCGACGCGATGACCGCCAGCATCGCGCACCGCGGACCCGACGACAGCGGGGCGCTGGTCGAAGACGGGATCGGGATGGGCATGCGCCGCCTGTCGATCATCGATCTCTCCGCGGCCGGCCATCAGCCGATGTTCAACGAGGATCGGTCGGTGGCGGTGGTCTACAACGGCGAGATCTACAACCATCGCGATCTCCGGTCTCGCCTGGAGGCGGCCGGCCACGTCTTCGCGGGCAACAGCGACACCGAGGTGCTCGTCCACGGCTATGAAGAGCTCGGCATCCACGAGCTGGCGCGGCGGCTCTCCGGCATGTTCGCCTTCGCCCTCTACGATCGGCGCGCACGGCGGCTCTACCTGGCGCGCGACGGGCTCGGCATCAAGCCGCTCTACCTGCGTCGAACGGCGCAGCAGCTGTCGTTTGCGTCCGAGCTGCGCGCGCTGGCGCTCGACGGTCAGGGCCAACCCACGATCGATCCGTCGTTCGTACACACCTTCCTGCGCGTCGGTCACGTCCCCTCGCCCCGCACGGCGTTCCTGGGCATCAGCAAGCTGGCGGCGGGGACCATCCTGGAGGTCGACCTCGCGACGGGCGAGGCCCGGCCCCATCGTTTTTACCGGCTGGTGCCGGCCGGACTCGAGGATACGCGGCCGGCGCAGCTGCTCGAGCGGCTGCGCGAGCTGCTGAACGCCTCCGTCCGCCAGCACCTGATGGCGGACGTCCCGACCGGTCTGTTCCTGTCGGGCGGGCTGGACTCCAGCGCGCTCGCGCTGTTCGCCAATCAGCACGTCGCGCCGCCCACCACGTTCTCCGTCGGCTTCCTGTCATCCGATCGCGGCGACGAGACCGGCGTCGCGGCGGCCGTCGCCCGTCGCGCCGGCAACGAGAACGTCCGCATCGACCTCGGCCCCGCGAACCTCGACGACCTCGATCCGATCGTGGCGGCCCTCGAGGAGCCGCTGGCCGACAGCGCGACCCTGCCGCTCTGGCATCTGTGCCAGGGCACCGCGGCGCACGTCAAGGTGGCGCTGTCCGGCGAAGGAGGCGACGAGGTGCTGGGCGGCTACGCGCGCTACTTCTGGGGGCCGGCCATCGACCGGGCCGGTCCGTTTCTGAGCCGGCACGCCGGCCAGGTCCTGAGCATCACCGATCGCCTGCCTTCGCGATCGCTCGGCGTGTTCAACGTCGCGCGGCGCGCCGCGAAGGCGGCGGCGTCCGTCCAGCTCGACACGCCGGCGCGCTATCTGGCCTGGTTCGACATCTTCACGGCGGCCGAGCGCCGCGCCCTGGTCGGGGAAGGATCCGACGGCGCCCACGAACGCTTCGAGACGCTGTTCGAGGACGCGCGCGACCTTCGCCTCGATCCGGTGCAGCGCCTGCAGTACGTCGACGTGCACACCTTCCTGCTCGACAACCTGCTGCTCAAGGCCGACAAGATCTCGATGGCGCACAGCCTGGAGGTGCGCGTGCCGTTCCTGTCGCCCAGCCTGGTCGAGTTCGGCCTGGCCCTGCCGCCCCGCCACAAGATCGGCCTGCTGCGCGACAAGAGGTTGATGCGGCGGCTGCTCCGGCCCCGGCTGGGCAGGCGCATCGCCCATCGCCCCAAGCGCGGCTTCGAGATCCCGGTCGATCGCTGGTTCCGCGAGCCGACCACGGAGGCGCTGCGACGGCAGCTGCGCGCCGGCGCGCTGGTCGAGCGGCTCGGCTTCGACGCGGGCGCGATCGACGACCTGATCAACCGCCACCTCGGCGGCGAGGACATCGGCCGCAAGCTGTTCGCGCTCGCGGGCCTGGAACGCTGGGCGCGCCGTTACGGCTAGCGCGGGATCGGCCCGTCTAGACTTGGTCTAGACAGCTTTCACCTTCAAGCGGCCGAGCGACGACGCCATCGGGCGACCGGACTCCCCGGAATCGCAGGCGGTCGCCGTTACGCGCGTGCGCGCCGGCCGCGCTTCGCCCGAGCGCCGCGGGCCGCGCGTGGGCTTTTGTCGGCGCGTGGGCTGGCGTCGCGAGACCAAATCCAGCCCACGCGCCGAAAAAAGCACGTAAGCGGACGCGAGGTGCGCTCGAGACGCGAGACGCGCCGCGCGCGCGTGCATGGTTTCGGTCGGTCGCGATCGGTCAGCCCGAAATCGGCATAGCCTATTGACTAACGGTTACGCCGTACGCGACGCTTCGATGAACACGCTGTCGGCGAGCCGGGCGAGGGCAGGGACGCGCGTGGAGACCCGCTTGAGCGCCAGCGAGGCGTGCACGATGGCGCGCGGAAACGGCCGCAGCAGATCCAGGTCGGAGGCCTGCGCGTTCAGCGAGAAGAAGCCGTCCGCGGTCAGCCGCGCGGGGCCGACCAGCTCGCGAAACGCGGCCACCATCTCGCCCGGCGTCCAGCGCCGGACCCGGAACGGGTTCTGCTCGCGCTTCAACGTGTCGCGCGCCTGGTTGTACAGCTGGCGCACGCCGAACAGGTTGGCGAGCTGGATCAGCACCCGTCCCCCCGGCCTGGTCACGCGCGCGGCCTCCCGGATGCTCGCCTTCGCGTCGTCCTTCGAGAAGTGCTGCAGCACGGAGTACGAGAACACCACGTCGAAGCTGTGATCGGGGAAGGGCAAGCTCCGTCCGTCGCCGACGACGAACCCGGGCGACACACCGAGCGCGCGCGAGACGCGGTACGCGGCCTGGATGCCGGCGATGCCCGGATCGATGCCGATGGCACGGTAGCCGCGGCGGCTGGCGGCGATGCTCCAGCGTCCCCAGTTGCAGCCGATGTCCAGCACGCGCAGGCCCTCGGCCGTGTCGGGGAGCGGGAATTCGGGGATCGGGTAGCGGCCCAGGCCGCCCAGCACGCCCTTGTAGAGGATGCCGTTGGTGTTGACGATCTCCTGCTGCACGAACGGGTCGACCTCGCCGGCGCCGCCAGGTTCGATCTCCGGTGCCGCCGGCTGGCCCTGACCGGCGCGGCGGGACTCTTCGAAGTAGGGGTGGGTGTCGGGCCGGTCGCCGCCGAGCAGCACCGCGACGTCACCGACCAGCGGGTACGCGTGCTGCTCCGGGCAGCGCAGCGCGCTCCCTTCCAGTCGCAGCGGCTTCCTGTCTCTCGGACAAGCCAGGGGCACGCCTCCCAGGCAAGCGCGGCCGTCGGCCTGCATGACTTTGAGCAAGGTGCGTTCTTCTACGTCCGGGCTGGGGTCGGAGCAAGTCGCTCGTACACGGCGCGCACGCGCCGCGCCGTATCGACGGCGTCGAACGTCCGGGCGCGCTCGCGGGCGCGACGCGCGCGTTCTTGCGCGCCGGCGCGGTCCTCGATCTGGCGCAGGATCTGACGGGCGAAGTCGGCGGGGTCGCCTGGCCGCGCCGCCAGCCCGCAGCGCTCGGGGTCGACGAGCTCGGGGGGCGCGCCTTCGTCCGTGACGATCACCGGGCGCCCGCCGGCCATCGCCTCGGCGACGACGCGGCCGAACCCTTCGTGGCGCGAGGTGAGCACGAAGACGTCCAGCGCCGCCATCACGGCGGGCATGTCCCGCCGCGCGCCCGCGAAGGTCACGCGGCGCTCGAGCGACAGCTCGCGAACGAGCGCACGCAGGCTGGCTTCGTAGTCGCGTTCGACGGGCGCCTCCGCGGCGCCGACCACGGCGAAGTGAACGTCCGCGCGCCGGGCTGCCACCAGCGCCGCGGCGCGGATGAACGTCTCCAGATCCTTGCGCGGGTGGATGCGTCCCACCGTGCCCACCAGCAGGCGATCGGGCGCGGCGCCGAGCGCGCCGCGGACGTCGGCCGACCGGGCGGCGTCCCCGAACGCGCGCACGTCGATCGGATTGTAGAGCACCTCCACCTTCCGGGCGCGGCCGCGGCGCTCGAAGATGCCCGCGGTCGCGCGCGAGATGCAGAAGATGTGGTCCGCCGTCGCCGTCCACATCGCCGCCAGCGCGTCGAACACCAGCTTCGGGCGATCGAGCGTGTTGCCGCGATAGTGAAGGACGTGCGGGATGGCGCGCGCGCGGGCGGCCAGCCCCCCTTCCAGCAGCACCTCCATGTTGGTGTGGATGACGTCGGCGCCCACGGCGCGCGCCAGGCGTCCTACCGCGACGGCCGAGCGGGCGAGCTGCGCCGCGTACAGCGCCGTCGTCGGCGACAGCGCGCGCCGCAGGGTGGCGAGCGGGAGGAAATGGGTGCGCGCGCCGAGGGCCCGGTAGCGGTCGACCTGAGGACCCGGCGCCGGCAGCACGACATGCGCCTCGACGCCCGCCGGTATCAGCGCGGCGAGCAGCGCGCGCAGGCTCTCGTCCGGTCCGCTCACCTCCTGCGAAAACGGGTTCAGGTAGAGGACCCGCATGTCACACCTCCAGCCCGCGCACCAGCGCGTCGCCGGCGTCGCGCGGGGTCCAGCGCTCCGCGCGCAGGCGGGCCGCGCGGCCGACCGCCGCCGCCTGATCGCGGTTGGCGGCGATCCAGCGCAGCTTCTCGACCAGCGCGCCGACGTCCCGCGCCGGCAGCAACCAGCCGTCGACGCCGTCGGTGATGCACTCGGGCCCGCCGCTGCACGCGGTGGTGATCACGGGCGTCGCGCTGCACATGGCCTCCTGGATGACGAGGCCGAAGCCGTCACCCAGCGTCGGGAAGACGAGCACGTCGGCGGCGGCGTAGTGCGCGGCCAGCGCGGCGCGCGGCAGCGGTGGTGAGTGGCGGAAACCGCCTGCATAGCGATCGAGGAACGACTTGCCGAGGCGCAGCGAGCCGACGAGGTGCAGCTCGGCGTCCGGGATGGCCGCCTGTTTCCAGGCCTCCAGCAGGTACGGCGTCCCCTTCGGGATGTCGTGCGCGCCGACGGACAGCACGCGGAGCGGCCCGGCGGCGGGCGCCGGCTTCGGTTGAAAGAGTTCGATCGGAAAGCCGTAGGGGGTCACGACGATCGGCGCGCGCAGCGCCAGCCGCTCCAGCGTCGACTTGATGTAGCTCGACGCGACCGAGACGGTCGTCGCCAGCGCCAGCTCCGCGTCCTTGCGGCGCTCCTTCCAGGCCGGCTCGCTGTGGGGCGGCGTGTCGATGGCGTCCGGCCAGCGCCGCATCTCCTCGCGCCACAGCTCCTTCGTCGCGAGGTGATGGCGCGTGGGCAGGTCCCAGATGCGCGCGATGCCTGCGCGCTGGGCGCGACGAAACGTCGCGAGGGCGGCGTCTTCGTACGCGTAGATCGCGGACGTCGCCTTCGGCCAGCGCGCGATCGCGAGCTCGGCGTCGTGTGCGACGAACAGCGCGTCGTAGCTCGTCAGCGAGCTGCCCAGGCCGGTCAGCACCTTCACGGCGGCGCGCGCCCCCAGCTCGACGTACGGCGCCGTTCGCAGCTCACCGGTCGGCAACGGGTCGATCATCCGGTTGCGCAGGGTCGGCCAGCGCCCGGCGAGCGCGGCGGCCAGGCGACCGGACCAGGCGTCGCGCTCGAACCCGATGCCCGTCGCGAAGGCGGCCAGCCGGCCGGCGCGCGAGAACGCCGCCGCCACCTGCTTCGCGACCGGCGTGGCGTGCGGGTGGCTGACGAGGACCCCGTTCATTGCTCCTGGCGCCTGCCGGTAAACTAACCCAATATCCCTGGGCGCAAGCATGATCTCCCTGCTGAGATCGCTACTCGCGGCGGTCGCGGGCCGGGCGCAGGCCTTGCCGGCCGACGTCGACGCGGACGAGGTGCTGGCGCTGGCCCGCCGTCATCGCCTCACGCCGCTGCTGTCGCTGGCTGACCTGTCGGGCTGGCCGGCGCCGGTCGCGGAGGGTTGCAGGCGCGATCGCATGATCACCGCGGCGCGCAACCTGATGCTCGCGCAGACCGCCAAGGACTGCGCGGCGGCCCTGACGGCGGCGGCCGTCCCGGTCGTGTTGCTCAAGGGCATGTCGTACAACCTGACCATCTACGAAGAAGCCGGCGTGCGGCCGACGGGAGACGTGGACCTGCTGGTTCCGGACGCCGCCCGGCGCACGGCCTTCGAGACGCTGGACCGGCTCGGCTTCGAACCGCGCGCCGCGGCGCCCGGCTTCGACGAGGCCGACTATCACGAGGTCGCGTGGCGGCGGAACCGTGTCGAAGTCGATCTGCATCTCGCCCTCGCCCCGCTGGCGCGCTGCCAGATCGACTACCGGGCGGTCTGGGGCAGCATCCGCGACGCGAACATCGAGGGCGCGCGGGCCGCCACCTTGCACCCGACGCACGCCGCGATCTTTCACGTCCTGCACATGGCGATCGATCACTTCGACGTGCCGGCCGTGTACCTGGTCGACCTGAGCCGCTTGCTGCCGACGGCGGGCGCGCGCGCGGAGGCCGAAGCGCTGGCGCGCGCCTGGGGCTGCTGGCGTCCCTTCGCGACCGCCACCGCGCTCGCCGCCGCGTTCCTGCCGGAGTGGGACGGCGCGCGCGACCCGTCGCCGGTCGCCGGGTTCTCCGCGCGCGTCGTCAGCGCGTACGGCGCGCTCGCGCCCGTCCCCAGGCGCGAGCAGCTGGTGCGCAAGGTGATGCACTTCGACACCGGCCGCGACGCGGTTCGCTACCTCGCCGTGCAAGGCCGGCGCAACGTTCGCGAGCTCTACGAACGACGCGTGCGGCGGCGCTCCCCGCGACAGAGATTGGCGCTGGAACGATGACGACGGGCGGGCGGCGGATCTGCATGGCCGACCCCGGCGCGCAGCACGCGCCGCTGCAGGCCGAGCTGGAGGCGGCCGCCGTGCGGGTGATGCGCTCCGGCCGCTACATCCTGGCCGACGAGGTCGCGGCGTTCGAGCGCGAGCTCGCCGCGTCGGCGCGCGTCGCCCACGCGGTGGGCGTGTCGTCGGGATCGGACGCGCTGGTCGCCATCCTCGCGGCGTGCGGGATCGGCGCGGGCGACGAGGTGATCACGACCGCGCTGTCGTTCTTCGCGACCGCGGAGGCGATCGTCCGCGTCGGGGCCCGGCCGCTGTTCGCCGACATCGACGCGGCGACGCTGAACCTCGACCTGGCGGCCGCGCGGGCGCTGATCGGACCGCGCACCAGGGCGATCCTGGTGGTGCATCTGTTCGGGCGCATGGTCGACCCGGCGCCGCTCGCCGGCGCCGGCATCCGCGTCATCGAGGACGCCGCCCAGGCGATCGGCGCGGCGCTGCCCGACGGCCGCGGCCCGGGCGCGGTGAGCGCGGCGGCGGCCCTGTCCTTCTTCCCCGCCAAGAACCTGGGCGCGATGGGCGACGCGGGGATGGTCTTGACCGGAGACGCCGAGCTGGCGGAGCGCGTGCGCGCCATCCGCGTCCACGGCGCGCGCGCCGCCCACGCGCACGCGACGATCGGGGGGAACTTCCGGCTCGACGAGCTGCAGGCCGCGGTGCTGCGCGTGAAGCTGCCGTCGCTGCCCGCCTGGACGCGGCGTCGCCAGGAGATCGCGCGCCGCTACCGGCAGGCGTGGGCGGAGACGCCGCTCGGGCTGCCGCCCGCCGATGCGGGGTGCGCGTGGAATCAGTTCGTGGTGCGAGTCCCCGACGGTCGCCGCGCCCAGCTCGCCGCGCGGCTCGCGTCGCGCGGCATCGACACCGCCGTCTACTATCCGACCCCGCTGCACCTGCAGCCGGCGCTCGCCCACCTGGGCGGGCGCCCCGGTCAGCTGCCGCGCGCCGAGGCGGCGTGCCGCGAGGTGCTGGCGGTGCCGGCGCACGCCGAGCTGTCCCCCGACGAGGTCGCCCGGATCTGCGACGAGGTTCGTTCGTTCTTCGTCAGCTGACGCGCACGAACGCGTCCATCGAATCGGGGCCGACCGAGTGGGCGGGGATGTACCGGAAGCCCTGGTTCTCGATCGAGCGAATCACCGCCGGAAAGTCGATCACCTCCGGGTGGAACTCGGCGATCAGCGACTTCACCCGGCCCAGCCAGGCCAGGTTCTCGCGCATCAGCGGCCCTTCTCCGCCCTCGATGTCCATCTTGACGACGTCGATCTGCGCGCTGGACGGGAGCCCGCTGAGCAGCGTGTCCATGCTGACCACCTGGACCTCGCGGCCGCCGGCCGACGCCAGATGTCCGAGGTTGGAGTCGACGGCGTCCTCGAAGAAGGCCGTGCCGTCGTGCGCCCCGACGGCCGCCTGGACCACCTGCGCGTTCACGTTGTTGCCCTCGAGGTTCAGCCTCACGACCTGCGCGTTCGCGGGCGACGGCTCGACAGCGATCACGCTCTTGCAGCCGTAGCGATGCGCGAACCACAGGCTGGTCAAGCCGATGTTGGCGCCCAGATCCACCATCCGCTCGGGCACGAGATCGAAGGGGAGCTGGTAACACTCGTCGATCCAGACCTCGCGGATCGACTGCATGTCGCCCCGGTTCAGGCGGTAGTGCAGCTCGATGCCGCCGCGGACGCGGATCTTGCGCGTCTGGTTGCGGCTCGCCATCGGGACGACGCGCGTCAGGCGGGACAGGAACACGTCCGACGCGAAACGCAGGAACGATCGCGTATCGGCGGCGAGGGCGAACCCACCGCGAAGCTCGTGCGCGACGCCCGCGCCAATCTGCCGGAGCCGGGCAAGGTGTCTCAGGATCATGGGTTGCGACCGTCCAAGGCTGGGTAGCTTTGCAGAAACCGCGATGGCCGACAACCCCGCCCCGCAGCGCTCGATCCGCGACCTGACCTGTGTCAATGTCGCCCGATGTCGCAAGACAAGCGTTCCGCTGATCTGCCGCTCGACGACGTCCAGCAGGGTAACAAGCGCTGGTGGACCGAAAACACCATGTCGTATGACTGGCACAACGAGGTCACTCACCCGCGCTTCTCACTCGGATGGTTCGACGCGATCGACCAGCGGTTCCTGGCCGGCGCGCATCTTTATGGAACGGGGGTCAGCCCGTTCGACCGGATCATCCCGTTCGAGCATCTCCGCGGTAAGGACGTGCTCGAGATCGGCTGCGGGATGGGCCTGCACACCGAGTTGATGGTGCGGGCCGGCGCTCGGGTCACCGCGATCGATCTGTCGCCCACCTCCGTCGAGGCGACGCGCAAGCGGCTCGCGCTCAAGGACCTGAAGGCCGAGGTCGTCGAGGGCGACGCCGAGAAGCTGCCGTTCGACGCCGGTTCCTTCGACTTCGTCTGGTCGTGGGGTGTGATCCATCATTCGTCTTCGACCGGCCGTGTCGTGCGACAGATTGCCCGGGTCTCTCGGCCGGCCGCGGAGTGCCGGATCATGGTCTACAACCGCGCCAGCACGTGGGCGTACGCGATCCTCGTCCGCGACTATCTGCTGAAGGGCCAGTTTCTGCGCCGTTCGTTCGAGGAGACGCTGTATCGGTCGTCGGATGGGTTCACCGCCCGTTTCTACGTGCAGGAGCAGTTCGAGGACCTCTTTCGCGCGTTCTTTCAGGAGGTGGGCTCCGAAATCATGGGACAGGAGAGCGACGTCGTTCCGCTGCCGCGCCAGTTGCGCAGATACGCGCTCGGTCTGTTGCCCGCGTCCTACCAGAAGAGCGCGCAGGCCAGGTGGGGCAGCTTCATCTTCCTGACGGCGCGGCGGCCCATCTCCGCCTGACAGGGAAGGCTTCCACCGTGCACGGCGACGCCTCCGTCGAGCAGCCTCTGGTCAGCGTCGTGGTGCCTACGTACAACCGGACGGCGTATCTCACCGCGGCGCTCACAAGCGCGCTCGGCCAGACTTACTCGAACATCGAGGTCCTCGTGGCCGACGACGCCAGCGAGCAAGACGTGGTTGGCGCCGTGATCTCCCGGTTCGCGTCCGACCCGCGCGTCAAATACCAGCGAAACCCCCGCAACCTGGGGATGGGCCCGAACACGTGGCAGGCGCTCGCGCGCGCGTCCGGTAAGTACGTCGCGAACCTGCACGACGATGACACCTGGGAGCCGGACTTTCTGGCGACGCTGGTGCCGCCGCTGGAGCGCGACGATTCGCTCAGCGTCGCGTTCTGCGATCACCACGTGACGGATCCAGACGGGACGATCGATCCGGCAGCGTCAGACGCCAACATGCGGATGTGGTGTCGCGACCGGCTGGCGCCGGGCAAGCTGCGGCCGTTCACCGAGGCCGCGGTCATCTGGCAGGCGGTCCCGGCCGCGATGGCGGCGGTGTTTCGCAAATCGGCGATCGACTGGACGGACTTTCCGGCCGAAGTCGGAACCTATTACGACATCTGGCTTGCCTACCAGGCGGCGCGGGGCGGCGCGGGCGCCCACTACGAGCCGCGCCGGTTGACCCGCTATCGTGTCCACGGGCAATCGGAGACGGGCAGCTGGGTGTCCGCCGCGGGTCGGCTCCGGGCGTTGCGCCAGGCGGAGTTCGTGTTCCGCCGCTACCTGCAGGATCCCGGACTACGCGACCTGCGCGCGGTCATCGAAGCCGAGTACGCGCGGAGGGTGATCGCGCTGGCGCTGGCGCTGATCGACAGCGGCGACGTCGCCGCGGCGCGCCGGCTGCTGGCGCAGGTCGACGCGCGGGTGTCCCGCCCCGAGATCAAGGCGTTGGGCCTGGTCGCGAGGCTTCCGCCCGCGCTGTTCCGCCGGATGGTCGCCGCCGCCCGCCGGGTTCGAGCGCTGCTCGCGGCCGGCTGAGCCGTCGATCGGCCGGGCCGCTCAGCGGTCGGCGCCTGGCGGCTTAGATTGAGCGGCGTTCCGATGCAGGAGGAGGGAGTATTTGATCTCGGCGATCTTCCAGTCGTCTTCCGTGTCGATGTCCTGGGCTTCGCCTTCCGGAACGATGATCGGCACGGTGTTGTCCATGATCAGCCGCCGCTGCGCGAGGAACGACTCGGCGCGCACGAAGTAGAACTGACCACAGTCGTGGAAGGCCTGCGGCAGATCCTGCGAGCGGCGGAGTGCGTTCTCGGGCCAGTTGAAGGCCAGCCGCCCCTCCTCGATCTTGAACGATCTCCAGATCGGGAACGAGAACGCGACGACGGGAACGACCGCGTCGGCCTCTGACTGCCGGAGCAGGGCATCGGCTCGTCGCAGCTTCTCGGCCGAGACGAAAGGAGCCGTGGGGTAGATGCAGCAAAGGTATTCGAACTCATGCCCCTGGCGACGGTACTCGGACAGCACCTCCAGCAGGACCTCGGCCGTCGTCGCGGCGTCGTCGGAGGTGCCCGGCGAGCGCTTGAACGGGGTCGACGCTCCGAAAGTCCGCGCCAGCTCGAGGATCTCCTCGTCGTCGCTGCTGACCATGACCTCGTCGAACAGGCCCGAGGTGCGCGCCGCCTCGATCGAGTAGGCGAGGATGGGGCGACCGAGGAAGGAGCGGATGTTCTTGCGCGGGATGCGCTTGCTTCCCCCGCGGGCCGTGATGATTGCCAGGGCGTTGCGCTTCATGATCGAGAGCGGCGGACCGAGCCGCCATCCTCAGTCCTTGGAGGCGGCGCTCGCGATCATGGGTTCGATCATCTTGAGAAGCTCGGCGCGCGAGAGCCAGCGATCGTTCTTGTCCGACGAGTAGCTGAACCCGTCGGGGACCGGCTTGGCTTCCGGATAGGTGTTCGACTCGAACCAGGGCGCGGCCGGTCGGATGACGAACCGGTCGGGAAGCTCGACCGTGGTTCTCGCGTCGTCCTCGGGGACCATGATCTCGTGGAGCTTCTCGCCGGGGCGGATCCCCACGATCTCGGTGCGGCACTCGGGGGCGATCGTGGCCGCGAGCTCCATCATGTTCATCGAAGGAATCTTGGGGACGAAGATCTCCCCGCCGTGCATGAGGCCGACACAGTTGATGACGAAGTCGACCCCTTGCTCCAGCGTGATCCAGAACCGCGTCATGCGCGCGTCGGTGATCGGCAACACCCCGGTGTGACGGCGGGAGAGGAAGAACGGGATCACGCTCCCGCGGCTGCCCACGACGTTTCCATAGCGTACGACCGCGAACCGGGTCTTGTGCCCGCCGGAGAGAGCGTTTCCCGCCACGAACAGCTTGTCGGAGCAGAGCTTCGTGGCGCCATAGAGGTTGATCGGGTTCGCGGCCTTGTCCGTCGACAGGGCCAGGACGCGCTCGACGCCCTGGTCGATCGCCACGTTGATCACGTTCTCCGCCCCGACGACGTTCGTCTTGATCGCTTCGAAGGGGTTGTATTCGGCGATCGGAACGTGCTTGAGCGCCGCGGCGTGCACCACGACTTCGATTCCGTCCATCGCTCTGCGCAACCTGCTCTCGTCGCGGACGTCGCCGATGAAGTAGCGCATCGCCGGCGCGGAGAATTGCTTCTCCATCTCGAACTGCTTCAGCTCGTCCCGGCTGAACACCACCAGGCGGCGTGGCTTCAGAACTTCCAGGGCCCGCTTGACGAAGGCCTTTCCAAACGAACCCGTTCCGCCCGTTACCAGGATCGATTTTCCGGTCAGGGAATACACGCGGCTCATTATCTAGGCGGGTCCTTGCGAGTCAAGGCGGAGCCGCGCGAGGCGGCGCGTCAGCTCTGCGCCGGCTCAGGCGTTGTTCGTGTCGAGAACTCGGCTCGCAGGACGCCGAACTCCAGGCAGTCGACGAAGCGTCCATCCTTGAATGCCGCCTCCCGCCGCCTGCCCTCCTCACGCATTCCGAGATCCAGCGCGAGGCGTCGCATGGCCTCGTTGGTCTCGAAGGTTCCGCAGTGAATCCGGTTCAGATTGAGGGTCGTGAACCCGTGCTGGCAGATCAGTCCAGCGGCTTCCTTGCCGACACCCTTGCCCCACGCTTCCCGCTCGCCGATCACGATGGCGAACTCTGCCGAGCGGGCGATCGGGTCGATGCGCTGGAGGGCCACGTTTCCGACGTGGGGCGCGCCGTCGATCAGGGCGATCGCCAGCACCAGGCAATCTTTGCGGTTGCGCGTCTCGCGGATGTACGCGAGGGCCGCCTCGCGCGTGTAGGGATGGACGTGGTGGCTGTTGCCGCGACAGACCTCCTCGTCGTTGAACCAGCCGGCGTAGGGGCCGTCGGCGTCCTCGTCGCGCAGCGCGCGCAGGTAGACGCGCTGGCCGAGCAGGAACGCGTCCCGGGGCGGTCTTCCAGACACGCGGTTCTTCTACCACGAGCCGCGGCCACGGCGCTGGGCGCGGCCAGTCGCTCCGCGCTTCGGGCCGACTAGGGGCGATAGCCGATCTTGCTGACCGTGCCTGTCGTGTCGTCCGTGAAGGTGAGCAGCCCGGCCTTGTCGATCCGGATCGACACCGGCCGGACCGCCCAGTCGCCCTGGATCACCTCGTGCGTGGTGGGGCTCTCCTTGCCCAGGAAGTTGACGACCTCGGTCGGGCTGCTGGCGCCCATCTTCAGGCGGATGATCAGCTCCCCCACCTGACCGATCTCGCGGTTCCAGGAGCCGTGCGCCGTCACGAAGAAGTCTCCCTCCATGTCTGCCGGATAGCCGACGCCCCGATACTCGACGATGTCGAGCGGCGCCAGGTGCGCGCCCAGGACGAAGGCGGGCGGGACGACGGCGGTCTTGTCCTGACACTTCGCTTCGGTGAAGGCGCCGGGCTGATCGGGATCGAGGTGCTGCGTCCCCGGGCCCTTGGCCATCGCGGTGTCCATCCAGATCCCTTCGCTCCAGCAGAATGGATAGCCGTAGTTGCGGCCGGGACGGTTGAGGTCGAAGAGGTTCACCTCCTCGGCCGGGTTGTCGTAGTGGATGTCGCCGCCCACCATCAGGTTGTCGCGGCCGTTCTCCACGCCCCACAGGCGGTTCTTGCTGTCGATGGTGAGGCCGACCTCGTTGCGCAGGCCGTAGGCGAACCCCTCGCCGCCGTCGTCGTCCCCGAACAGGTAGCCGCCGGCTGGTATCGAGGCGAGATTGTAGCGGCGGATCAGCGCGCGGGAGGTGGCCGGCGTGTTCGGATCCGCCGGGGGATCGACGTTGCCCACGCTCCCGATGCTCACGTAGAGACGGTTCTGGGCGTCGACGAGGAGCGTTCGGGTCGCGTGCCCATCGGCCGAAATGCCGGAGAGGACCGTCTCCATCGGTCCTGCGGCCACGCGGTCGCCGGTCTTGTAGGCCCAGCGATAGACGGCGGACGGCGACGACGCGTAGACGTGCGTCGCGGTGAGGGCGAGCCCGTGATTCAGGTCGGCCATGGCGGCGAAGGTCGAGCGCTCGCCGGCGTCGGAGACGCCGTCGCCGTTGTCGTCGAACAGCACGACGACTTGGCCCTGCGACGCCACGAACAGATCGCCGTTGGGGGCGAACGCGAGCTGGCGCGCACGCGTGACGTTTTGCGCGTAGTTGATCATGCAGTAGTGGGGATCGGCAAGGTGCGCGACGGTGTTCAGCGCGTCGGCCGGGACCGCGCCGCAGCTGTCGGGCGGCGGCGGCCGGCTCGAGCCGTCGGAACAGGCGCCCAGCGCGCAGGTGAGCA
>DATBHU010000604.1:0-16981 GCA_036557265.1 Polyangia bacterium
CCTGCGCTGGGGCCTGGCGCCGCGCGCGATCCCGCCCCGTCTCGTCCGGCCGCTCGCGCACGGCGACTGGCTGCGCTCCCGATTCCACCGCGAGCGCGATCTGCGCAAGAGCGCCACCCGCAACGAGGCGCTCCTGCGCGCCCGCCTGGTCGACTGGACCGGGCAACCCATAGAAAAGCTTTCGCAAACGGCCCGAAGCCTGCTCTTCGCCCGCGTGTGACTCGCAAAGCGGCTCGTAATGTCGATTACCAGCATGCTCGTGTCGTGGGCGATCGTTTGTCGCCAACCCGGCTCGTTTGTCGCTTTTCAGACAAATAATGCCGCGCTATCGTTGCTTGCACGGCAAATGAAAATTCCTCGGCCCATTCGAATTCAGGTGCCCGGCGTGCGGCGGGTGGTCGGTCTCGGGCAGGCCGTCAAGCGGGTCACGACCTCGCTCGGCATTCGCCCCTGCGGCGGCTGCCAGCGGCGGGCGCGCGCGCTCGATCGGTTCGTCGTGCTGGTGCCGCCCCGCCCCGGAAAGTGAGTGGCGGCGGCAGCTTGCGCGCGACGCCGCTCGTGAGCTGCCTGTGCGTCACGGAGGGGCGCGCGGCGTTCATGCCCTGGCTGCTGTGGACCTTCGAGCGCCAGACCTGGCCGCGAAAGGAGCTGGTGGTCGTGGACAGCTCGCCGGCGCCCCTCGTCTCCCGCGGCCCGGAGGTGCGTGTCGTCACCGCGCCGGCCGGCGCCAGCGTCCCGCACAAGCGAAACCTGGCGCTCGCTGCCGCGCGCGGCGAGATCGTCGGCTGGTTCGATGATGACGACTGGCAACACCCGGAGCGGCTGACCGAGACCGCCTCCGCCGTCGCTGCCGGAGCCGCCGTCGCCAGCGTCGGCGGAGCCTGGTTCGTCGACCTGCTGGGCGACGGCGCGTACGCCTACCGGGCTCCGGGCGGGGTGATCTTCAACGCGGCGGCATTCTCGCTCGCTCTGGCCCGGAGCGTCCGCTTCGACGAGCGCACCATCGTGGCGAGCGACGCCGGCTGGCTGAGCGCCGTGGTGCGCGCGGCCGGCGGCGCGGTTCACCGCCTGCGCGGCGCGCCCCACATGTTCTGGCTCTGCCACGATGACAACTTGAGCAACCCGCGCGAGCGGCGGCCGCTCTGCTTTCCGCTCGCGCAGGTCCGGGCCAGCGTGGGCGAGGTGGCGTGGGAAGGCACCGACGCGCAGCTGGCGGCCCTGCGCGGGCGGCTCGCGGACTCGGCGGCGCGCCGGCCGCTTCGCTGACGCCCGCGCGGTTGCGTCGCTGACTCAGCGGGCCATCGGCGCCGGCGATGTACCGAGTACACCTGACAACGTTCGTCTGTGATTTGCGATCGTTCGCGTTCTCGTGACGCGCAAATCACGCAATCAACGTTTGTCAACGCGGGGAAACGCGTGCAAACGACCGCACCGACGGTGCGCAAACAAACGCTCAACAATCCTCGAAAATAGATCTTGACTGCTTCGACTCTCGTGGGAGACACGTAGATTGCGAGAGCGAGGCGTCGTTGAGGCACTCGGTGAAGCAATCGCTGAAGCAGTTCTGGGAATTTTCGGCCGCGGCTCCGCGTTACGTGACGCGGCCCCACACGCCGACCGGCGCTCCGTCCCGAACCGCCGCAACGTTTGAACTGGGTCAGTCCGACTGACCGGAGAGAGGGATTTGCAATGGTACAGGTAAGTTACCCGGGCGTTTATGTCCAGGAGGCCCCCTCTGGCTCGCACACCATCACGGGTGTGGCGACGTCGATCGCGGCCTTCGTCGGCATGTCGAAGGACGGAATCGTGAACGAGCCATCGCTCGTCCTCGGCTTCACCGACTACACCCGCAGGTTTTCGGCCGACATCTCGCAAGGCGAGATGACCGACCAGGTGCGCCAGTTCTTCCTGAACGGCGGCCAGCAGGCGTACATCGTTCGCGTCGGCCAGGGCATCCTCAACGCGTCCGTGCTGTTGCAGGCTGGGAACGGCACGACGCTGAAGCTGACCGCGTTGAGCGGCGGCGAGAACGGCAACAATATCCGCGCGATCGTCGACTACGACACCGCGGATCCGGAGCGCACGTTCAACCTGACCGTGTTTCGCGAGCTGACCGATCCGAGCGGCAACACGACCACCGCCAATCAGGAGATTCACCAGAATCTTTCGATGGATCCGAATAGTCCGCAGTTCGTCGAGACGGTGGTGGACCAGAACTCGGCCCTGATCGGCGCCGAGATCATCACCCACGGCACGCCCGGGACGCACGCCATCACGGCGTCGGGGACGATGGCGCCCGACATCATCGCGGCGATCGACACCTTCATCCCGACGGGAGGACAGGGAAAATTCAAGATCAGCGCGGGCGGCGATCCGTTCAAGACGATCACGATCGCGAAGGGCGCGCTGACCGACGCGGACTCCCTGACGAACCTGATCAACCAGCAGCTCGGGCTCACGAACCCGCTGGACCCGAACCGGATCCTGGCCGAGGCGCTGTCCGCGGGGGCGGCCCCCCTGTCGCCGCCGGTCACGATGGAGTACCTGCAGCTCTCCGCCAACAGGGACCTGGTGCTGGCGCCCGCCTCCGACAACGACATCGCGGTCCAGTTCGGGCTCGGCGTGGCACACGGGGGCGTCGAGATTGGACTTTTCAGCAACGACAGGCCGCTGCCGAGTGGCCTGGTCTCGAAGCTGGGCGCCAATCCCTCGCAGGCGGCCACCGATCTCACCTTCCTGCACCAGTTCGGCGCCAGCCTCAAGGCGGGCTGGACCCACGACACGACCCTCGCGCTGACCGGCGGCGACGTTCCCTTCGCCAGCTTCCCCGGGGATGCGGTGTCGTTCCCCGAGCTGACGGCCCCCAGCATGCGCGACATCAGCCCTCCGGGCCCGTTCGCGTCGCTGGTCAACGTCCGCGACTGCATGTTCGCCATCGCCACGGCGATCTCCGGCAACTCGCTGGGATGGAAGGCGACGGCGTCGAAGTTCGGCTACCGGCTGACGCTGCGGCCGGGCAGCGGCCCCTCCACGGCGGGCGAGCACGCCGAATTCGATGACACGGATGCCCCGGCCGGGTTCGTGAGCGGTTCGATCTTCGACGCCGTCGAGGCGAAGCCCGGCGCGGCCGCTCTGGAGGGCGGCGACGACGGCAGCAAGCCGTCCGCCGGCGACTACCAGAATGCCTATCTGGAGCTCGACAAGGTCGACATCTTCAACCTCCTGATCCTGCCGCGCAGCGCGAAGGACGCCAACGACCGCAAGGCGCTGTGGGGTCCGGCCAGCGTCTTCGCCGTCTCCCGGCGCGCGTTTCTGATCATGGACCTCGACACCACCGCCAAGCAGGTGACGAACTCGTCGAACTCGGCGGCGGCGCAGGTGGTGGCGCTGCGCAACGGCCTCACCAAAGATCACGCGGCGACGTACTGGCCGCGCGTGCAGGTCAACCCGGACGGTGACGCGCGCTTCATCGACGCGAACGGCACCATCGCCGGCATCATGGCCCGCATCGACGGCAGCCGCGGCGTCTGGAAGGCGCCCGCGGGGCTGGAGGCGGACCTGCGCGGCGTGCTGGCGGTCGAGGTGCCGATGTCGGATCAGGAGAACGGCATCATCAACCCGCTGGCGCTCAACGCGATCCGTTCGTTTACGAACGGGATCGTCAGCTGGGGCGCGCGGACCATGGACGGCTTCGACGGCTCGGGCGATGACGACTTCAAGTACGTCCCCGTCCGGCGCGTCGAGCTGTTCATCGAGGAGAGCCTGCTCCGCGGGCTCAAGTTCGCGGTGTTCGAGCCCAACGACGAACCGCTCTGGTCGCAGATCCGTCTGTCGGCGGGCGCGTTCATGAACAACCTGTTCCGCCAGGGCGCGTTCAAGGGGTCGACCCAGCGCGACGCCTTCTTCGTCAAGTGCGACTCGGAGACGACCACCCAGGACGACATCAACCAGGGGATCGTCAACGTGGTGGTCGGGTTTGCGCCCCTGAAACCCGCCGAGTTCGTGGTGATCACGATCCAGCAGCTCGCGGGTCAGGTCCAGGTCTGAGGAGAAACAAATGGCTCAATTCACAGTCAACGCCAACCGCATCGATCCGTACAAGAACTTCAAGTTCCTGGTCCGTTTCGAGGGCGTCCTCGATCCGGTCGCCGGCGTCAGCAAGGTCAGCACGCTCAAGCGAACGACCGAGGTGGTGAGCCATCGCGACGGTGGTGATCTGAGCACGCCGCGGCACGCGCCCGGCTCGACCAAGTTCGAGCCGATCACGCTCGAGCGCGGCGTGACGTTCGACGTCGCGTTCGAGGAGTGGGCGAACCTCGTCTACAGCACGCAGGGCCCGGGCGCGGTGTCCCTTAAGGACTACAAGCGCAACCTGTTCATCGACGTCCTCAACCTGCAGGGCGTCAAGGTGAAGTCGTACAAGGTGCTGCGCGCGTGGGTCTCGGAGTACGTGGCGCTCCCCGACCTCGATGCGAACGCCAACGCGATCCTGCTCGAGCACGTCGTGGTCCAGAACGAGGGATGGGAACGCGATGAGACGGTGGTCGAAGTCGCGGAGACCTAGCAGCACGCGCGACGTCGTTCACGCCGCACCCATAGGACGAGGCGATGTTTGAGGTCAGGCTCACCCCGGGAGCGGGAGGTCCGCGCTCCGCCTGGATGCGCTCGCTGTCGGGGCGGGACGAGCTCGACCTCGCGGAGCTGACGCCGGGAGCGCTCACCGAGCTGCTGGCGCGCATGGTGGTGGCGGCGCCGGGCGCGGCGCTGGCGCCGGGCGACGTCGCGAACGCGACCGTCGCCGATCGCGATCGCCTGGTGGCCGGGCTGTACACCCACGCGTTCGGCGATCGCATCGAGAGCCACCGCGACTGCGCGGCCTGTGGGCGCGCGTTCGAGGTCAACTTCTCGCTGTCCGATCTGCTGCAGTCTCTGGACGAGAAGGCGCGCGAGACCGCGCGGCGCTACCTGCCCGCCGCCGAGGGTTTCTACGATCTCGGGAGCGGGATCAGCTTTCGCCTCCCCACCGTGGCCGACGAACGGGCGCTGCGCGGGCTGGCCGGGGCGCCCGCAGAGCGAACGTCCGGGGCGCTGATCGAACGCTGCGTGCGTCGCGAGGACGGCGCGGCGGGCGACGTTCCGATCGGCGCGGTCGAGGCGGCGATGGACGCGGTGGCGCCCCTGCTGAGCCTGGAGCTTCCCGTCCGCTGCGCGCTGTGCGGGCACGCGCAGGAGATCGACTTCGATCTGCTGGAGTTCCTGCTCGCGGCGCTCGCGCGCGAGCGGCCGCTGCTGGTGCGCGAGATTCACGCGCTGGCGACCGCTTACGGGTGGAGCTTCGGCGAGATCGTCGGCCTGTCGCGCGAGCAGCGGCGGGCGCAGGTCGACGTGATCACGCTCGCCCGCGAGGACGCGGAGATGGCGCCGTGAGCTACCTCGGTCGGGTCGCGCAGCGCGCCGCGGGGATGCGCGGCGCGAGCGGCCTGACGCCGGCCGGCGCGAGCGCGTCGCCGCTGGCCCGCTACGATCAGCGATTCAACCTGCCCGGCGCGGGCGCCCTGCCCGGCGTCGGACGCGCGCGGCGCGACGGCGACGGCCGGCCGGGCGACGAAAGCGGCGAGGCGGGGTTCGACGTCGGGTTCGACGCGAGGAGCGGCCCCGCGCCGACCGGGCCGACGGAGCCGGGCAGCCAATCCGAGATCGCCCGCGCGGCGCCCCCGGGGAAGCGGTCACCGCCGGGCGCGCCGGCGGCAGTCCCACCGGAGGCGGGGGAGGAACGACGGGCGCGCTCGGGTCGTCGAGGCGCTCCCGCGACGGCCGACGCGCAGCCGGCGCGCGGCGCGGCCGAGCCGGACGGCTCGCCTTCGGCCGTGGCGCGTGCCGCGTGGCCGCCCGAGGCGGCGCCCGCACGGCGAACCCCCGGCGCCGGCGCGCGCGAGCGAGACGGCGCGCCCCCGGCACCGCCGGCGTCGGGCAGCGCGCTGCGCGATCCGCTCGCCGAGGCGCTGGCGAAGGTGCAGCGATGGATCGCGAAACCGCCGCGCGAGCCGGTACCCGGCGGGCGGGATGGACGCGACGGCCGCGACGGGCGGCCCGGACGGGATCGTTCCGCCGGCACGGCGGCCGACGCGCGCGACGGCGACGGGCGTGGGGCGGGAACACGCGGTGTGCGCGCGCGCATGGCCGCGATCGAGCGCGCGACCAGCGCGTCGCCGGCGCCGCCGCGGCTCCGCATCGGTCGCATCGACGTCCAGGTCGTCACCCCGGCGCCGCCGGCCCCGGCGCCAGCGCCCGTCGCGCGCCCCGGGCGCGGCGCGTCCCCGGCCCCGGCGGCCCCCGAGGCAGCGCCGGCGAGCTACCTCACCTTCGGGCTCAGGCAGGCGTAGCTGATGCCGATCACCGATCTGGGCGACGCCACCGAGACGCTGAAGAAGCTGGTCGAGACGGGCCTGACTCTGTACGGCGCCACGGACGCGTTCTTCGTCTCGGCGGCATCACCCGATTCGACCTTCACCAGCACGAACACCAACACCGTCAGCGTTCACCTGTTCCACGTCATCGAGAGTCCCGAGTTCAAGAACCTGCCCCCCACGTTCGGAACCGGCCCGGTGCCGGTGCGGCTCGCGCCGATGGGCCTGATCCTCCAGTACGTCATCAGCGTCTTCACCCCGGGCGAGGACGAGACGTCGCTGAACGACGGACCGCTGCGGCAGCAGCAGTTCATCGGTTTCATCGCCCGCGCCATCCACGACTACCCGATCATCACCCCCAAGACGACCATCACCCTGCCGGGCTCGTCGACGCCGATCACAATCCTCCAGAACTCGCTGCTCCTGCGCAACGCGACGATCGATTTCAACATCCGTCCCGCGCCCAAGGAGGAGGCGATCAGCTTCTGGAGCTCGCAGGACACGCACGTCCCCCGGCTGTCGCTGTTCGTCGAGGCGCGCGTCGTCGTCCTGGACCAGCAGCCGGCGCCGTTCGCGCCCGGCATCGTGCTGTCGGTCGGGAACTTCGTGTTCCCGAGCAGCGAGCCGCAGCTGCTGACGACCAGGAACGAGATCTGGTTCCAGCCGCCCGGCAAGCCGGTGGCGAAGGTCGACGCCAGCCCGGCGCGCGCGGCGCTGTTCGACGCGCCCGGCAGCGCGGGCCTCGGCGATCTGGCGCCGCAGGCGCTCGTCAACAACGTCGTCCACGTCGACGCGGTCGGGCTCGCGCCGGGCGATCGCTCGCTCGTCCTGCGCAGCCAGTTCAAGAACTTCACGGCCGCGCTGGATCTCGACGCGCTGCCCTCGTCGCCGCCGTCGCCGAACGTGAACTGGAACCTCGAAGCGACCAGCAGCTCGGTCACGTTCAGCGTCTTCCGCGACGTGCTCGACGACGCGACCAATACGGCGAAGACGCTGCTCCCCGGGATCTACGGCGCGCGCGTGATCGTGAACGACCCGCGCTCCGGCGACACGCCCCGGCCGCGCTCGAGCAACGAGCTCGCCTTCGCGGTGACGCCCCAGATTCGCGACGCCGGGCCCGCGCTGTCGCCGCCCTCGCCGCGGACCTACGTGGTCCGCCTGATCGGCCGCTACCTGAACGCCAGCCTCGACATCCAGCTCTCCGTCGGGGGACGCGCGCTGACGCAGGTCACGACCGGCACGCCGATCGGCGGGCAGTTCTTCGTGCCGCTGGAAGCCGCCGACCACAGCGACGCGAACGACGTCGACCAGATCCTGCTCGTGCTGCTCGCGAACGATCCCGACAGCGGACAGCCGATCGCGCCGCCCAGCGCCTCCAACCCCCTCCCCGTCCGGCTGGTCGTCAACGGCGCGACCGCGACGCCGGCGTGGATCACCCAGGAGGCGCCGTGAGCGCCGCGCCGTCGTCCGTGCTGGGCGGAATCGCGGGCGCCGCCGAGGCGCGCGGCCGCGACGGCATGCCGGAGCTGGTGCTCGCGCGCGTGCGCGCGCTGGCGCGCCGGCGCCTCGCCTGGATGGAGCACATCGGCGCCTCCGGCGCGCGTCCCGCCGCGGGCGTCGTGCACGCCGCGGACATCGAGCTGGCCCTCGACGGGCGCGACGCGCCGGCCGCGGAGCTCGCCTGGCGCGAGCGCAACGCGCGCCTCGACGCGGTGGCGCGCGATCTGGACGCCTACGCGCGCGGCCGCGACGCCGATGAGCGGGCAGCTGCCGGCTCGCCGCTCGCGCAGCTGTGCCGCACCTTCGAGCTGTCGGCCAGTGAGCGCGACGCGGTCGAGATCTGCTGGGCCGGCGTGCTCGATCCGGCCCTGGCCAAGGTGTGGGCCTACCTGCACGGCCACCCGGCCCAGAACCACCCGAGCGAGGCGCTGGTGGGGCGGCTGTGCGGCGACGGCGCGCCGCTGCCGCGCGCCGGGGCGCTGTTCCGCTGGGAGATCGTGCGCCCGGGCGAGGTCGGTCCGGGCGATCCGGTGCCGCTGATCCTCGACCCGCACATCGTCGACTACCTGGGCGGCCGGCTGACGATCGATCCGGTGCTGGCCGGCCGCGCGGCGGTGGTGACGCCGCTCGAACCGTTGCCGTCCTGGCCGGTCGACGCGGTCGCCGCGCGCGTGCGGCGGGCGCTCGGCGAGGGGCTGGGCGCGCGGCTCGCCGTGATCGGCCCGCGCCACAGCGGCCGGCGCACGTTCGCGGCCTGCGTGACGGCGGCGCTGGGCGCGCCGGCGCTGGCGGTCGACACCAACGGGCTCGCGCCGTCGGAGTGGCCGACGCTCCACCTGCACGCCCAGCGGCAGGCGCTGATGCTGGGGAGCGGCCTGATCTGGTCGGGCGAGCTGGCCGGCGAGCGGATCGCGTCGGTGCCCGGGCTGGCGCGCCTCGAGATCGTGCTCGGCGACGCCGATCTGGCCGGCGGCGCCAGCGGCACGGGCGTGGTCGACGATCAGGTCGCCCTGCCCGCTCTCTCGATCGACGAGCGCCGGGCAGCGTGGCTCCGCCTGCTGCCCGCGGCGCGCGCCTGGCCGGAGGGCGACTTCGCCGACCTGGTGGGGCGCCACCGCGTCCAGATCGGCGACATCGCCGCGATCGGCCAGCGCGGCATCGACGGCGTCGAGGCGGCGCGCTCCGCGTGCCGGAGGTCGACGCGCCACCGCCTGGGCGATCTCGGGCAGCTGGTCGAGTGCCCCTTCGGGCGCGCCGACCTGATGCTGCCCGCGAGCCTGAATCAGCTGCTCGACGCCCTGCTCTACGAAGCGCGCGAGCGCGCCGCGTTCTGGGAGTCGCCGGCGGCGCGGCGCCTGTTCCCGCGCGGGCGCGGCCTGGTCGGTCTCATGACCGGCCCGCCCGGCACCGGCAAGACCATGACCGCGCAGGTGGTCGCCGCCGAGCTGGGGCTGGACCTGGTGCGCATCGACCTGGCGTCGACGGTGAACAAGTACATCGGCGAGACCGCCAAGAACCTGCGGCGGATCTTCACCCGCGCCGCCGAGATGAACGCGGTGCTGCTGTTCGACGAGGCGGACGCGCTGTTCGCCAAGCGGACCGAGGTGCGCGACGCGCACGATCGCTACGCCAACGCCGACACCAACTACCTGCTGCAACACCTGGAGGAGTTCGACGGCATCGCGCTGCTCGCCAGCAACCGCAAGCAGAACATCGACACCGCCTTCGTGCGCCGGATCCGCTTCGTGATGGACTTTCCGCGCCCGCAGCCCGCCGAACGGCTGCTGATCTGGCGGCGGCTGGTGGGCGAGCTGGTCGGCCCGGCGTGCGCCGAACAGCTGGCCGACCTGCTGCGGACGCTCGCGGACGCGCTGGATCTGTCGGGCGCGCAGATCAAGCTGGCGCTGCTGGCGGCGATCTTCCTGGCGCGCCAGGCCGGCCGCCCGCTGGCGGTGGACCACCTGCTGCGCGGGATCGAGCGCGAGCTCGGCAAGGAAGGGCGTGGGATCGAGGCCCACGACCGGGAGAGGATCGCCCGCCATGGCTGACGCGAGCCGGCCGCGCGGCGGCAGCGCCGTCGTCGGCGTGACACGGGCCGCGACGTCCAGGGGCGCGCGCGGCGGTCTGCGCCGCAGCGGCGCCGCCGCGACGGTCGAGGTCGGCGCGCTGGGGCTGTCGATCCCGGGGACCGACGCCGCCTTCGGCCGCCGCGTCGCCGAGCGGGTCGGCGCCGGGCTGGCCGAGCGCTGCCCGCGCGGGTTGGCGGGCGATCTGGGCGCGCTGTCGCTGCGGGTGCCGGCGGGCGGCGCGCTCACGGAAGAAGGCCTCGGCGACAGCATCGTCGAGGCGGTGGTGGCGGCGCTGGGGCGCTTCTAGCGGGACGTAGCAGCGTAGACAGGAGAACGACGAACAGATGCCGAACATCGGATTCACCCGCAGCCCCAAGGTGCAGAAGGGGGCGATGGTCCAGCTCCTCGAGTCGGTCCACCTGCCGATCCCGAACATCGTCCCGTTCCAGTACAACCCGGCCAGCGTCAAGCGGGCCATCCGCCCCTGGACGCCGCCGGAGATCGATCCGACCAACCGGGGACCGAACGCGCCCCAGGACCAGCCGCACGAGCCGCCCGAGACGATCAACATCGACATCGAGCTGGACGCGAGCGATCAGCTCGAGGACGACGACACCATCGCGAACCAGTTCGGCATCGCCGATCGCATCGCCGCCCTCGAGAAGATGCTGTATGCGCTGCCCACCCCGATCGGCCAGCTGCTCGATCTGCTCCCGCCCGGGGCCGCCGACAAGGTCTCGCAGGCGCTCGGGAAGATCTCGCCGTCCCTACAGCCCGCCGCGCACAAGATCGTGCCGATCACGTTCATCGTCCTGGGCGCGGGCCGCATGGTGCCGGTGCGGATCACCTCGTACTCGATCGAGGAGCAGCTGTTCCTGCCGTCGCTCTACCCGATCCAGGCCAAGGTGAGCCTGGGGCTGAACGTGCTCACCCCCGAGATGTTCCAGTCGCTCTCCGGGCCGTCGATCGCGGCCGCCAAGGGGGCGTACGCGTTCTTCCGCAAGCAGCAGGACGGGCTCGCGCTGTTGCAGACCGCCCGCCTCCCCGACGCGATCCGCAGCCTGCTCCCGTTTGGATGAGGAGACACCATGGCCCTCTTCGATCGTCTCAGCCGCTATGTGAAGCCGCCGCTGGCCACCTACCAGGCCATCGACGTGCGCGGGCGCCAGGTGACCGCGCTGCCCGTTCCCGAGCCGCCCCTGGAGGTGGCGGCGGGCATCCACGTCCGCACGCAGGGCGAGTCGATCGACCAGCTCGCGCTGGCGTTCCTGGCGGACGCGCACGCGTACTGGCGGATCGCCGAGGTCAACGGCGCCGTCCTGCCCGACGCGCTGGCCGCGCTCGACCGGCTGAAGATCCCCGCCCCTGGACGGTGACGAAGGACGACACCGATGGCTGATTTCCGCTACCAGATCCTGATCGACGAGCAGCCCGACGCCGAGCTGACGTCCGATCTGTCCGAGATCGAGGTGACGGAGTCGGTGCGCGGCGAGACGACGTTCCGCATCCGCTTCGCGATCGATCTCGGCGACACCGACTTCGCCCTGCTGAACGACCAGCGGCTGATCCCCGGCGTCGACCGCAAGCTGACCGTCGTCGCGTCCGTCGACAGCGTCTCGTCCTGCCTCGTCCACGGCGTCATCACCGATCGCAAGAGCGATCTGAAGCACGGCGGCGACGGCTCGTCGCTGGTCGTCTCCGGCAAGGACCGCCGCATCCTGATGGGCCGCAACGGCGATCAGCGCGGGCCGCTCAACGGCACCGTGTCGCTGATCGTGCTGCCGATCCTGACCCGCTACAACTTCATCCCCGACATCGAGCAGGGCGACTCGACGATCTACAGCGATCTGACCAACTCGCTGAACCAGGCCCACTCGGACCTCGAGCTGGTCAACCGGCTCGCCGCCGAGCAGGGGTACGAGTTCTGGGTCGACGCCGAGGTCGGCCCGGGCGGCACCGTCGTCGAGACCGCGCACTTCCGCAGCTCGCCGCCGCGCAACCAGGGCGTGACGTCGTCGCTGCAGCTGATCGCGCCGTCGGATCCCAAGGTGCTGTCGATGAACACCGGCACCGATCGTTTCTCGATGCTGTCGTTCAGCTCGTCGCGCATCAGCGAGATCCCGAACAAGAGCGGCGCGCTGAGCCGCATCAACCCGGACAGCGGGGAGCTCGAACGGGCGCGCGTCGACGGCCCGTCCCTGGATCCGCTCGGGACGCAGGCGCCCTCGCCCGACAACAGCCGCCCGATCATCTCGGCGGGCGACGCCCAGGTGGCGCAGCGCCGTCAGGACGCCGCGCTGATCGACGCCTCGTGGGTGATCCGCGCCAAGGTCGAGACCAGCGTGCACGCGCTCGGCACGCTGGTGCGCCCGCACGACATCATCACCGTGCAGGGGACGGGCAGCGTCGACGACGGCAGCTACTTCGTCTGGTCCGTCACGCACCACATCGATGCGGCCGATCACCGCATGCACCTCGAGCTGCGGCGCAACGCCGTGGGGGCCACATGAACGACGACGTCGCGCATCGCCTGCTGGAGCACCAGGCCTCCAAGTTCTTCGGCAAGTACCGGGGGACCGTCACCGACAACCGCGACCCGCTGACGCGGGCGCGCCTCAAGGTGCAGGTGCCGCAGGTGCTGGGCGACGCCGAGGTCTGGGCCCTCCCCTGCGTCCCGTTCGCTGGCAAGGACGTCGGGTTCTTCGCGCTGCCCAAGACCGGCACCATGGTCTGGGTCGAGTTCGAGGCGGGCGACCCGTCCTACCCGATCTGGACCGGCGCGATGTGGGCGCTCGGGGACATCACGCCCGAGGACGCGACGCCCGACGTGAAGTTCCTGAAGACCGACAAGTTCACGCTGCGCATCGACGACGTGGTCGGCGAGATCACCATCTCGAACCAGGGCGGCACGCAGATCACGCTGGGCGCCGTCGAGCTGAACCTGAAGAGCTCGACGGTCACGAGCGAGGCGTCGGGCGGCAAGAAGACCGAGCTGTCGGCGGTGTCGTTCTCCGTCAACGACGCCGCGCTGGAGGTGCTGTGATGGCCGGGAACACCGTCGATCTCGCGCAGCAGTTCCAGGCGGCCGGGCCGGGCGTCGCGATGGTGGGCGGCAACACCCGCGTCAAGGGCCAGCCCGGCTTCCTCGGCACGCAGACCGACTCGCTGACGTTCGGCGGCGGCGTCGGGACCTGGACCGTCCCCAACACGCGCACCCGGATCCTGGGCGCGTTCATGATCTCCGCGAGCGGCACGGGGATCGAGGCGATCACCAACGACGGGACGTCCCCCATCGCGGTCACCGCGGGCGACGCCCGCATCAGGAGCCTGTGACGCGATGGCCGATCCGATAAACGCCCTGCAGTTCCCGATCAGCGTCGATCGGGCGCTCGGTCAGCTGAAGAAGGAGCGCGACTACGATCGCTACGTCGCGCAGCTGATCAAGCAGGTGCTGCTCACCAGCCCGGGCGAGCGCGCTCATCGCCCCGACTTCGGCGCGGGCCTGCTGCGCATGGTGTTCGCGCCCAACGATCCGGCCACCGCGTCGCTGCTGAAGACCACCATCTTCCAGAACCTGACCACCTGGCTCGGCACCATCATCACCGTCGACGACGTGCAGGTCTCGGCCGACGACAGCACGCTGAACGTCACCGTCGTCTACGTCATCAAGGCGCGCGGGACGCAGGCCGTGCTGAACCTGGAGGTTCCGACCTGATGCTGACCGCGCTCGATCGCCTGGCCGCCTTGCGTAGCCAGCCGTCGCCCCCCGCGTCGACGGGCATCGACTTCGTGCGCGTGGTCGACCCGCACGAGCAGACCATGCTGCGCGTCTACTTCCTGACCGACGCGACCCAGGTGGTGCCGGCGCTCGACCACCCGCCTGCCCCCCACAAGCCGCTGACCATCGAGAGCGTGGTCATCCACAACATCACCGATCCGACGCGCCCCGACATCGAGGTGACGCAGCTGTCGGACGTCCAGACCGACGGCGAGCTGCAGCGCACGTTCATCGAGGTGACCGTCGCCCAGCCTGGCGACTTCGCGGACTACCGGCTGCGCATCGACGATCCCGACGCCAACCCGGATCCGACGCTGGCGCCGTTCTCGCGCATCGACCCGTTCTTCAACGACGTGACGTTCTCGTTCAAGGCGGGCTGCCCCGACGGGCAGGACTGCTTGCCGGCGACGCCGGCCTGCCCGCCCGACGAGCAGCCCGACTTCCCGATCGACTACCTGGCGCGCGACTTCGTCAGCTTCCGCAACGCGCTGCTCGCCTACGCCGCCCAGCGCTTCCCGGAGTGGGTCGACCCGACCATCGTCGCCGACGTCGGCGTGATGCTGGCCGAGGTGATGGCCGCGCTCGGCGACGAGCTGTCGTACATCCAGGACCGGTTCGCGCGCGAGGCGTATCTCGAGACCGCGACCGAGCGGCGCTCGCTGCGCAAGAAGGCCCGCCTGCTCGACTTCGAGATCCACGACGGTGTCTCGGCGCAGAGCCTGCTCGAGCTGACCATCGACGACTCGATCGCCGATCCCGATCCCGGCCATCCCGCCGGCAAGGTCAGCCCCGGTGATCGCGTCTGGGCGACGACGGAGGGGGGCGATCCGATCGCGTTCGAAGTCGGCGCCGGGCTGCGCGACACGCTGAACCCCGCCCATCACAACTTCGACGTCCACCGCGAGTGGAACGCGGGCGACGTGCTGCCGGCCGGGTCGCTGCGCCCTTACGTCCTGGATGCCAGCCAGGCCTGCCTGCCGGTCGGCGCCACCGAGCTGTTCATCGCCGGCCCGATCCCGTTCCCCGATCAGATCGAGACGCAGGATCCCACCCCCAGCCTCCTCCTGCTGCGCACCGAGCCGGCCGATCCGTCCGTCGAGCGACGCCGCCACTTCGTGCGCGTGCGCGACGTGTTCGAGTTCGTCGATCCGCTGGCGCCCGTGCCGATCACCAGCCCGCCCACGCCGCAGGTGGTGACGCGCATCCGCTGGGACGCGGCCGACGCGCTGCCGTTCCAGATCGACCAGAACGACCTGCAGCTGTCCCTGAACATCGTGCCCGTCACCGCGGGCGAGACCGAGTGCGCGCGCTTCATCTGCGGGCCGGACCTGGTGGCGAACCCGTTCATCGCCGTCCCCGACGTGACGCCGTTCGACTGCGGTGAGGCTCTGTCGGAGCTGCCGCCGCCCGGGACGGCGGTCGAGCGGGAGGGGCCGCTGTTCGCGACGCCGACGCCGGTGCTGGCCGCCGACGTCACGCCCGACGCCACCACCGCCGGCCGCGACGTACGCCCGACCATCTTCCTGGTCGGCCTCACCGACACCGATACCGGCGGCCTCGGCTTCCTCGGCAAGGCGCTGCGCGAGACCACGCCCGAGGTGGTCGTCCAGGAGATCACCGATCTCGCGAACGGCACGCCCGGCGAGCAGTGGTTCTGGCGCCGCTCGCTGCTGTCGGCCGGCCCGAGCGACGCGGTGTTCGCGCTCGAGGACGGGATCTGGCGGCGCATCATCACCTTCCGCCACGACGGGCAGGACATCGTCCACCAGGACTACGCCACCGGCGCCGGCTACTCGCTCCGCTTTGGCGACGGCGTCTTCGGCCGCACCCCGCCCCGCGGCACCGCCTTCGAGGTGCGGTACCGCCTGGGCCCGGGCGCGCGCGCGAACGTCCCGGCGGGCGCCATCACCGCCTTCACCGTCCCCGGCCACGACCGCGCCATGCCCCTGTTCGTCGTCGGCGCGCGCAACCCGCTCGAAGTGAACACGGGCGTCGATCCGGAGGCGGCGGCGGCGATCAAGCAGCAGGTGCCCGAGGCCTACCAGGCCGACCGCTTCTTCGCCGTCCAGCCCGACGACTACCGCGACCAGGCCGAGAAGCTCGACTTTGTCCAGCGCGCCCAGGGGACGCCGCGCTGGACCGGGAGCTGGCTGTCGATGTTCGTCGCCGCCGATCCGTTCGGCGCGTTCGCGCTCACGCCGGATCAGAAGGCGCAGCTGAGTGCGTGGATGGACTGCGTGCGCCAGACCGGCCGCGACGTGATCGTCAAGGACCCGAAGCCGCTGTCGATCGATCTCGAGATCACCGTCTGCATCCAGCCGTTCGCCTACGCCAGCCAGGTGCTGGCGCTGGTCGAGGACGCGCTGGTCGGCACGGGGGGCGGCCGCGACACCAAGCCGTTCTTCTCACCCGACAACTTCACCTTCGGCATGCCGCTGCGCCGCAGCCAGCTCGAGGCGACGATCCAGCGCATCCCCGGCGTCCGCTTCGTCGGCCCGATCCGGATCCGCAAGCGCGGCGTCAGCGCCTTCTCGCCGCTCGACCCCTTGTTCGAGAAGGTCGACCCCGACCAGGTGCTGCAGCTCGAGAACGATCCGACCCGGCCGGACGCGGGGACGCTGCGGTTGATCGCGGAGGGAGGGGCGTGATGGAGCGGCGGGCGTCAGTGGGTGTCGGTGCAACAACAGCGAACCTGAGTGAGACCGGTGGTCCACTGGATCGCCGCCTGGGTGCACGTGTTCGAGCCCCCAATGTCCGGAGGATTGAGGAAGACCGAGCAACCACTGCCCCCCCAACCGATCCAAGCGTACGGGCCCAGGGCGCAACCCACGGCGCAGCTTTCTCCGATGCTGGCGCAATAGTCCGCGCAGCTCGTGACTTCGTTTTGCGCGAGGCACCGGGAGTAGCTCGGGCCGCAGGCTCCGCCGGCGCAGCACCCGCCCTGAGGGCACAACCCGTGGAAGCTCGGATCGGCGTTCTTGCAGGCATGTCCACACGTACCGCAGTTCATCGGATCAGTGGACATGTTGGTGCACGACCCGCCGGTGCCGCCTGTGGAAGTGCCACCGACACCGCCGGTTGCCGCCCCGCCCGAGCCTGCGGCATTGTCTCCGCCGAAGCCACCTCTACCCAATCCCCCAGTCGCTCCGCTCCCTGCCGTGCCGGACTGTCCGCCGCTACCAGAGGCACCGCCGCCGTCAAGGCCCACGCAGGTATTCGACGCACAA
>DATBHU010000605.1:0-16674 GCA_036557265.1 Polyangia bacterium
TGGCGCCGAAGTACGGGCTCTTGGCGACGTAGTCGTCGACCTTGTCGAACCCGAGCACGACGTCGCCCATCTTGCCGTTCTTGTCCGGCACGTCCAGCTCGGTGAGGATGGCGCCGTAGTTGGTGATCTTGGCGACCATGCCCTTCGCGTTGGTCAGCGTGTAGATGTCGACCGGCTTGCCGTCGACGGTGCCGTAGCTCGCCTTCTCGATCGACGCCTTGGCGCCCTTGCCCGCCTTCCCCGCCTTCTCCTCTTTCTTGGCCTTGGCGGCGTTCACGGGAGCTCCGGCGGCCACGAATACCATGACGCCCAACAGAACACCCAGCGACTGAACCAATCGGAATCGTCCGCGCATGACGCTCCTGTCTACTTTTCGGTTGTGAAGAGAGTCACTTGTAGTGACGTGTGTGCTGTGGCAAGGCTCAGAAAACGGAATTCACTCTCGCGTGTCAAGCGACGGTCAGGACGCCCGAAATTTCTGAGCCAACAGATATTGTCCGCGTCGCTTAAGGAACCGTAACAAATTCTATCGATCGTCGGCGCTCCGCACTATGCTGCGCGCCAAGCCGCCCAGGAAAAGGAGATCCGATGAGAGGTCGCGCGAAGATTTTGGCCGCTTGTTTCATGACTCTCTCCGCCGCCGCGCTCGGCTGCGGAGGCGGCGATGGTGGCGGCAGCCCCGCCTGCGATGCGCTCACGAACTATCACGCGACGTCGACGACGCCGCTGTCGTTCGCGACCGACATCTATCCGATCCTGGCCAACAGCGACGCGACGGCCGGCGGCTGCTCCCAGCCCAGCATCTGCCACGGCAATGGCAGCGTCCCCTTTCCGATCAACATGGCCGGCAACAAATACCTCCAGTTTCTCTACGGCCCCGACGGTTCGCCGATGATGGACCCCGTGATGGCGAAGTCCGAGCTGATGATGGCGTCGGTCAACGCGCCCAGCATGCAGCGGGTGGTCGCGAGCAACGTGGGGCAGAGCCTCCTCGCCTACAAGATCTCGGGCAAGGACGGCCTCGCCTGCGTCAAGAGCATGTGCCAGTCGGGCGCCAGCGTCGGCACGCCTCCCTGCGGCGATCCGATGCCGTCGATCGGCACGCTCTCCGCCGGCGATCGCACCAAGATCCTCGACTGGATCGCGACCGGCGCCGCCAACTAGACCGAGCTAGATCGCGTGGGGGCCGGCGAGCTTTGCTCGCCGCGTACCATCGCGGGAGGTTCGGGACCCTCTCAGGGTCCCGAGCTAGATCGATCGGCCGCCGACCGGGCGCCGATCGCGGTGCGACATGATCGGCTCGGCGCTCAGCGCGTCGGCCGGGCTGCCGCTCTCGGGAAACTCGATCGGCTCGCGCACGTCGGCGATCAGCGCCTCGCTGGAGAGCAGCAGGCCCGCGACCGACGCCGCGTGCTGCAAGGCCAGCCGGACCACCATCGTCGGATCGACGACGCCCGCGTCCACCAGGTTCTCGAAGGTGTCGCGGGCGGCGTTGTAGCCGTAGGCGCCCTTGCGCTGGCGCACGCGCGCCAGCACCGACGACGGATCCCGCCCGGCGTTGCCGATGATCTGACGGCACGGCTCGTCGCAGGCGCGCCGAACGATCGCGACGCCCGCCTGCTGGTCCTGGTCGAGATCCTTGGCGGACTTCGCGATCGCGTCGGCGGCGCGCACCAGCGCGATGCCGCCGCCCGGAACGATCCCTTCCTCGATCGCCGCCCGCGTGGCGAACAGCGCGTCCTCGATCCGCAGCTTGCGCTCGCGCGTCTCCGCGTCGGTCGTGCCGCCCACGCGGATCAGCGCCGCGCCGCCGACCAGCCGGCGCAGCCGCTCTTCCAGGCGCTGATGCCGGAACGTGGAGTTCGTGTCGGCGTGCAGGGCGCGGATCTCCTGGATGCGCGCCTCCAGCGCCGCCTTGTTGGTGGCGGCGCCGACGATGGTCGTCTTCTCCTGATCGATGACGATCTTCCGGGCGCGCCCCAGGTCGGCCAGCGTCGCCTCGGCGAGCGCGATCCCGGCCTCCTCGCCCATCACGCGCGCGCCCGTCTGCGCCGCCAGATCGTGCAGCGCGGTCGCGCGCGCCTCGCCGTAGTACGGCGCCCGCACCGCGCACACCTTCATCGTCCCCTGCAGCTTGTTGACGACGAGCAGTGACTGCGTCTCGCCGCCCAGCTCCGCCACCACCAGCAGCGCCCGCCCGGTCTTGGCGACCTTCTCCAGGATCGGCACCAGCTCGGTCACCGCGGTCACCTTGTTCGCGCACAGCAGGATGTACGCGTCGTCGAGCCGCGCCACCACCCGCTCCACGTCGGTGACGAAGTAGGCGGACGAATACCCGCCCTCGATCTCGGCCCCCTCCGCGACCTCCAGCTTGGTCTCCAGCTCGCCGCCCTGCTCGACGTGAATGATCCCTTCCAGGCCGACCTTGCCGACCGCGTCCGAGATCAGCTTGCCGATCGTCGCGTCGCCGTTGGCGCTGACCGTCGCGACCTTGGAGATGTCGCGCTTGCCCTTCACGCGCCTGGCCATCTTGGCCAGCGCCTCGACGACGCGCTCGACGCCGGCGTCGATCCCCCGCTTGAGCGCGAGCGGGTGGTGCCCCGCCGCCACCAGCTTGGCGCCCTCCTTGTAGATGACGTGCGCCAGCACCGTGGCGGTGGTCGTGCCGTCGCCGGCGGTGTTGCCGGTCTTGACCGCGCTCTCCAGCACCAGCTGCGCGCCCATGTTGGCGAACGACTCGGGCAGCTCGATCTCCTCCGCCACCGTCACGCCGTCCTTCGTCACCAGCGGCGCGCTGTGCATCGAACGTTCGAGAAAGATGTTGCGGCCGCCGGGCCCGAGCGTCGCCTTCACGGCGCCCGCCAGCACGCGCGTCCCCTCGAGCAACCGGGCGCGGCCCTCGTCCCCGAACAGGAACCGCTTCGTCGCCATGAAACGCTTCGCCATCTAGCTCAATCGCCCTCGGCTGAAAGCGGCGCGGGGGGGCAGGGTCGGCTCAGGAATTTCGTCACGCGCGTCAGGATCTTGATGCGTGGCCGCGGCGATGCGCGGCCGAGCGATCATTATATCGTGTCGCGAACCAGGTTGGCGCGCTCTCAGCTGACCGGCAGGCGCGCCAGGAACGCGCGCAGCTCATCCTGCAGGCGCGCCGGCTCGACGCCCCACGCCGCGGCGAGCTCGCGCGCCACGTCGACGATCGACCGCTGGCCGTCGATCATCGACAGCACGCCGGTGGTGAACATCGAGGTGCGCCCGAGCGCGACCAGCGCCGGCGTGATCGGGATCGGCGCCAGTGGGTTGACCACCCAGGGCGGCGCGGGGTCCGGGACGTCGACGGCGGGCGCCTCGCCGGTCTTGCGCGCCGCGAACCGGAACACCAGGTCACGCCGCCGCGATCCGGTGGCCGGCGAATCGAGGTAGGGGATCTCCTCACTGGCCTGGGCGGAGAGCGCGAACGAGCTGGCGCCCACGAGCTCGTGCACCTCCTCGATCGTGTAGGCGCGCGCCAGCACCGTCTGGAATCGGAGCGGCCCGAAGTTGACCCACAGGCCCCCGGGACGCAGCACCCGGTTGATCGCGGCGGCGGTCTGGCGCAGATCGGCGCGCGCGACGTCGATGAACCACGACGTCACCACCGCGTCCAGCGATCCGGCCGGGATGGGCGGGCGCAGCGCGTCCGCGAACAGCAGCGTGAAGCCGTCCCGCGGCGCGTACGGCCGCTCGAGGTGGCGCGTCACGACCACGACCTCGTCGGAGCTCGGGTCGGCCGGGAACTCCGGCAGGTCGACCGTCTCGCCCGCCAGCAGCTTGTCCGCGATCAGGAACGGCAGCGGGTTGACGTCCAGCGCGAACGTGCGCGCGGGCGCGCAGGACTGGTGAAGATCGGCGGCGAGCCGCCCCGCGCCCGCCCCGTAGATCGCCACCCGCCCCAGGCCGGGCGGCAGCAGCGGCTTGACGAAGTCGAGGGTGAGCGCGCACTCGCGCTCGCCCCAGGACCAGTCACGAAACACGTGGTCGTAGCATTCGAGGATCGCCAGCTGCGGCCCGGGCTCGGGCCGGCTGGGAATCGCCGCCGCCGCCCACGCGTCCGCGCCGGCGTCGAGCGGATCGAACAGCGACGTGATCGCCTCGGCCTGCTGGGCGAACCCCTTGGCGATGCGCAGCAGGCGCTGCCGGGTGCGCGCCAGCAGCTCGGCCCCCTCCGCCTCGGCCTCGCCCTGGAGCTGCCGCACGCGCGCTTCGATGTTCGACGTGTAGTCGTCCAGCCGCCGCAGCCAGATCGTCCGCCACAGCACCGGATCGTCGACGAGACAGGGGATGCGGCCGACGATCGGATACTGTCCCGCGCAGCGCGCGCAGCGAAAACCACCGTCGCCGGTGGCCAGCGTCCCCGCGCAGCGCGGGCAGCAGAGCAGGTCCGCGAGCGCCGCCGTTCCGTCGGAGGAGACCATCAATTCGTCCTCGCTCTTCCTACGGTATCGTCGCCGCGCTGTCGAGCGGACGTTGTTCAGCGGCGCGCGGACCTGCTAGAGTGCGCTCCTTTTTTCAACGGAGGACGCCAATGACCTCGCTCCCCAGCCGCATGAAGTGCACGCTGCTCGCCGCGTTTGTCAGCCTGTTCGCGGCCGCAACGGCGGCCGCCCAGACCAATCCCGCCTCCTGCACGAACGACATCGAATGCGTGGCGACGCCGCAGTGCGGGGGCGACGTCTGCGACTGGAACGGCACGCCCGCGCAGAGATGCCGGCCGGCCGGTACCAGCCCGAAGGGGATGGACGGCTGGTGCACGGCGGACACCGACTGCAAGTGCATGGCGATGGGCGCGACCTGCGACACCAGCACGCTCCGCTGCACGTTCACGCGCCCCTGCGACGGGCCCGACGGCGGCAGCTGCACGACCGGCAGCGGGGGCAGCAGCGGCACGGCCGGCAGCGGCGGTGGCGGCGGGGGGGGCGGCGGCTGCAACCTGGCATCGACCGCACCGGCAGGAGCCTCGGCGCTCCTGGTCGGGCTCGGCCTGATCGTCCTGGCGCGTCGGCGCCGCCGCTAGGCCCTCCAGCGCGATTTTCCTCGTCCCGGCCAGGGACGAGGGTCAGGGTGAGGATGCACACGATGCGTCCTCAGCGAGGTGGGAGGTGTGCCTACCTCGCGTCCCGCTACTCCCCGTAGGCCGCAGAACCACGGACCTACCGTCGGGGGGACATGAAAAATAACTGAGCTTTGAGTTCAGCGGAGCGTCACTCCATGGCCAGAAATGTCGAGCCGGTCTTGATGCCGGCCGGATTGGCTCCGCTTCCTGGCTACGTGTCCCCTTCCGTCGGAGGTTCCTCGATGCGGTACGCAAGGCGCTTTTCAGTTTCCACGCGGTGGCGGGCCGGGATGCTTCCGCTGTGTGCGGCGGCCCTGTTCGGCTGCCACGGCGAGGTCGGCTCGGTCGGTGGCGGTGGCGGTGGTGGCACTGATACGACGAAGCTCTGCGCCGCCTCCGACCCGACCAACGTCGTGTCAGCCCAGCGCATCGCATTCCTGACCAGCACGCAGTACTACAACATGCTGCAGCTGATCAGCGCCGACGGGGCGAAGATGATCTCCGACATGGAGATCTTCCACGTCATCGACGATCTCGTCGTCCGCTTTCCCCCGCCGCGCGCGGAGCAGTACCACAGCATCCCGGACGCGGACACGCTGTCGCCGTTCAACAACACCGCGCAGACGATGGGCAACTACGTGCGCGACAACTTCGCGGCGGTGACCAAGTGCGCGACGCCGGCGCAGGACTCGTGCGCGACCGCCTATCTGAACACCCTGGCGGCGAAGGCGTACCGGCGCCCGCTCACGTCCGACGAGTCGACCCGGTTCACCAACCTCTACACCAACCTGAAGAGCCAGATCGTGAACGGCTACCAGGTCACGCTCTCCGTCGAGGAGGCGACCGGCAACGCCGTCTACGGGCTGCTCATGACGCCGCAGCTGATGTGGCGCTGGGAGCTCGGCGGCAGCGAGGTGTCGACCTCTCCGCCCGGCGTCTACCTGACCAACTACGAGCTGGCGTCGAACATCTCGTACATGCTGACCGACCAGGGGCCTGACGACATGTTGCTGGCCGACGCGCAGGCCGGAACGCTGCGCGCCAACATCGGCGCCCACGTCGATCGCATCCTCAAGCAGCAGCAGTCGCGGGAGTGGCTGCGCCACATCATCGAGATGTACTTCTTCCTCAACCAGCTGCCTGCGACGGTCATCGACGCCGGCAAGTTCCCCATCGTCGCCGGCGGCGCGATCTTCGCCGACCTCCAGCATTCGTCGGAGCTGTTCCTGGACGACGTCATGTGGAACGGCAAGGTCATGGACCTCATCACGGCGCGCAAGGCGTTCGTGAACACCAACCTCGCCACGATGGTCTACATGGTCCCGGTCCCGGCCGGCGCCACGGACACCAACTTCGTCGCCGCGCAGCTCGATCCGAAGTACCGGGCCGGCATCATCACCGACGCAGGCTTCATCACGAGCCGCGCCCGATCGACCGGCGTCGGCCTCGTGCCGCGCGGCCTCGGCGTCAAGGCGCTGTTCCTCTGTCTCAACACGCCTGCGCCGCCGAACACGGGCGCCGCCGGGGACGCGGTCGAAGCCCAGAAGGCCGACCTGGCGAACCTGACCGCGCAGGAGCAGGTGAGCTATCGCCAGGTGACGACGCCGTGCAACAGCTGCCACCCGTCGTTCGATCCCTACGGCCTGGTCCTCGACTGGTACGACGTCGTCGGGCGCTACCGGACCATCGACGACCTCGGCAAGCCGGTCGACGGGACCACGACGCTGCCGGCTTCCGTCGGCGGACAGAAGGTCACCACGGCGGTCGAGCTGGCGGACGTGCTGACGAAGTCCGACCTGTTCACGAACTGCATGTCGGCGACGATGCTCAAGTACGCGCTGCTGGACGACCCGATCGAGCTCCCCCTGCCGGACGGCAGCCAGAACGGCTGCGCGGCAGCCGGCGTCGCGCACAACCTGCGCATCAGCAGCGGCCAGTCGTTCACCGATCTCACGAAGGCGGTCGCCACCTCGCCCGCGTTCGTCCTGCGGCAGCAAGTCCAGTAGCCCAACGCACACCACACGACCGAAGTCCATCGGAGGTAAGCGAAAATGATCTCGTATCGGTTCAAGCGGCGAGCGTTTCTGACCGCGGTGAGCGGTGGCGTCGGGCTGAAGATCCTGCTGCGCAACATGGAGGCTGCGGCGCAGACGACGAAGTCACCTGCCAAGCTGCTGGTCGCGCACTGGCCGGTCGGCATCGTGGCCGGGGCGAACGACGCGCTCTGGAAGCCGTCCTCGGGCAGCATCGGCGGCTCGATGGGCCTGCAGCCGTTCGCGGACAACAACCTCGGCGCTGACATGACCGTGCTCCGCGGTCTCCGCACGCCCGTCGGCGCGGGCGGCAGCCACGAGGGCGGGACCCCGGCCCTGGTCTCCGGCGTCGCCTGCCCCGGGACGCGCTCCGGCGAGCAGGAGAGCGACGACGGCTACTCGGGCGGCCCCTCGATCGAACAGTACCTGCTCGGGCAGGTCGCGGCGCTCAAGTCGCCCGGCTCGGCGTACTCCTACAAGAACGCGGGCTGCGACACGCGGACCGACTTCGGTGAGATCTCGACCAAGTGTCTGTCGTACTCGGTGATGAAGCAGAAGGTCGCGGCGTACAACGGAAACGGGAGCGAGCAGGAAAACATCCCGTACCTGCCGAACCTGAGCCCGCTGAACATGTACAACGACCTGTTCCAGAACTTCGTGCCGACGGCGAACTACGTCGACAACGGCAACGGGTTCGCCGCGGCGGCCCCCGCCGCGGACGCGACGCTCACGAACCTGGCGACGCGGCGGAGCGTCCTCGACTTCGCGGCGCAGGAGCTGAACGCCCTGCGCGCGATGGGACCGGCCGACGCGCGCATGAAGCTCGACAACCACTACAACGCCGTGCTGGCGATGGAGAACAGCCTCACCGATTCGATCAACAGGGGCTACCCCAACCCGACCGGCACCGGCGGCGGCGGCGGCAACATGGGCATGGGCGGCAGCGCGGGCGGCTCCTCGGGTGGACGCGGCGGCGCCGGCGGCAGCACGGGCGGCGTGGGCGGCCGGGGCGGTACGACCGGCACCGGCGGCCGGGGCGGCGCAGGCGGCGCCAGCGGCGGGACCAGCGGAACGACCGGCACCGGCGGGACCGGCGGCAGCGGGACCATGGGCTGCAAGACCAAGCCGACGGCGCCCCAGAACGTCATGGGCGCGATGGACCAGACGAAGGGGCTCGGCAACCCTTACGGCACGAATGGCAACATCGGCCAGAACGACGACTCGTCGAACATGTCGGCGGTCGGCGCGGCCCACTTCGCCGTCCTCAAGGCCGCGTTCATCTGCGACATCATCCGCTGCGGCACGTTCCTGTGGGCGCCCGGCACGAACCACACGGGGTTCAAGCTGTATCCCAACTCGAGCACCATCTACATGCACCACCCGACGAGCCATCACACGTCGACGAATGCGTCGGAGTCCGGCTCGAGCGTGAGCGCGCTGTCGAACGACTGTCAGTTCCTGTTCGCCGTCCAGCAGTGGTTCTTCGCGCGCACCGCCGAGAACCTCAAGGACTGGAAGAACTCGATCGACGGCTACGGCAACAGCCTGCTCGACTACACCGTCGTCCCGTACCTGACCGAGGTGCGCGCCAACGGCCACGAGCGCGACAACATGCCCGGTATGATCATCGGCGGTAAGGCGCTAGGCTACAAACACAACGTCTATCAAACCGGCAGCATGTCCATCAATCAGTACTGGGGCACGATCGCCCAGGCGTTCGGTGTCACGTCGTTCGGCGCGCCGCTCGGCACGCCGATCAGCGGGCTCTGGACCAAACCCGCGTAGGACCGGTCCGACGGCGTCTCTTGCAGCACGGGGAGGCGTCGTGACCGCGACGCGAGGCCGCGCGACGCTCGTCGCGGGCCTGGCCGCGGGGCTCCTCGCAGGGCTGGTACTGACGGCCGGGCTCGCCGGCTGCGGCGGAGGCACGCATGCCGCGCCCGACGGTGGCGACGGGCACATCGACGTCGACGGCGGCGGCGACGGAACCGACGGCGGCAGCACGACGGCCATCGTCGTCGACACGCCCTCCGGGACGACGGCGACCGGTACTGCGGACGGTCACTGCGACCTGCTGGAAGCCGTCCTGTCGGCGACGCTCAGCCAGACGGCCGGCGACTGCCAGAACCCGAACGGCGTCGCGCGCATCGTCCTGCAGCCCGGCAGCACCTACCCGGTGCCGAAGACGCTGCGGCTGTCGAACCAGATCGAGATCGGCATCGCCGACGGCGCCGCCGGGCGGGCGACCATCGCCGCGGCGCCGTCGTTCGCCGTCGACCCGGGCGACCCGTCGTCCTCCTGCCTTGTGTCCGTCAAGGACGGCGCGCCCGTCTCGCTCAGCGACGTGGCGCTGATCCAGGACCCGGGCCTGACGCTGTCGGGGGCGTGCGTCACCCGCGGCTCCCTCGACGTCCGGCGCGTGCACGTGACCGGCTTCAAGGCGGGCGGCCTGGTCTCCACCTGCCTCCCGTCCTCCGGCTGCGATCACGCGTCCGGGGGCGGCACCACGCTCCGCGTGCTCGGCTCGCTGGTCGACGGCAACCGCAGCGCCGGCGCGGGCGGCGGGGTCTCGTCGGAGGGCGTGGGCGCGACGCTGTTCGTCGGGCACTCGGCGATCGTGAACAACGCCTCCGACACCGACGGCGGCGGCTTGTTCCTCGCGGGCGGCTGGAACACCGACTACATCGAGAACTCGACGATCAGCGGCAACAGCGCGACCGGCGTGGGCGGCGGCATGCTGGTGCGGTTCGCCGACATGACGAACACCTACGTCAACATCCAGACCAGCACGATCACGAACAACACCGCCACCGGTACGGGCGGCGGCATCGAGTTCGAGACGCCCCAGGTCGGTGTCCACGATGTCTCCGTGTTCGGCAGCATCGTCGCCGGCAACTACTCGACCTCGACGCTGGACTGGAACATCAACGACAGCTGGAACAACGAGCACGGCCTGTTCAACTGCGTCAACGGCTCGTTCATCCACGTCGCGCCGGGCAGCCCGCGCCCGACCGACATGGGCGGCTGCAAGCTGGACGTCCGCAACCCGTTCCTGGGACCGCTGACGACGCTGGGCGGCGAGGGCGACCTGCCGCTCCACCCGCTGCTCGCGAGCAGCCCGGCCGTCGACGCCACCGTCGGCGATCGCACGCGCGACGACCAGCGCGACGACTGGATCGACGGCGTCGATCAGACGATGCCGCCCGCCTATGCGCTGTTCGATCCGCTGGTCGACGGCGACGGCGACGGCACCGCGGTCCGCGATCTCGGCGCCTACGAGCGCAACGACCGCTGGCAGACCGAGCTGCTGGCGGTGCGCGCGCAGGGCCCCGCCTCGTATGCGATCGTCACGATTCCGGGCGGCTACGACCGCGGTGCCGGGACGATCTACGCCGCGGCCAGCGCCAGCAATGAATTCGTCACCTACGCGCTGCCGATCGGCGAGGCGGGCCACTACGACGTGACCGTCCGCGCGCGCACGGACGCCGACGCGGGCAAGTTCCAGGTGGCGATCGCGGACGATCCGGCGGGGCCGTGGACCGCCCTCGGGGGCGAGCAGGACGGCTACGCGTCGCCGGCCGGCTTCGCGTCGCTTGGGCCCCTGCCGGCGTTCTTCGCCGCGCCCGGCGAGAGGCTGATCCGGCTCTCGGTGACGGGCAAGAACGCCGCCAGCTCCGGCTACCGGATGTACCTCGACTACATCGAGCTCGCGCGCAGCACCGCCGCCTGTCCCGTCGCGGATCTCGCCGGCGGCGGCGGCCACACCTGCGCGCTGATGGCCACGGGCGGCGTCCGTTGCTGGGGCCGTGACGATTCGGGGCAGCTCGGCGACGGGGGCGGCGCCGATCGCCCCAGCCCTCCGGCCGTCGACGTCGGTTCCGGCATCGCCGCCGTCGCCACCGGCGCGACGCACACCTGCGTGCTCTCCACCGCCGGGGGCGTGCGCTGCTGGGGCCACAACGGCAACGGCCAGCTCGGCGATGGCTCCACCGTCGATCGATCGACGCCGCCCGCCGCCGACGTCCTCACCGGCGTGAAAGCCGTCGCCGCCGGTGGATCGCATACCTGCGCCCTCATGACCACCGGCGGCGTCCGCTGCTGGGGCGCCAACGGCTCCGGCCAGCTCGGCGATGGCTCCACCGTCGATCGATCGACGCCGCCCGCCGCCGACGTCCTCACCGGCGTGAAAGCCATCGCCGCCGGCGGATCGCATACCTGCGCCCTCATGACCACCGGCGGCGTCCGCTGCTGGGGCGCCAACGGCTCCGGCCAGCTCGGAGACGGCTCGACCACCGATCGGCCGGCGCCGCCCGCCGCCGACGCCGGCGCCGACTTCGCCGCCGTCAGCGCCGGCGACACGCATACCTGCGCGCTGACCACGGCGGGCGGCGTCCGCTGCTGGGGCCACAACGGCGACGGCGAGCTCGGCATCGGCAGCTACGACATCGTCCTCGCCCCGCCCGGCACGGATGTGCTGTCCGGCGTCAAGCAGGTCGTCGCCAGCAACCTGTTCACCTGCGCGCTGACCACGACCGGCGGCGTCCGCTGCTGGGGCTACAACAGCCACGGCGAGATCGGCGACGACACCGTGCTGGCCGTCGATCGCCTGAGCCCCCAGACGATGGACATCCTGAGCGGCGTCGCCAGCCTGTCCGCCGGGTTCCTGCACGTCTGCGCGCGCATGACGAGCGGCGGCGTCCGTTGCTGGGGCGCCAACGACACCGGCCAGCTGGGCGACGGCCTGCGTCCGATCTACGCCCTCACGCCGCCCACCATGGACATGCCCGGCTTCACCGGGACGTGCGAATGACCGGGGCGCGGCAAGCGTTGCGCCGTCCGGCCCGATCCGGTAGTCAAGGAGGCTCATAGATGATGCGTACCCTCGCCTGCTCCGCCGTCGCCCTCGCCGCCGTCGCGCTTTTCGGGTGTCTGCCCGCCTCGACCTCGGGCGGCGACGCGTCGACGACGATGGACACCGCGACCAGCGACACCGCGACCGACACCGCCCCCGCCGTGACGTACACGAAGGACATCAAGCCGATCTTCATGGTGAAGTGCGCCCCCTGCCACACGACCGACGGACAGGGCGGGCACAACATCGGCTTGAACTACGCGGACGCGATGCTGCCGGTGATGACCATCGACGCGCCCGCCGGCTGCTTCAAGGACGGCACCGCCAAGACGATGCCGAAGACCATCGGCGAGTGCACGCTGCCGGCGATCATGGAGGGCTGGATGCCGATGGCGATGGGGTGCTTCAACACGCCGCGGCCCGACACGTGCGTCTCGCTGACCGAGCAGGATGTCGTCGCGGCCTGGATCGCGGCCGGCATGCCGCAGTAGTCGGCCGTCACGGCCCGACGTCGCCCGACGGTGACGCCGCGCTCAGACGAAGCTGAACGCGATGGCGATGCGGTGCGAGCTCTGCGCCGGGTGCATGCTGGCGTGGTAGTGCCGGCCGTCGAAGCCGATCATCCGCCCCTTCTTCGGTGAGATCCGGCGCGCGACGGTGAACTTGCGGTCGCGCGTGTACTCGACGGACTGCTCGAGCGACACCTCGTCGTACGTCTCGCCGAAGATGAAGGTGTCGCCGTCGCTGTCGTTGACGTAGTAGAGCGCGTTGTAGTGCGGCAGGTAGAAGTCGACGTGCGGGTTGTGGTAGGGCCCGCCCGCCGCGTTCTGGGTGAACAGCCCCAGGCGGATGCGCAGCAGCGTCTTGAACGGGACGCCCGTCCTGTCGCAGAACGAGAACAGCAGCGGCAGCAGCAGAGCGGTCAGCGGCGACGGCGCCGCGGCGGCCTCGTTGTTGAAACGGTAGGCGACGTGGCTGAACCCGCCGTAGCTGCTCTCGACCTGCACGCGCCGCGCGCTCTCGGCGCTGAAGAACCAGGCCATCCTGTCGGAGGTCGCCTCCGCCTCGATCTGGTCCTGATAGAGCTTCGGGATGACGTCGTCGATCTCGACGACCTTGACGCCGTCACTTGTTGGCATTCCCCGACTAACATAGCGTATCTTCGCGCGCATGCGCTCGAGCGACTCGCGGTTCGCGGCATGTTTCCTGGCTCTTGCGACCTGCCTCACGGCGCCGACGGCGGCGCGCGCGAAGCCGGTCACCGTCGTCGTCAGCGCCGAAACCGGGGGCGACCTCGCCGTCTTCGATCCGGCCAAGCCGCAGGCCGTCGAGCGCATCAAGGTCGGGCCCCGTCCGCGCGGCCTCAAGCTTTCGCCCGACCGCAAGCGCCTGCTGGTCGCGGTGGCCGGGCCGCCCAAGACCGCGCCGCGTCCGGGAGCGGCCGCGCCGGCCGGCGCCGGGGCCGGCCTCGCGATCGTCGACGTCGCCTCGCGCAAGGTGACCAAGCAGATCGCCACCCCGCCCGCGCCGTACGGCGTCGAGCTCTCGTCCGATGGGAAGACCGCGTTCGTCTCGAACAGCGAGACCAACGAGATCCTTCTGATCGACGTCACCGCCGGGACGATCACCAAAAAGACGGCCGTCGGCAGGGAGCCGCAAGGGCTCGCCCTCCGGCGCGACGGCAAGGCCCTGTACGTCGCGACGCACGCCTCCGACGAGGTGTCGGCGCTGGATCCCAAGACCGGGAACCTGCTGATGCGCATCGACGCCGGCTCGCGCCCCCAGACGGTCCTGCTGGCGCCGCGCGGCGACGCCGGGTTCGCGATCGATGAAGGGCTGCCGCTGGTCACGATGTTCGACGCCAAGGGAAACGCGTTCAAGCACGAGATCCCCGTCGCCGGCCTGCCCCGCACCACGCCCGCGCCGTCGCTGCAGGCGGGCGTGCTGTCACCGGACGGCAAGCACCTCTACCTGACGACGGGCGCCGGGCGCTCCGTGGTGTTCGTCGATCCGGCCAAGAAGACCGTGGTCGGGACCGTCGAGGGGGTGGGCGCGTTCCCGCGCGGCATCGCCATCAGCCCCGACGGGAAGAAGCTGTATACGGCGAACGGCGCGTCGAACGACGTCGCGATCATCGACGTCGCCGCCAAGAAGGTCGAGGCGCGGGTGACGGTGCCGGGCGCGCCGTGGGGCATCGTGGTCGTGCCCTAAACACGCCGTTCGCGTCTCGGGGAAGCTGCTATCCTGCGGCTCACTCGTGTCAGCCATCGTCATCGCGGGCGCGGTGCCTCCGGATGTTGTCGCCCGCATCCGGGCCCACATGCAGCGCGGCCCGCTCGTCTCGGGCAAGACGACGGCGGTCGGGCGCGCCAAGGACATCAAGGAGAACCTGATCCTCGCGCCCGATTCGAAGGGCGCGGCCGAGGCGGTCGAGCTGCTGATCGGCGCGCTGAAGGGGAACCAGGCGTTCCAGGCGGCGGCGTGGCCGGAGGCGATGCTGCGCCCGCTGTTCTGCCGGTACGCGGTGGGCGGCAAGTACGGCGACCACGTCGACGGCGCGATGATGGGCGACGCCGCCGAGCAGGTGCGCTGCGACGTCGCGATGACGGTCTGCCTGAGCGACGCCGCCGAGTACGAGGGCGGCGCGCTGGTCATCGACGCGGCCGGCGCGCCGACCAGCTGGCGCGGCAAGGCGGGCGACGTGATCCTCTACCCCGCCAGCACGCTTCACCGGGTCACCGAGGTGACCAGCGGCGCGCGCGACGTCGCGATCTCGTGGATCCAGAGCATGGTGCGCGACGGCGCGCGCCGGCGCATCCTGTTCGATCTCAAGTCGGCGCTCGACGCCTTCGACGCGCAGCCGACGCCGCCCGCCGAGGCGGAGGCGATCCGCCGCAGCTACTTCAACCTGATCAGGATGTGGGCCTAGACTAGCGCCGGCGCCGGCGCCTCGCGGCCAGCACCAGCAACGACATCATCGCGCACGCGCCCGTGACATCCACGGCGGTCCGCCCCGCGACGGCGCAACCGCTGTGGCCCGACGGCGGCTTCCCGCCGCCACCGCTGCCGCCGGCGCCGCCGACGCCGCTCGAGCCGCCGGTCGCGCCGCCGCTGCCCGCCATGCCGACATTGCCGCCGCCGCCGCTGCCGGCCGTCCCCGTCGACATCGGCGCGTCCGCGCTGCACGTGTCGGCGGTCCAGAGCGACAGGCCGACCTCCTGGCTGCAGACGTCCTGACAGGTCGTCTTGAGGCACGGGTTGATCGCCTTGATGTCGGCGTAGGTCATCAGCCCCTGCCAGGTCGATCCCTCGTCGGCCGACGTCCCGATCGCGTAGCCGTCGCCGAAGTTGTCGGCGGCGGCGTAGACCAGGCCGTTGCGCTGCGACAGCGCGCGGATCCCGGGCGGGCTCGCCACCATCTCGAACGACGCCCCGCCGTCGTGCGAACGGAACAGCCCCGGCACCGACGAGAAGTCGACCATCGCGCCGATCAGGATGGTGCCGCTCGGCAGGCGCGTGTAGGAGTTGAAGTTGCCGTTGATCGTGACCGGCTTGGTCACCGACATGCCGCCGTCGGTGGTCAGCGCGATCGATTGATCGGCGCTGCCCAGGAACGACAGCAGCACGCGGTTGGCGTCGCCCGGATCGACGGCGATGATGCGCAGCAAGCCGCTGCCCAGGTCGGCGCTCAGATCGTTCACCGTGAAGTGCGCGCCGCCGTCGCTGGACCGCGCGAGCAGGGGCGCGCCCGCGGTCGAGCGCATCGCCAGGTAGACGACGTTCGGATCCGAGCGCGCGCTCTCGACGCCGCTCATGATCTGGCTCATCGGCGCCTGGTACAGCGCCGGCGCGAACGTGCCGCCGCTGTCGGTCGACTGGTACAGCGAGTAGACCTGGTTCGAGACGGCGATCGCGAACACGCGCGTGCCGCTGACGGTGTCCAGGTACGCGTCGGTGATCGACTGCCCCGCCACCGCCCCGCCGGCGGTCTGCCAGCCGCAGCTGCGATCGTCGGAGAAGGCGAGCTTCTGGGTGGAGACGGTGAACAGCCGGTTCTGCGGCAGCGGCGTCAGCTGATAGAACGCTCCGAGCGAGTTCCCGTCCTGCTCGCACGACCAGAGCCAGGTCTTCCCGTCGTCGCTCGAGGTGACGAGCCCGAAGTTGGTGACCAGCAGGATGTCCTGAGGACGATCGGCCGGCGTGATGATGCTCTCGGAGTCGGGAAACGCGCCGTTCGCGCGCGCCGTCGCCGGCGCGCCCAGCGCGGCGACCGCGAGGAACGCGTTAATCAGCCATCGGCGACGCACGCCTGGACCTCCGGCGCGCAAACATAACCACTCCGAGCAGCAGCCCCAAGACGGTCGTCGCCGCCGGCGGCGCGCCCGCCGCGGTGTCGCACGAACAGCCGCCGCTCGCCTGACCGGGCGTGCCGCCGCCGCCCGCCCCGGTCGTCCCGGCGCCGGCGGTGCCGGTCTCCACCGCCGTCCCGCCCGCGCCGGTCGAGCTCGCCCCGCCCGCGCCGGTCGAGCTGGCCCCGCCGGTGCCGGTGGTGCTCGAACCGCCCGTGCCCGTCGTGCTCGATCCGCCGGTGCCGGTCACGCTCACGCCGCCGCCCGTCCCGGTCGTCGCGCTGCCGCCCGTGCCGGTGCCCGTGGTGCCGCCCCGGCCCGCGCTGCCGCCCGCCGTCCCGCCACGGCCGC
>DATBHU010000606.1:0-3436 GCA_036557265.1 Polyangia bacterium
CACGAGGCGGTGACGTGCGTGATTCCGGGCGCGAAGCGGCCCGAGCAGGTCGACGACAACTGCGACGCGGGCGATCTGCCGGCGCTGTCCGACCAGACGATGGCGGCGGTGCTCGCGGTCTACGAGAAGCGGATCAAGAAACACGTCCACTGGAACTGGTGAAGACGCACACGTGGTGGCGAGCGCTGCGCGGGTCCTGATCTCCGGCAGCAACCGCCTGGCGGCGGCCATCGAGGAGAAGTTGCGCGACGCGGGCGCCGCGGTCGGGCGCCTGGGCGACGATCCGGGCGCGCTGACCGCGGCCGTGCTGGAGCACGCGACGGGCCTCGTGCTGGCGTCGGACGACGACGCCGGCAACGTCGACATGGCGCTGACGACGCGCCGGCTGCGGCCCGGCCTGCCGCTGGTGATCCGGCTGTTCGATCCCGAGCTGGCCGCGTACGTGCGCGCGACGTTGCGGCGGGCGGTGATCCTGAGCATGTCCAGCGTCGCGGCGCCCGCCATCGCGCGCGAGACGCTGCGCACGATGGGCGAGGGGGCGGTCCACCCCGAGGTGGCGGCGCGCGCGGTGCGGCGGCAAAACCGCCTGCGGACGCGGACGCCGACGCGGCGGCGCCTGGACCGCGTGCTGGCGGGCGCGGCGCTGACGCTGGTGGGCGTCATCAGCGCGGGGACGATCTTCTTCACGAAGATGCTCGGGCTGCGCGTGCTCGACGCCTTCTACTTCGTCTGGACGACGATCATGACGGTCGGCTACGGCGACATCACGCTGCACAACGCGCCCGACAGCGCGAAGCTGGTCGGCATGGTGCTGATGCTGGTGGGCGCGGCGTTCATGGCGGTGCTGTTCGCGTTCTTCACCAGCTGGGTGATGACCCAGCGGCAGGAGACGCTGAAGGGGCGGGTGCAGGTGCGCTGGAAGGACCACGTCGTGCTGGCCGGCGGCGGTCACATGAGCATCGGCGTCGCCGCCGAGCTGGCGGCGGCGGGCCGGCGCATCGTGGTGATCGAGCGCGACGAGGACCGGCCGCACATCGGGATGCTGCGCGCCGCCGGCCATCGCGTGATCATCGCCGACGCGACCAAGGCGGAGATCCTGGCGCTGGCCGGCGTCAAGCGCGCGGCGGCGCTGGTGGCGCTGACCGACGCCGACTCGACCAACCTGCACATCGCGCTGCTGGCGCGCGCCCAGCGGGCCGACCTGGCGATCGTGATGCGCGCCGAGTCGGCCGACCTGTCCGCCTACGTCAACGAGCACAAGGATGCGGTGGCCGTGTCGTCGGTCGCAGTCACCGCCGACGAGTTCGTGCGCAACGCCCTGCGCGCCGCGCGCGGGTCGCAGCTGCTCGACGCCGTGGCCGATGCGTGACCGCTCGGAGTGTTTCCCCGTTCCCGGGGACGCTGGCTCGTGCTCGAGGGCGGCGCTGGGCGTTGCGTACGGGTTGGGGGGCTCGTGCGCCGTCACGCCCTCATGATGCGCCGGAGCGCACCAGGCGGCGGCCGAAAAACAGGGCCGCGGCGTAGAACGCCATCACCGCCAGCAGCAGCGCCTGGTAGCCCGTGGCGAGGGCGGCGTACTCGACGACGCCGCCGACGGCGATCCCGATCAGGTTGGACGCGAAGGCGCTGTCGGCGTGGCCGGTGTCGCGGAAGGAACGGCTGAACACGACGTTGGCCACGAAGATGGGCGCGAACGCGAACAGGCTGGCCAGCAGGTAGCGCAGGGCGGACGAGCCGATGTCGAGCAGGCCGTGCACCGGGATCACGTAGTTGAGCGCCAGCACCGCGAACAGCGCCGCGTACAGCCAGCCGACGCGGCGCAGGGGCAGGCGGGCGTTCAGCAGCACGGCGGCGAGCACGCTGGTCAGGATCGCGAAGAACACCAGCGCGTTCACCATCCAGGTCGTGCCGAACAGCAGCGCGAACGTCACCAGGCTGCGCGTCTCGAGCAGCATGAAGGCCGCGCCCAGGAAGAAGAAGTGCCAGTCGAAGCGCCGGATCGCCGCGGCCGGCGCCAGCGCGGCGCCGATGGCGAGCGCGACGACCAGCACGACCAGCATCGCCCACAGGTAGACGCCCGACACGCGCGGCTTCGCCAGGTAGAAGAACGGCCAGTCGTCGCTGGCGGGCTTGAGCGACGGGTCGCCCGGCATGAAGCCGTCGCCGAGCGCGGGCAGCCGGCTGTGCACGGGCGGCGCCACGCCCGGCGGCTGCCGGTAGGGGTGCTGGTAGGCGGCGGGGAGGGTGGCCAGCAGCGGGCCGTTCATGATCGCGGCCGCGCGGCCCCACGCGCCGTAGCTGGCGACGAACGGGGGCGCGCCGAACGCGGCCGTGCTCATCGCCGCCAGCTTCTGCACCGACCAGTCCTGCCGGTAGTAGTTGTACAGGACGAGCAGGCCGCGCGCGCTCAGGTGGGCGCGGGCGCTGCGCAGCGACTCCTCGGTGAGCAGGAAGCTCTCCAGCCGGAGGCCGCCGTGCGACGACGTCAGGCGCAGCGAATCCGTCAGCGCGAAGACGATCAGGTCGTACTGTTCTCGAGACTTGCGCAGGAAGGCGCGGCCGTCGTCGATGTGGACGCTGACGCGCGGGTCGGCGTAGGGCCGATCGGGGTGGAGCTGGCGGCCCAGCTCCTGCAGGCGCGGGTCGATCTCGACGGCGTCGACGTGCTCGGCGCCGTTGGCCAGCGCCGCCGCGACGTCGTTCCCGCTGCCCGCGCCGATGATCAGGACGCGCTTGAACGCGCCCGGACCGAACAGCTCGTAGGCGCGGTGGTAGAAGCCCTCGCGGGTCCGCACCGGCGACGCCTCCTGGTGGCCCAGGTTGTTGACGGAGATGACGGTGTTGCCGTTTCCGCGCGGCTGCAGGGTGATCCGGTAGTAAGGCGACCAGATCTCCGCCCCGCCGGCCTGGGCCACCATGACGATGGTGACGACGGCGGCGACGGCCGAGAGCGCCTGCGTCCACCGGCGGGCGCCGGCGATGAGCGGCCAGGCCGCCACGAAGAAGATCGCGAACCAGACCACCGGCCGCAGCGACAGGAACGCGAGCGCCGTGAACACGGCGATCCCGCACAGGCTGCCCGCGATGTCGATCGCATAGGCGGTGAGGGGCGGCAGCGTGGTGAGCAGCCGGCCGAGCGCGCGCCCGAGCGGCACGAACACCAGCACGACCAGCCCGAACACCAGCGGGATGATCCAGTAGTTCTCCTGGGAGGCACGGGCGGCCGCGCCGTAGAACAGCTCCTCCGTCGAGCCGAGCTGGAGGGTGTACTTCTTGGCAAGGGACAGGCCGACCAGCACCACCAGCAGCAGCGCGAACGGCGGCAGGGGGAAGCGCGACTTGCGGTGGGTCAGCGCGCCGATGCCGGCGCCGAGCAGCGAACCGAGCAGGACGAAGTTGGTGAAGTAGCCGAACATCCGGAGGTAGGCCGGGATCC
>DATBHU010000607.1:0-6676 GCA_036557265.1 Polyangia bacterium
GGAAACTCGTCGACGACAGCTGGTATCTTGAAGCCGATGGCGTCGAACAAATCGATCATCCTCGTGGTCGAGGATGAGAAGGAGTCCCGCGATACGCTGCGCGAGCTGCTCGAGCTGGAGGGCTATCAGGTCGAGACCGCGATGAACGGCCGCGAGGCCCTGGACACGCTCGACGCCTCGGGCGACCGCATCTGCATCATGCTGCTCGACCTGTTCATGCCGGTGATGGACGGCTGGCAGGTGGTCGATCAGCTGCGCGCGGACGGCCGGCTCGACCGCACGCAGGTCGTCATCATCACATCCGCGCCCTACCGCGCGCCGGCCGGCCTGCCCGTGTTCCAGAAGCCGCTCGACCTCGACAAGGTGATGAGCGAAGTCCAGCGCCTCTGCTGAGAAATATCTCAATGGCAGCGCCCACTCGCGCTTCGCGCGCGGGCGCTGGGGTAGCTGGGCGGACGCCCGGACCTACATTCACATCATGTATGTCCGAACGTTCGTTGCCGCCGTGGTGCTGTCGCTGGTGGGCGCGCTGTCGGGCGCCGCGCATGCCGCCGAACCGGTGCGCTGCAGCCTGGGCGACAAGTACCCCATCCGCTCGGTGGGGCCGTTCGTCACCATGGAGAACGCCGGCTACACCAGCTACAACGAGCTGCGCGGCGCGGAGGTGATCGTTCCGGCCCAGCCGGGGCTGACGCGCGAGTGGCTGCAGCGGGTGATCTCGTACCAGGTGGCCGAGGGCGTCTGCGACTTCGGCGCGCGCAACGTCGCCGTGAGCGTGCTGCCCGCGGGCGCCTCCTTCTCGGTCCGGATCTCCGGAACCAACCAGCACGAGGCCCAGGACATCCTGCGCCACGCGCAGCAGCTCACGGGGAAGTGACGTGGCCACGCAACGGAGCGACCTGGTGAAGCAAGGGAGTGACGTGGTGGCCAGGCAACGGCCCGCGCAGGTGATGGGGCCGCGCGATGGGCGCATCGCGCGCCTCTCGACGTTCGCCCTGGTGAAGGAGATCGTCGTCGAGACCCGCCGGCTCGCCGCCAAGCACGTCGAGCTGGCGCGCACCGAGCTGAAGGCCGACGCGCGCACCGAGGCGAAGGTCGCGGGCGGGCTGGGCATCGCCGCCGTGGGCGCCATCATCACGGTGACGCTGCTGCTGGTGACCGCCGCGTTCGCGCTGGCGCTGGTGCTGCCGGCCTGGGCGGCCGGCCTGATCGTCAGCGGCGCGACGGCCGTCACCGTGGCCATCGTCGCCGGCGTCAGCTGGAGCCGCCGCGTCCGCAAGCCGTTGGAGAACAGCCGGCGCGAGCTGCGGCAGGACGTCCGCTTCGCCAAGGAGCGCTTCGCATGAGCAACGGACGGGAGGAGGTCGATCGCCTCCAGCACGAGGTCGACGGGATCCGCGGCAACATCGGCGCGCTGATGCGCGAGCTGAATCAGCGCCGCCACGACGCGGTCGACCTGAAGCTGCAGCTCCACCGTCACCCGGCGCGGCTGGTGATCGCGGGCGTCGCGGTCCTGGCGCTGGTGGCAGGCGGGATCGCGTACGTCGTGGCGCGCATGCGCCGGCGGCGGTCGATCAAGGGGCGGGTGCTCCGCCTGCGGGAAGCGCTTCACCGCATCTCGGCCCACCCCGAACGGGTGGCGGAGCGGAAGCCGACCGTTTCGCGCAAGGTGCTGGCCGCCGGCGGCTCCGCCGTCGCGACGGCCATCGGCAAGCGCTTCGCCAAGCGCTTCGTCTCCGGCTGAAGCCCTTCAGGGCTGGCGGATGAGGCAGCGGAAGCCGAGGTGGCAGGTGGAGGTGTCGATGGCCTGCGCCATCCGCGCCGCCGGTCGGTAGCGGCGGCAATAGTTGGGCGCGCAGAGGAACGAACCGCCCTTCATCACCTTGCGCGGGATCGGCAGCCCGACGCTGGGGTCGTAGCTGCGCTCGCGCGCGCCCTGCGCGTCGACCGCGCAGCAGCTGGACGCGCGCCCGCGCGCCTCGTGGCCGGGCGCGTACCAGTCGGTCGTCCACTCCCAGACGTTGCCGATCATGTCGTAAAGGCCCCAGCCGTTGGCGGGGAACGATCCGACCGGCGACGTCCACTCGTAGCCGTCGCGGCGCAGGTTGTCGACCGGGAACTCCCCCTGCCAGGTGTTCGCCATCTGCTTGCCGTCGGGCTCGAGCGCCTCCCCCCAGGCGTACTCGGCCCCCTCCAGGCCCCCGCGCGCGGCGAACTCCCATTCGGCCTCGCCGGGCAGCTCCTTGCCGGCCCAGCGCGCGTACGCGCTGGCGTCGTCGAATCCGACGTGGACGACCGGATGATCGTCGAGCCCCGCCAGCGTGCTCCCCGGACCGCGCGGGTGGCGCCAGTCCGCGCCCGGCACGTACGCCCACCAGTTGAAGTGGTTGCGCAGATCGACGCGCGCCGCCGGCTTGACGAAGACGACCGACGCCGGCACCAGCAAGGCTGGATCGGCGCCCGGGTACTGGGCCGGATCGGGCGCGATCTCGGCCTGGGTCACGTACGCGGTCTCGTCGACGAATCGGCGGAACTGCGCGTTGGTCACCGGCCACCGATCCATCCAGAACCCGTCGACGGTCTCGAGGTGCCGGGGCGCCTCCTCGCGGTAGTGCCGATCCGATCCCATGGCGAAGGTGCCGCCCGGAATCCATTCCATCCCGGGGCGCCGCTCGCGCGCCTCCGCCGCCGGATCGAGCGATGACGTGTGCGCCGACATTGGAGCCTCCCGCGACGCTCCAGCATGAGGACCCGGCGCGCCACCTCAAGAGCGGGCCGGCGCTTTAGGGCGTCCCCCTACGGTCGGCCACCCGGGGTGAATTGCGCGAACGGCCTACAGGACCGCGCGTGGGCCGTTGCCATGTTTCAGCCGCTTTCTCTCGTCTCGGAGGCGCACATGAGATCGTTCCTGACGGTAACCGCGGTTGCGGCCACGCTCGCGCTCGGATCGGCGCCGGCGTCACACGCCAAGTCGGAGCCGGCCAAGCCGGCCATCGATCCCGAGGCGATCTCCGCGCTGCACAAGATGGGGGAGTTCCTGCGCGCCCAGCAAGCCTTCTCGGTGCAGGCGCGCGGGACCACGGACGACCTGCTCCCCTCGGGCCAGAAGGTCCAGTTCAACGGGGTGGTCGACCTGAAGGTGCGGCGTCCCGATCGAATGCGGATGGACATCGCCAGCGACCGCCGCAACGAGCACATCTACTACGACGGCAAGACGTTCACCGTGTTCAGCGACGGCATCAACTACTACGCGACCTTCGCCGCCCCGCCCAACCTGACCGAGCTGAAGGGCGTGCTCGAGAAGCGGTACGGGTTCGATCTGCCGCTCGCCGACCTGTTCTACTGGGGCAGCGAACAGGACGGGACCAGCGCCATCCAGGGGGCCCAGCGGATCGGCACCTCCAACATCGACGGCTTCGTCTGCGATCACTTCGCGTTTCACCAGAAGGACGTCGACTGGGAGCTGTGGATCGAGCAGGGCGCGCGCGTGCTGCCGCGCAAGTACGTCATCACGACGACCAGCGAGAAGAGCAAGCCCCAGCACAGCATGGTCCTGCGCTGGGACCTGGCGCCCCGGCTCGACGATCAGATGTTCACGTTCATCGCGCCGTCGAACGCGCACCAGATCGATTTCCAGCCCGTCGGGCCGACGGGCGCGCGCAAGGGAGGAATCACGCCATGAGCACCGTCCGCAAGACCAGAGGTCGTTTCGCGCCGCGCGCCGCGGCGCTGGCAATGTGGATGTCGATCGGGCTCGCGCTCGGCGCCGGGACGGCGCAGGCGGTGGTGGTCGTCCGCACGGCGGTCGCCTACCGGCCCGTCGCGCGCGCCGCGGTCACGACGGCGGCGGTGGTCGGCACGGCCGCGGTGGTGGGCAGCGCGGTCCGCACTCTGCCCCCGTCCTGCTCGTCCGTCGTGGTGGGCAACGTCGCCTATCAGCAGTGCGGCAGCACCTGGTACCGGCCCCAGTACGCCGGCTCTCAGGTGAACTACGTCGTCGTCAACCCGCCGCGCTGAGCGCCGCGGCCGCCAGGATTTCAGTTTCGGGTTCCGTAACGCGGGCAACGCCGGAGGCATGGGATGGAGAATCAAGGTCAGGACAGCGAGGTTCACAAGCACGGGACGTGGGAGGCGGACTCGCCGGCGCTGGCCGGCGTCAGCGGGCGCATCCGGCTGATGGTCGGTGACAAGCCGCAGGGCGTGCTGGTCGTCGACGACGGCCACCTGACGTTGACGGAGGACGACGGCCGCCCCGCCGACGTGACGGCGACCTGTACCAGCCGGGAGATCCTGGTGAAGCTGCTGCGGGGCGAGGTGAACCCGGTGGTGGCCGCGCTGCGCGGCGAGATCAGCCAGCGCGGCAGCCGCGAGCTGGGCGCGAAGGTGATCCTCGGGCTGCGCGCCGGCTCGCCCTTCGTGCACACCCCCTTCGACGGAAAGGACGCGTGAGCCCATGTCGCTCGACACGGTCAGCATCCTGGACGGCAACATGTTCGTGGTCAGCGACAGGCGCGGCGACATGGAGGCCACGCCGACCGCGAACCACGGTCTGTTCATCGACGACACGCGCTTCCTGTCGCGCTGGATCCTGACCATCAACGGCATCCGGCCGGCCGTGCTGTCGGTCGACGAACAGGCCTACTTCAAGGTCCAGTTCTTCGAGGCGCTGACGACGGGGACGGTCTACGTCGACTCGCACCTGTCGGTCACCCGGCGGCGGGCGGTCAGCAAAGGCTTTCGCGAGGAGATCGAGATCGCCAACCACGACAAGGAGGCGATCGATCTGGACGTGAGGCTGGAGGCGGCCGCCGACTTCGCCGATCTGTTCGAGGTGAAGGACAAGCTGGAGAAGAAGGGCGAGCGCTACTCCAAGCTGTCGAACGGCACGCTGACGCTCGGCTATCAGCGCGAGGGGTTCATGCGCGAGACGCGCATCTCCGCCAGCCAGAAGGGCGAGACGAGCAAGGACGGCCTCAACTTCCACGTCCACCTCGAGCCGCGTTCGCGCTGGTCGGTGTCGTTCGACGTGCAGGCCTCGGCCCGCATCGGCGAGCCCGAGGGCACCCCCGCGATCTCGATGTCGCAGAAGGAGGTCGACGAATGGTGCAGCACGGCGCCGCGCCTGGTCAGCACCTGGGAGCCGCTGCACCAGATCTACCGCCGCAGCCTGGTCGACCTGGCGGCGCTCCGCTTCCGCACCGGCATCGTGCCGGGCGCGCTGCCGGCGGCGGGGCTGCCCTGGTTCATGGCGGTGTTCGGGCGTGACAGCCTGCTGACCAGCTTCCAGGCCATGCCCTACGCGCCGGAGCTGGCGGCGTCGACGCTGCGCGCGCTGGCGCTGTTCCAGGGGCGCGTCGACGATCCGTTCCGCGACGAGGAGCCGGGCAAGATCCTGCACGAGCTGCGCCTCGGCGAGATGACGGCGTTCGAGGAGCGCCCCCACTCGCCCTACTTCGGCAGCGCGGACTCGACCACGCTGTTCCTGATCGTGCTCGAGGAGTACGTGCGCTGGACCGGCGACCTCGCGCTGGCGCGCGAGCTGGAGCCGCAGGCGCGCGCCGCCATCGCCTGGATCGACCGCTACGGCGATCGCGACGGTGACGGCTACATCGAGTACGAGCGGCGTAACAAGGAGACCGGCCTCGAGAACCAGTGCTGGAAGGACTCGTGGGACTCGATCGCCTTCGCGGACGGGACGCTGGCGCCGACCCCGCGCGCGACCTGCGAGCTGCAGGGGTACGCGTTCGACGCCAAGATCCGGACCGCCCACCTGGCGCGCGAGGTGTGGGGCGCCGCCGCGTGGGCCAAGCAGCTGGAGAGCGAGGCCGCCGATCTGAAGCGGCGCTTCAACAAGGACTTCTGGATCCCGGAGCGCGGCTTCTTCGCGCTGGCGCTGGACGGGCAGAAGCGCAAGGTCGACTCGCTGACGTCGAACATCGGCCACCTGCTGTGGAGCGGGATCGCCGACGCCGACAAGGCCTCGAGCTGCGTCAAGCACCTGATGAGCGACGCCCTGTTCTCGGGCTGGGGGATCCGGACCATGGCCAGCAGCGAGAACTCGTACAACCCGATCGGCTACCACGTCGGCACCGTCTGGCCGCACGACAACTCGTTCATCGCCTGGGGGCTGCGCCGCTACGGCTACCGCGCCGAGGCGGCCCGCATCTCGCGCGCGATGCTGGAGGCGGCGGCGCTGTTCAACGGGCGGCTGCCCGAGGCGTTCGGCGGCTACGACCGCGCGACCACGCACTTCCCGGTCGAGTACCCGACCGCGTGCAGCCCGCAGGCGTGGGCGACGGGCACGCCGCTGCTGCTGATCCGCACGCTGCTGGGGCTCGACTCCGACGGCGTCCACCTGATCGTCGACCCGGCCATCCCCGAGCCGCTGGGACGGATCGAGCTGCTCGACATCCCCGGCGTGTGGGGCCGCATGGACGCCTTCGGCCGCGCGCGCGCCGCGCACTGACCTGGCGCGCCGCCGCTACCGCGCGCGGCGGCGCCGCTTGCGAAGCTGCGCTTCGAGCGCGGCGACGCGCGCCAGGGCGACTTCCTTCTCGGCGCGCTCGGCCTCTTTCTCAGCGCGTTCGGCTTCCTCGCCGGTCGGGAACAGCTCGTCACCGCGGGGCCCCGTCCCGACCCGCAGCCGCAACGACTCCCCGTGTCCGACGGCGCGCAG
>DATBHU010000608.1:0-9968 GCA_036557265.1 Polyangia bacterium
CGATCCGGGCGCCGGTGTCGAACGAACCGTCGCGCACGCCGCCGCCGTCGATCAGCATGACCGCCGGGCCGGGCGCCTCGACGACGGCGGCGTCGCCCTGGCCGATGTCGAGAAACGTCACCGTCAGATCGCGCGCGCGGCGGCGCGCGACGTCCCGCGCCGCGAGGCTGCCGAGCGCCACCAGCGCGGCCGCCAGCGCGGCGCAGGCCGGCAGGCGCCGTCTGGATCGAGGGGCGCCGCAGGCGATCAGCGCCAGCCCCCCGGCGGCGGTCAGCGCCGCCGTCTCCAGCCCGTTCGGGGTGCGGCAGAGCCAGAGCGGGGCGTGGTCGCGAAACCCGCCCGCGATCGCCAGCGCGGCCCGCGCCGCGAAGCCGGCGACCGCGAGCGGCAGCTTGCCGAGCGGCGGCCAGATCGCGCCCGCCGCCGCGCCGCCGAGGCCGACCGGCACGACCGCCAGCTCGACGATCGGAACCAGCGCCAAATTGCCGAGCGGCGACAGCGGCGCCACCTCGCCGAAGTGGTGGGCGCAGAGCGGCGCCGTCGCCGCCGTCGCCGCGATCGTCGCCGCGACGAAGCGCCACAGCCAGAGCAGCAGCCGCCGGACGACGCCGGCGCCGTGCGCCCGCGCGGCGCCCGGACCGAGGCCGCGCGCGCCCAGCGCGATGCCGACCACGGAGGCGAGCGACAGCTGCAGCGACGGATCGCAGAGCTCGAGCGGGTTCGCCGCCAGCAGCGCCAGCGCCGCCGCCGCGATGGTCGGCCCCGCCGACGCGCGCCGCCCGACCAGGTAGGCGCCCATGCCGATCGACAGCATCAGCGCCGAACGCAGCGTCGCGATCGCTTCGCCGGTGACCAGCGCGAAGAACGCGATCGCCGGCAGCGCCACCGCCGCCGCGACCGCCCGCGGGTCGACGTAGAGCGGAAGCCGCGGGACGCGCGCGGCGGCCGCGCGGACCACGAAGAACAGCAGCGCCGCCACCGCCGCCAGGTGCAGCCCCGACACCGACAGCACGTGCGTCGCGCCGGCGACCCGGAACCCTTGCTCGACGTCGGGCCCGACGCCGCGCCGGTCGCCGAGCACCGCCGTCTTGAGGAACGCCGCCGCGTCGCCGCTCGCCGCGCGATCGATCGCCGCGCGCAGCGCGCGCCGCGCCCGGAACGCCAGCCGGCGCGGGCCGGCGCCGTCCGGTTCGGCGACGCGCGCGATCGCGCCTGCCTCCGCCACGCCCGCCAACGCGTCGATGCCCGCCGCGCGCAGCGCCAGCGCCGGATCGGGGAGGCCGGGGTTGCGCGTCCCGCGCAGCTCGTGCAGGCGCGCGCGGCAGGCGATCCGCTCGCCCGGCCCGAAGTCGGGCCAGCCGCTCACCACCGACAGCGCCAGCGTGCCGCCCGCGTCGGCGCCCGCGATGCGCGTCAGCGCGACCACCAGGCGCGCGCCCGTGCCGGTGCTCTCCGGCCCGCGCACGACTGTCCCTTCGAGCGCCACCGCCTCGTCGCGCGCGAACGCGGCCGCGAGCGCAGCGTGGGGCGCCGCCGGCCGGGCCGCGCGCGTCCCGAGCAGCGCGCCGCAGGCGCAGAAGACGATCGGAACCGCCACCCGCAGGCGGGCGCCGCGCGCCGCGGCGATCGCGGCCGCCGCGATCAGCGCGAACGCGGCGGCGGAACGCGGGCCGACGACGTCAGCGAGCGCGCAGGCGTCGCCGACGACGAACGCGAGCGACCACGCGACGAGCGGCACGCCTCATGTTCGGCCGCCCGCGCGCGTGGTTGCGCCCGCACGAAGACGAAGCGGATCAGTACCAGTTGACGCCGACCATGAAGGCGACCTGGTTGACGTCAGGGCCCGTGTCGTAGAAGCCGTGCCCGAAGCGGAGCTGGAGATCGAGCGCGAAGTTGTACGCCTGAACCACCTCGAAGCCCCCGGCGGCCATGATGCCGGGCCCGTTCTCGTCGGGGTTGTTGACGCCGTCATAACCGAAGTTCAGCTGCGCGAAACCTGCGCCGCCCTTGACCCAGAAAAAGTCCGTCGCCCAGTACTGGACGGCGAGGGTGTAGAGCCCCTGGTAGGTCGTGCCCGTGCCGTAGCCGTCGTCCCAGTGGTGCGCCGCGCCCCAGAAGTCACCCATCAGCGCGAGCCGCGGGTTGAGCATCCCGCCGATGTGGCCCTCGAAGAAGAACGCGGCACCGCAGTACGCGCCGCAGCCGTCGGACGAGATGGCGCCCAGACCGAGCGAGCCGCCGAACGTCAGACCGCTGCGGTAGACGCCGCGCGGCGCCGGGGGCGCGTAGTAGGGCCGCGGGGCGTACTGCGCCTGGGCGGCGGACAACGATCCAAACGCCGTCAACATGCCGATACCGATTGCGAGTGCGAGGCGCTTTCCCGATGTCATGAGACCTCCTTGGTATGTCCTTTGGTTCGGGGAAGTTGGACGGCCGACCGGCTACCGCCTTCAGTAGAAGTACGTAAGTTATTTTCGCAACCTCTTGCGGCGGCGTCGGTGTGCCCCCTCACGTGTTAAACATCACCCAATTCCGATGCGCTGGCACCAGACCCAGGTCCGCTTGAAGCCCCGCCCGCGCGGGTTCCATCTGGTCACGAGCGAGATTGTCGCGGCGCTGCCCGAGCTGGCGTCGTTCCAGGTCGGGCTCGCGCACCTTTTCATACAGCACACGTCGGCGTCGCTGGCGATCAACGAGAACGCCGATCCCGACGTGCGCGGCGACATGGAGCGCTGGTTCTCGCGCGCGGTTCCGGAGAACGCGCCCTACTACGAGCACACCACAGAGGGGCCGGATGACATGCCGGCGCACATCAAGGCGCTGCTGGCGGGGACGGCCGTGACGGTTCCGATCCGTGGCGGCCGGCTGGCGCTCGGGACGTGGCAGGGGATCTACCTCGGCGAGCACCGCGACCAGGGCGGCGCGCGGACGGTGGTGGTGACGCTGATGGGCGACGATAAGTAGTCCCTCGCAAGGCTCGCCCTCACCCCGACCCTCCCGCAAGCGGGAGAGGGAGAGCAGTTCAAGCGGGAGAGGGAGAGCAGATCAAGCGGGAGAGGGAGAGCAGATCACTCGCTCCCGCAAGCGGGAGAAGGAGAGCAGATCAGGTCCCCTCGCCCCGCGAAGCGGGGAGAGGGCTAGGGAGAGGGGCCCTCACCCAGAGGAGGCTCAGGCGACGCGATTCTGGCGCTGGCCGGCGAGGAAGGCGCGCAGGTTGTCGGTGGCGACGGCGGCGAGACGGCGGCGCGCCTCGATGGCGCCCCAGCCGATGTGCGGCGTGACGACCACCCGGGATGCCCAGGGCGCGCGCGCGTCCGTCAGCGGGTGGTCGGCGGGCGGCGGCTCGACCGCCAGCACGTCCAGGCCGACGCCGCCCAGCCGGCCGCTCGCCAGCGCCGCGATCAACGCGCCCTCGTCGATCAGCGCGCCGCGCGCCGTGTTGATCAGGATCGCGCCCGGCTTCATCGCCGCGAGGAAGCGCGCGTCGACCATCCCGCGCGTCGCCTCCGTCAGCGGGCAGTGCAGCGACACGACGTCCGCCGCGGACAGCGCCTCGGCGAGCGGGACGCGCGCCGCCCCCGCGCCGGTCGGCGATCCCGGGACCGCCGACCGCACGACGCGCATGCCGAACGCCTCCGCGATGCGCGCGACGGCGGCGCCGATCGCGCCGCTGCCGACCAGCACCATCGTCTTGCCGGCCAGCTCGAACATCTCGCGCGTGAAGAAGCAGAAGTCGGGCGACGCGGCCCACGCGCCCGCCTTCACCGCCGCCGCATGGCCGGCCACGTCCTGCGTGAAATGCAGGATGAGCGCGAACACGTGCTGGGCGACCGACGCGGCCGCGTAGCTCGGAATGTTGGTGATCGCGACGCCCGCGGCGCGCGCCGCCGCGAGATCGACGACGTTGGTGCCGGTCGCCAGCACGCCGACGTAGCGCAGGTCGGGCAGCGCGGCGAACGTGGCCGCCGTGAACGGGACCTTGTTGGTCAGCGCCGCGTTCGCGCCGGCGCCGCGCGCCACGACGTCGCCGTCGTCGCTGCGCGGATGCACGACCAGCTCGCCCAGCGCGCGCAGGCCGTCCCACATCGTCTCGTCGCCCTGATCGGCCGCGAAGCTGTCGAGGATGACGATACGCAAGGCGGCGCGCGCGATCAGGTCTCGGCCGGCGGCTTCAGCGCCTCGGCCTGGAAGTGGGCGCGCAGGCTGCTGATGACGTCGACCAGATCGCCGTCGAGGATGCCGGGCAGGTTGTGCCGCGTCAGCCCGATGCGGTGGTCGGTCAGGCGGTCCTGCGGGAAGTTGTAGGTGCGGATCTTCTCGGAGCGATCGCCCGATCCGATCTGGCTGCGCCGCGCCTCGCGCTCGGCGGTCTGGCGCTTCTCCTCCTCGATCTCGTACAGCTTGGCGCGCAGCAGCTTCATCGCCATCGCCTTGTTCTTGTGCTGCGACTTCTCCTGCTGGCAGTGGACGATGAGGCCGCTCGGGATGTGGTGGATGCGCACCGCCGAGTCCGTCGTGTTGACGGACTGGCCGCCCGGTCCGCCCGAACGCATGACGTCGATCTTCAGGTCCTTCGGGTCGATGTGGACCTCGACGTCCTCGACCTCGGGCATCACGGCGACGGTCGCGGTCGACGTGTGGATGCGGCCCTGGGCTTCCGTCGCGGGCACGCGCTGCACGCGGTGCACGCCCGATTCGTACTTGAGCTGCGAGTACGCCCCCTGGCCGGCGATGCCCGCCATCACCTCTTTGAGGCCGCCCGCCGACGCGCTCGACATCGACAGGATCTCGACCCCCCAGCGCCGCCGCTCGGCGAAGCGGGTGTACATGCGGAACAGGTCCGCCGCGAACAGCGCCGCCTCCTCGCCCCCCGTGCCGGCCCGGATCTCGAGGATGATGTTCTTCTCATCGTTCGGATCCTTCGGCATCAGCAGCTCTTTGAGCGACTTCTCCAGCCGCCCCTGCTCGTTGCCGAGCTCGGTCTCCTCCTGGCGCGCCAGATCGCGCATCTCGGGATCCTTCTGCAGCTCGCGCGCCTCGGCGATGCGCTTGTCGACGTCGCGGTACTCGCGCAGCGTCTCCACGACGGCGCGCAGGTCGGAGTGCTCCTTGGAGAGCTTCTGCATCTGCTGCCGGTTGGCCAGCACGGCCGGGTCGGCGAGCATCGTCGACAGCTCTTCGTAACGGGCCTCGACGGCCGCGAGCTTGTCGAGCAGAAGCTGATCCAGCAAGACGATCCTCTCCGGTCCCCGGCCCGGTGGCGGGGCCGAGGGCGCGATGGTGCGGTACGGGTTCGGTTAGCTGGTGGGCGAGGGCTTGCCGGCGTCGCCGCCGGCCTTTGCCTTCGCCGCCTGCTTGTCCGCCGCTGCCGCGTACTTCTTCTGGAAGCGCTCGATACGGCCAGCAGCGTCGACGAACTTCTGCTTGCCCGTGTAGAACGGGTGACAGCTGGAGCAGATGTCGACGCTGAACGAGGCGCGCGTCGAGTAGGTCTCGACCACGCTACCGCACGCGCAGGTGATGGTGGCCGGCTTGTAAACGGGGTGGATGCCTTTTTTCGCCATGACTGGGTCCCGGAAAACGGGCTTTTATAGTGGGCGTTCGTCCCAGATGCAAGTAGGCTGCGCGCCGGGGATGCCGGAAGACAAGACAGAGGACCTGCTGGGGCGCCGTCTGGCGCTTTACGCCTACCTGGAGCCGCTGCTTTCGGGCCGGCGCGTGCTCGAGATCCGGCCTGGCGGCGCGGGACGACCGCCTGCGGCAGAGGGGGGCAGCGACAGCGCCCAGTACCTGCGTTCGCTGGGCGCGCGCGTGGTCAGCGTCGACAGCGACACCAGCCGCATCGACGACAAGTTCGACGTGGTCGTCATCCCCGACGGCGACGAGATCGCGCGCCGGGCCGGCGCCGTCGCCACGCTGCGCCGGCTGCTGGCCGACGGGGGGCGGCTGATCATCGCGGTCGCCAACGCCGACCGGGGCGGCGGCGGGCTCGGCTACTACGACCTGCACGGCGCGGTGTTCGCCAGCTTCGGGCACGTGCAGATGCTCGGCGTGACGCCGTTCCTGGGCATGGGCGTGGTCGAGTTCGAGGGCGCCGTCGACGGCCTGCGCATCGATTCGCGCCTGGTCAAGGAAGGGAGCGAGCCGCCCGCCATGTACGTGGCGGTGGCCGGATCGCAGGTCGCGCCGGCGCTCGGGTACGCCCTGGTCCAGCTGCCGTTCGCGCCGCTGGAGTCGCGGCTCGGCGCCGCGGGCGCCGCGGCGCCGGGCGGGGCGGCGCCGTCGAGCGCGCTGCTGCGCGAGGAGATCGAGGAGCTCCGCGGCCGCCTGCGCCGCGCCGCCGACGATCGCGCGGCGCTGGACCTCGAGGTGGCCAAGCTGCGCCGCGCCCTCGCCGACGCGGACGAGTCGATCCTGAATCTGACGCGCAAGACGACCGAGGAGATGTCGGCCATGGCCGCCCGGCTGACGGCGGGACTGCGCAGCTCGGCCGAGGCCGAAGCGCGCGTGCCGAACGCCGAGCTGGCGGCGGCGCGCGACGAGGCGGACCGCCTGCGGGCGCGCCTGGCCGAGGCCGAGTCGCGCGCCAGCGCGGCCGAGCAGCGGCTCGAGGAGGTGGGCGGCGCCGCCCGCGCGCGCCAGACGGAGCTGACGGACGCGCTGGAGCGGCTGCGGCTCGCCGACAGCGAGCTGGCCCGCGCCCGGCGCAACGTCGCCCGCTTCGAGCAGGAGGCGGCGGCCTCGGCGGCGACCGCCGAGACGCTGGCCGCGCGCGACGAGGCGCTGGTGGCGCGCGACGAGCGCATCGCGCGGCTCGAGTCCGAGAAGCAGGATCTGGTCTGGCGGATGGCGGAGCTGGAAGACAAGCTGACCGCCACGATCGCGCGCGCCGTGCGCAGCGAATCCGTGCGGGCGGCCGCGGCGCCGGCCGAGATGGCCGCGCCGGTGCCGCCGCCGCGCCCGGCGCCAGCCGACGACGCGGGCGGGTTGCGCGGGCGGGCGCTCGACGAGTTCCACCGGGCCGCCGCCGCGCACGTCGGCGAGATCACCGAGCTGCGCTCGTCGGTCGCGGAGCAGTCGGCGCTGGTCGCCGAGCTGGAGGACGCCGTGGCGTCCGCCGAGGCGCGCGCGACGGCCAGCGCCGCCGACGCGTCGACGCTGCGCAAGACCGCCAAGGATCTGGAGGAGGCCGACCGCAGCCGGCGCTCGCGCCTGGCGGAGCTGGAAGGGAAGCTGCTGCGCTTCGAGCACGAGCGCAAGAACGCGCCGCCTGCGGCCGCGCTGGACGAGGAGCGCGCCGCCTGGTCGCGCGAGCGCGGGCAGCTGCGCGCGGAGATCGAGAAGCTGGCGGCCCACGCCCGCGCCAACAACAAGAACGGCAACGGCCACCACGAGGCGACCGCGCAGAAGCTGGACGCGCTGGCCGCCGGCGTGTCGGAGGCGGCGCCGCCCGGCGACGCGGCGGCGAGCCGGCTCGAGAACACGCTCGGCAACTACCGCCAGCGCGCCAGCCGCCTGCGTGACGAGCTGGAGGGGGTGCGGCGCCGCTTCGACGCCCTGTCGCCCTCGGAGATCGCGATGTTCCTCGAGGAGCTGGGCGACGACCTGGCCGAGCTCGGCAAGTGAGCACGGCGGCGCCGGCCCGATCGACCCGCTCCGGGGCGGGCGGCGCCGTGGCGCGCGTCGCCATCATCGGGCTCGGCTCCATCGGCCGCGACGTGCTGAAGGCCGTGCAGGCGCGCCCCGGGCTCCGGCTGGCGTCGGCGGCTGATCCGGCCTTCACCGGGCAGGACGCCGGCGAGCTGGCGGGCGTCGGGGCGTGCGGCGTGACCGTCGTGGCGGGCGCGGCCGAGGCGTTCGCGGGCGGGCCCGACGTCGCGCTGGTGCTGACCGGGTCGGGCGTCGCCGACGTCGAGCCGGTGATCGAGGCGGCCGCCGCGCGCGGCGTCGACGTGATCTCGACGTGCGAGGATCTCGCCTACGCCGATCTGTCGGCCCCCGAGATCGCCCGCCGCATCGACGCGCGGGCGCGCGAGGCCGGGATCACCGTCATCGGAACCGGCGTCAACCCGGGCTTCGTCATGGATCGCCTGCCGCTGACCCTGGCCGCCGCCTGCGTGCGCGTCGATCGCGTGCAGGTCACCCGCGTCGTCGACGCCGCCAAGCGGCGCGGCCCGCTGCGCGCCAAGGTCGGCGCCGGCCTGACCGCCGAGGAGTTCGCGGCCGGCGTCGCGGCGCGCCGCCTCGGTCACCGCGGGTTCGCGGAGTCGTGCGCGCTGGTGGGCCTCGGCCTGGGCCTCACGCTGGACGACATCCGGACCACGATCGACCCGGTGATCGCCGAGCGGCCCGGCATCGCGCCGGGGCGCGTGGCGGGGCTGCGGCAGACGGCGGTCGGCGTGCGCGGCGGGCGCGAGATCGTGCGCCTCGATCTCGAGATGTCGATCGGCGCGCCCGATCCGCACGACGCCGTGCTGATCGACGGCGACCCGCCGCTGGACGTCGTGATCCGCGGCGGCACCCACGGCGATCGCGGCACCGTCGGGACGGTGCTGTCGGCGATCCCGGCGGTGATCGCGGCGCCGCCCGGCCTGAAGACGATCCTCGATCTCGCGCTGGTCGCCTGAGGGCGGCACCCAACAAACGCGCCGAGCGTTTTGTTGGGGCTCCTGGCTTGATTTCCGGAGAGTTGTGTTAGTGTGCCCGCGATCGGCCGGGGACGCGGATTCGGCCGGAAAATAAAGGGAGAAGCAGCATGAAGAACTTCGGTGCAAAGTGCCTGGCGGTGGCGGCGGTGTTCGGAGCCGCTGCCGGGATGTCGTTCCTCGACGGGTGCGGCGGCGGTGATGGCGGCGGGGGGACGACGGGCACAGCGGGCAGCAGCGGCGGCAAGGGCGGCACCAGCGCCGGCACCGCGGGCAGCACGGCCGGCAAGGGCGGCGCGACCAGCACGGCCGGCACCGGCGGTTCGACCAGCACGGGCGGGAAGGGCGGCGCGACCAGCACGGCCGGCACCGGCGGTTCGGGCACGGCGGGCACGGGCGGCGGCAGCGGCGGCAGCGGTCTCCCCTGCCCGCCGCTCGCGTCGTTCGACACCAACGACATGCAGGGCTTCGCGCTCAACACGTTCATGGGCACGACCGCCGGATCTTCGGTCAACCTGGCCGTCCGTGAGGCCGGCGCGAAGGCGGTGCTCAGCTGGGACGGCGGCAACGGCGATCCGTTCGCGGGCGCGCTGAAGGTGGACGCGCCGTTCGACGACTACAACCAGTTCGTCGACATCCAGCACGGCTACGGCGCCACGGCGCTGCAGAACTGGAGCGGCAACAAGAAGCTGCACGTGCGCGTGAAGGTCACGGGCGGCAACCCGAGCTCGACGAACCCGATGGGCATCCAGCCCTACATCAACACGGGCAGCAGCTACAGCTACTGCAGCAAGTACAGCAACCTCGTCAGCGGGGGCGGCTGGAACGACTACATCTTCGATCTGAGCACCTGCGCGGCGCCCGTCGACACGTCGATGGTCATCGCCTACGGCGTCAGCGTGCAGGCCGGCAACGGCCTGGACAGCGACGGCGGCCTCAACTCGATGAAGCCGGCGGCGGCGACGATCTGGGTCGACAGCTTCTGGCTCGAGGGCAGCTGCGGCACGGGCGGCACCGGCGGCGGCACGGGCGGCACGGGCGGCGCGGGCGGCGCGGGTGGCGGCACGGCCGGCACGGGCGGCGGCACCGGCGGCACCGGTCTCCCCTGTCCGCCCCTCGCAGGGTTCGACACCAACGACGTTCAGGGCTTCGCCCTCAACACGTTCATGGGGGGGGCGGGGTCCGCGATCAACCTGGCGGTCCGCGAGGCCGGCGCGAAGGCGATGCTGGCCTGGGACGGGACGAACGGCGATCCGTTCCCCGGCTCGCTGAAGGTGGACGCCCCGTTCGACGACTACAACCAGTTCGTCGACATCCAGCACG
>DATBHU010000609.1:0-4108 GCA_036557265.1 Polyangia bacterium
TGCACCAGCGATCTGTCGCCGACGTACTTGGGCGTGATCGTCACGCCCCCGACCGGCTTGTCGCTCCCCATCACGTACGTCTCCACGGCGCGCGGGGTCATCGCCCAGCCGGGCGGGCGCGCGCCCGTGTCGCCGGCGACCAGCGCGGCGATCTCCTTCTCGTGCTTTCGTTCGGCGGGGCTGCGGATCTCGGCCACGGCGACGCAAACGATCGCCTATTTGCCGCCCGCGCTCAAGGGACGGCGGCGCGCGACGCGGTGGACATCGCGCCGCGGCGCCGGCGCAACCGATCGCGGCGGTCGCAGAGCGCTTGACGCCCGGACTGTCATGCGGGACCGTTTGGTGAATGCGAATTGCGCGGGGCGTGGGGTTGGTGCTGCCGGCCATCGTGTTTGCGGTTGGCTGTGGCGGCGGCGGGGCGAGCGCGGGCGGCCAGTTCTGCCGGGACTGGGCCTCTGCGTTCTGCGCGAAGCTGTATGCGTGCACGCCCGCCGACATGCGCGGCGCGGATTTCCTGGGCGGGTCGTCTCAGGCCGAGTGCACCACCGTGTGGGGCAAGAGCTGCAGCGACGCGCCTCCCGCCGGGCAGACGTTCGACGTCAACTGTTCCGGAGGCGCGCACGTCAACACGGCCGCGAAGAAGATGTGCCTCGACGAGCTGTCGACGATCAGCTGTGACGACTTCAGCTCTCCGACCTACGTCAGCGTGTGCGATCAGGTCTGCTCTGCCGGTGGCGGCACGGGCGGTGCCGGCGGCGCTGGCGGCAGCGGCACGGGCGGCGCCGGCGGGCCGACCGACGCGCCATCGTTCTGCTCGGCGTTGTGGAGGAAGCAATGCGAGCTGGTGTTCGACTGCATTCCGGTCGATCAGCGGAGCGACGAACTGTCCGTCGCCGCCTTCGGCACGACGCTGTCGGAATGCCAGGGGAGCAAGTGCGCGCAGGTCTGCGCGAACGCCACCTGCTCGCCCGCCTACGACCCGGTCGCCGGAAACGCCTGCCTGGCGATCTACTCGGCCTACGGCTGTCCCGATCTGCTCAACGACGCGCCGGGGAGCTGCAACGCCGCGTGCCCCAACACCGGCCCGGGGAGCGGGGGCAGCTCGGGCGGAGGCGGCAGCGGGGGCGTGGCCGGCAGCGGGGGCGTGGCCGGCAGCGGCGGCGCCGGGGCGGGCGGCGCCGGCGGAACGGGCGGCGCGGGCGGGAGCTCGACGGGACCGAATCTGATCGTGAACGGCGACTTCTCGAACGGGCAGACCTACTGGGTCGTGACGCTGCAAGCCGGATCGCTGGCGGGACAATCGGTCGTGAACGGCCAGTTTTGCGTCCAGCTCGGCTCGAACGCGACGGTCACGGTCGGCTGGCCGGGCGATGCGTCGCTCGCGGTCAGCGTCGCCCCCGGGGACGTCTACCAGCTGTCCTACGCCGTCTCCACGACCCAGGCGCTCGTGATGTTCCAGGCCAAGATTGGTCAGGCGGTGCCGCCATACACGCTGACCGACTTTCTGGCGAGTGACGTGCCCGGTACCCAGCTGCAGAGCTTCGTCCACAGCTTCACGGCCACCGCGCTCGACCCCCAGGCGGGCCTCGCGTTCAACATCACGGCGACCAGCGCGGGCGCGACCGTCTGTCTGGACGACGTCCGGCTCCTGCAGACCAACTAGAAAGCGCGCGTTCCGCCTTGACGACGGCGGTTCGTCGAATAGGCTGCCCGTCGAGCTTCGTCGTCAGATGTGGATAGTTCGGCTCGCGCTGCGACGTCCCTACACCGTCGCCGTCATGTGCGTCCTCATCCTCGTGATGGGGATCCTGTCGCTCACCCGCATGGTGGTCGACATCTTCCCGGCCATCGACATCCCGGTGGTGGCGGTCATCTGGAACTACCCGGGCCTGTCCGCGCAGGACATGGAGCGCCGGGTGGTGCTGATCAGCGAGCGCGGGTTCTCGACCACCGTCAACGGCATCGAGCGCATCGAGTCGCAGTCGATCCCCGGGATCGGCATGCTCAAGATCTACTTTCAGCCGGGCGCCGAGATCAGCTCCGCCATCGCGCAGATCTCGTCGCTGACGGCGTCGATCCTGCGCATCGCCCCGCCGGGGATGACGCCCCCGACCATCATCCAGTTCAACGCCTCCAACGTCCCGGTCTCGCAGCTGACGCTCTCCAGCGAGACGCTGCCCGAGCAGCAGATCTTCGACTACGGGCTGAACTTCATCCGCGTGAAGCTGTTCACCATCCCGGGGCTGGGGACGCCGGCGCCGTTCGGCGGGAAGTCGCGCCAGATCAACGTCGACATCGATCCGCGCCAGCTCGCCGCCAAGGGGCTCTCGCCGTACGACGTGGTCAACGCGCTCAACAGCGAGAACGTCATCCTGCCGGCCGGGACGGCCCGCATCGGCGGCCGCGAGTACAACGTGCTGATGAACTCCAGCCCCGCCGAGGTGGCGGAGTTCGCCAACATCCCGGTCAAGATCGTCGACGGCGTGCCGGTCCTGCTGGGGGACGTGGCCCGCGTCTCCGACGCCTTCGCCGACCAGACCAACCTGGTGCGGGTCAACGGCCGCCGCGCCGCCTACCTGGCGATCCTCAAGCACGCCGACGCCTCGACCGTGGCGGTGGTCGACGCCGTGCGCGACGTGCTCCCCCAGATCAAGGCGGCCGCCCCCAACGGGCTCGAGCTGAAGATCGACTTCGACCAGTCGGTGTTCGTGCGCGGCGCCATCGGCGGTGTGGTGCGCGAGGCGATCATCTCCTCGCTGCTGGTGTCGCTGATGGTCGGCCTCTTCCTCGGCAGCTGGCGCAGCATGGTCGTCGTCTGCACGTCGATCCCGCTCGCCATCTTCTCGGCGATCATGGGGCTGAAGCTCACCGGCCACACCATCAACATCATGACGCTGGGAGGGCTGGCGCTGGCCATCGGCATGCTTGTCGACGACGCGACGGTGGAGGTGGAGAACATCCACCGCAACCGGATGCTCGGCAAGCCGCTCACCCGCGCCATCCTCGACGGCGCCGCGCAGATCGCCGTGCCCGCCATCGTGGCCACGCTGTCGATCTGCATCGTCTTCTTCCCGGTCGTCCTGCTGGTGGGGCCGGCGCGTTTTCTCTTCACGCCGCTCGCCATCTCGGTCGTGCTGGCGATGCTGGCCTCGTACCTCCTGTCGCGCACGCTGGTGCCCGCGCTGGCGCGGATGCTGATGCACTCGGAGCACCACGACGCGCCCGGCGCGCCGCTGCCGCCCGGCGGCTGGAAGCGCTTCGCCGTCCGCTTCAACCGCTGGCGCGACGAGCGGTTCGAGCGGTTTCAGAACTCCTACGCGCGCATCCTCGACGCCGCCCTGCACCACCGCCGCTTCACCATCTTCATCGCGGGGGCGATCTCGCTGGCCAGCCTGGGCCTGGTCTTCGTCGTCGGCCGGGACTTCTTCCCCACCGTCGACGCCGGTCTGATGAAGCTCCACTTCCGCGCCCCGATCGGGTCGCGCATCGAGAAGACCGAGGCGCTGGTCGCCCAGGTCGAGGACGGCATCCGCGCCATCGTGCCGCCGCGCGAGATCGAGACCATCAACTCGATGATCGGGGTGCCGGTCTCGTACAACCTGGCCTTCGTCCAGACCGACAACGTCAGCCCGATGGACGCGGAGATCCTGGTCGCGCTCAAGCGCGATCACGCGCCGACGGAAGGCTACATGCGCCGCATCCGCAAGATGCTGGCCCATGACTTCCCGGGCGCGAGCTCTTACTTCCAGCCGGCCGACATCGTCAGCCAGGTCCTGAACTTCGGCCTGTCGTCGCCGCTCGACCTGCAGGTCGAGTACCCCGATCTTCAGAAGGGCTACGAGATCGCACGACGACTGCGCGACGGCGTCGCGGAGGTCGCGGGGACCGCCGATGCCCACATCGTCCAGGTGATCGACTACCCGGCCCTGAAGGTCGACGTCGACCGGCTGCGCGCCGCGCAGGCGGGCATCGCTCAGCGCGACGTGGCCAACAACCTGCTCGTGTCGCTGTCGTCGAGCGGGCTCGTCGCGCCGTCGTTCTTCCTGAACCCGCACAACAACGTGAACTACTTCGTGGTGGTCAAGACGCCGCTGCCGAACCTCGCCTC
>DATBHU010000610.1:0-4086 GCA_036557265.1 Polyangia bacterium
CTCCAGACCGTCGACCGGCTGCCCGTACGGGTGGCCCTCCCCGAACAGCGTCAGATCCGACACGACGTTGACGACCGCTTCGGGCTGGTCGCGCCGCTGCACGACCGAGGTGCGCCGGTCGTTGTGAACGCGGCTCCAGTCCGTCTGCTCCAGCCGCGGCGCGGTCAGGACGTCGGCGGCGATCGACATCGCCTCCGCGAACGTCTCGCGCGGCGCCTGCACCGACAGCTGCGACCCGTCGCGGCCGCTCCCCAGCCACAGGTCGGCGCCGAGCCGCTCCAGATCGGCGGCGATCGTCAGCGCGTCGCGCGCGCCCGCGCCCTCGTCCAGCATTTCGGCGGTGATCGACGCCAGCCCGGCCCGGCCGGGCGGATCCACGGCGCCGCCGCTGCGGAACATGAAGGCCGCCGAGACGATCGGCGCCACGTCGCGGCGCAGGGCGACCACGTTCAGGCCGTTCGACAGCGCGAAGCGCGACGCGCGCGGGATGTCGACGGCCGGCAGCGGTCCGACCGCCGGGGCCTGCGCCATCGCGGCGGGCGTCTCTATCAAGCGGCCACCGTCGGTTCCGGCAAGATGCGCAGGTCCAGGTGCTTGCCGGCGACGACGCGGGCGAAGGCGTCGCGCACCGACGCGACGGTCGTCCGTTCGTAGCGGGCGACGTCGCGGCTCACGCCGTTCGGGTCGCCCAGCACGTGCTGGTAGTGGTTGAGCAGGTCGGCCCGCGTCTGCAGGTGATCGAGGCCCTTGTAGAAGTCGGCCAGGTGCGTGTTGCGTGCGCGCGCCAGCTCCGCCTCGGTGGGCCCGTCGGTCGCCAGCCGCTTCATCTCCGCGTCCACGGCGGCGGTGATGTCGTCGAGATTCTGGCCCGGCTTCGCGGTCGCCCCGACCTGGAACAGGCTGCCCAGCATCTGCGAGCCCTGGTAGGCGAACACGTCCTGCGCCATCCGCTGCTCGAACACCAGCGCGCGGTAGAGGCGGCTCGACTTGCCGCCGCCCAGCACGTGCGCCGCCATGTCCAGGTCGGCGTCGCCGGGCGCAAACAGCGCCGGCGAATGCCAGGCGAGGCGCAGGCGCGGCAGCTGCACCCGGTCGGTCAGCGTCACCGTCACGTCGCGCGCCAGCGTGGGCTCGGCGGGCCGCGGCGACCGCTCCGGCGGCGGCAGCTTCGCCTGCCAGCCGAAGTACTTCTCGACCAGCGCGCGCGCCTCGGTCGGGTCGAAGTCGCCGGCGATCACCAGGCTGGCGTTGGACGGGCGGTAGAAGCGCTCGAAGAACGCGCGCACGTCGGCGACCGTGGCCGCCTCCAGGTCCTCGTGCGAGCCGATCGTCGGCCAGTGGTAGGGGTGCTCGGGCGGGTACATCGACTCCGGCACGACCAGCTCGCCGCGACCGTAGGGACGGTTCTCGTAGGACTGGCGGCGCTCGTTCTGCACGACCTTGAGCTGGCGCTCCAGCTCCTCGTTGGTGATCACGTCGGTCAGCGTCGCCAGCCGGTCGGCCTCCAGCCAGAGGAACGTCTCGAGCAGGTTGCGCGGCCCGATCTCGTAGTAGTTCGTCCGGTCGTTGCTGGTGGTGCCGTTGTTGTGGCCGCCCCAGCTCTCCATGATCGTGTCGAACGCCGGGTAGGGCGCGTTACGCGATCCCATGAACATCAGGTGCTCGAACAGGTGCGCGAAGCCGGTCCGCCCCGGCGATTCGTCCTTGGAACCGACGTGGTACCATACGTCCACCGCAACGAGCGGGCTCGAGCGATCCACGTGAAGGATCACCGGCAGCCCGTTGTCGAGCACGAACGTGTCGAACGGTATCGTCAGCATCGGCGTAACGAAGGAGCGGGCATATTTGCACGAAAGCGCGCCGGTCCGGGGAGTAATCCGTCGGGGCTTCGTCCGATCGGCCGCCGCGGCCGCGGTTGCTCTGCTCGCGCTGCTGGCTCCGGCGGGGCGCGCCCTGGGCAACGGCGCGCTGCCGTCCTCTTACGGGATCCTGCTGCCGGCCGATAAGCCCCAGCAGATCGTGCTGGCGACCAACTTCGGGATGATCATCTCCGACGATGGCGGCGGGAGCTGGTTCTGGACGTGCGAGCAGCCCCAGACCAACTTCGGGTATCTGTACGGCGTCGGGCCCTCGCCGCGCGACCGCTTCTACGGCCTTTCGCCCGACCAGGGACTGGCCTATTCGGATGACGGGTCGTGCTCGTGGACCCGGGCGGGCGGCGCGCTGACCAACCTGGTCGCCAGCGACTTCTTCATCGATCGCACCAACGGCGACCGCGTCATGGCCGTCGCGGCGACCTACGATCCCGACACAATGGAGTTCGGTACGCCGTCGATCTTCGTGTCGGCCGACGCGGGTGCCACCTTCGGTTCGACGGCGCTCTACGCCGCCCCGACCGGCGCCAACATCGTTGGCATCGAGATCGCGCACAGCAACCCCCAGGTCGTCTATGCGGCCATGTACACGACGCCCGACAAGCACCCCCACCTGCTGCGCTCGGACGACGGCGGTCAGACCTGGATGGACCGCAACATCGAGGCGGCGGCGCCCGCCGGCATCGGCGTCTACGAGTTCCGCATCCTGGCCGTCGACCCCGACGACGCCAACGTGCTCTACCTGCGCGTGATCGGGGGCAGCATGGAGCAGCTGGCGGTCACGCGCGACGGGGGCATGACGTTCGCGATGCCGGTGACGGTGACCGGCCCCAACGGCGGCGCCCTGAGCGCTTTCCTGCGCATGCAGAGCGGTACCGTCCTGGTGGGCGGCTACACCAACATCGCGGGCGGCGGCATGAACGGCGTCGCCTACCGGTCGACCGACGGCGGCAACACCTTCGGGCCGTGGACGCTGACGCCGCAGCCGCACATCCTCGGGCTCGCGGAGCGAGGCGGTGTGCTGTACCTGGCGGGCAAGAACTACAGCGATAACTGGGCGCTGGCGACGTCGCACGACGAAGGGGTGACAATCCAGCCGCTGTCGAGCTACGCCGACGTGCGCGGGATCAAGCCGTGCGCGAAGGCGATCTGCGGCGACGCCTGCACGCTGGTCGCGGCGCAGGCGGTCTGGACCAACGACGTCTGCACCTACGTGGCGCCCCCGCCCCCGCCCCCGCCCCCGCCGTCGTCCGGTTGCCATTGTGCCGCGGTGTCCGGCGCGGCGCCGCGCGGCACTGCCGTGGCGTACGTGCTGCTCGGCGCGGCGCTGGTCATCGTCCGTCGACGTCGCCTTCGCCTTCGCGGGCGCCGCTGACGCGCGTCGCGCCCGGGCGGTTTTTCGACGGGCGATCCGCTCGACAGTCGAGGGACCACAGTGTAAGTTTGGTTTTCTTTTGCACACGCTTTTGCAAACGGCGCACGCCTTCAAAGCTGGGCCCATAGCTCAGCGGTCAGAGCTGGCGGCTCATAACCGCCTGGTCCCTGGTTCGAATCCAGGTGGGCCCACCCTCGACCCGTCGGACGCGTCGCCGATACGCGAGGCCAGTGCAGCGGCGACAGCAGTGAAACGTCACGGAGGAACCGGAATTGCGCGATCAGCTTAAGCGACTCGAGGATCTGCAGAGACACGACGCCAAGATTCAGGAACTCGAAAACTCGCTTCGCGCGATACCGATGAAGCTTGCCGCGACTGAGAATGACCTGCTGCGCGTCGAGGGATTGCTGAGCAGCGAGCGGACCGCGCTGGGCGAGACCGAGCGCTACTACGCCGAGCAGAAGGGCCTGATGACCGACGACGAGGTTCAGGTCGCCGGCGCGAAGCACAAGCTGGCCCAGGCCAAGAACTCGAAGGAGTACATGGCGGCGCAGCGCGAGATCGAGCAGCGCCGGGAGGCGCTGGTCACGCGCGAGGGCGAGATCACCAAGCTCAACGAGGCCGTCGACGCGAAGAAGAAGCTGCTCGCCGACCGCGCCGCCGACGTCGAGGCGCTGAAGGCGTCGATCGCCAAGGACGGCGACGCCGCCAAGTCGCGCATGGCCGAGATCGAGGCGAAGATCGCCGAGCTGCGCGTCGAGCGCGACCAGCTGGCCGCGCAGGTGAAGCCGGACGTGCTCAAGCGCTACAGCAGCATCCGGATGCGGCGCGGCCTGG
>DATBHU010000611.1:0-5954 GCA_036557265.1 Polyangia bacterium
TCCGACGTCGAGGCCGGCGTCTTCGGCACCCCGGCCGGCGGCGTCAAGGTCGCCGCGGCCGACGCCGCCGTCTGCACCGCCGACTGAACGGCCGACTGCACCGTCGCGCCGATCAGCGTGCGGCGTATGTCACCGCCGTTCGCCGTGGACGCCGCCGGCGCCGCTTCGCCGTTCGCGCGCACCGCCGCCGCCGCCGCCGCCGCCGCCATGGACGGACCGGGCGTATTGGACTCGCTCAGAGGCGGCGAGCCCAGCGAAGGCGTGCCCGGTCGATAACGGATCGCCTGCCCGTGCGACGGCGCCGCGATCGGCGTCGGCATGTCCGACACCGCGAGCGGCTTCGGCGCCGACGGCGGCGTGCTCGCCCACAGCGGATCGAACAGCACGCGGTTGCCCTCGACCAGCGGCTCCAGCTTCAGCTTCAGCTCGGCCTTCGACAGGAAGATCTCCTCCCGGCGATCGCCCCCGATCGCGCGCCGCAACACCAGCTCGCCCGGCGACTGCGATCGCGCCGAGATCTCCTGCACCACCGGCGCCATCGCCGTGATCAGCCGTTCGGCCAGCAGCGTCGGTCGGGCGTGCGTGCGCACCGGCTCGTTCTCCAGCCGCGCGTCGACCAGCCGCCGCCGGTGCGCCAGCAGGTCACCCGTCGCCGCGGTCAGCTTCGCGTACAGCGCGAACAGCTTCTTGGCGTCGTCCGGGTCCACGTCCTCGAACGCCGCCTCCCCCGCCCCCTCCTGCTGCTCGGCGCGCGCCAGCGTGACGCGCGCCCCCTCCTTCTCGCGGGTGACCTTGATGTCGAAGCCCGCCCCCGTCCCGTCCGGCCCCACGCGCAGCTTCAGCGTGCCGCCGTTGCTGCCGTTCGAGAACTCGAGCACGTGATGCTTCTCGAGGTGCTGCGGCTTGCGCTTCACCTCCTTGTGCAGCCAGCCGCCGATCTCGGGCGCCAGCACGTCCAGCCGCTCCATCAGGCGGTCGACGCGCACGACGCGTTCGAACAGGTTGCCGCCCGGAACGTCGAGGTCCATCACGGCGTCCAGGCCGAAGCTGGTCTTCATGCGCGCCCGGCCCGCATAGCGGGTGCCGCCCGTGATGGAGAGGTGAACGTCCATCACCGATTCGGGCAGCGCGTGTTTGACCAGCAGCGCCTCCAGCGCCTTGGCGATCCCGTCGCGCTCCTGCGTCGCCTGCGCGTCGCGCTTGGCGATCTCGCCGTCCAGCGCGGTGCGCATCGCCACCGCCTCCTGGCGCACCTGCTCGGTGGCCGAGCGGACGATCGCCGCCGCGCAGCGCGCCGTGGCGGAGTCGGCCGCGCCGAGCGGCGTCCCCTCGAACGCCTTCGACACGATCCCGCCCAGCTTCTGCAGCCGCTCGAACTCGGCGGCGGTTGCGATTTCGAGCGTCCGCGCGTGCGCCTTGCCCTGCGTGATGCGCTGGTCGGCCAGCATCACCTGCACGCAGAACTCCACCGCGTCGCGGAGGAAATCGATGTAGTTGATCTCGAGCTTCGAAGGTGTCGAGTCGCCGTAGAGATAGCTCATGGCAGCCTCCCCGCGAAAATCGTATCACCGTGCGTCGGCAGCGGGCGGGCAACGTCAATCGAACGCGACGATCGGTGTGACCCGCGCCTACACGCACCGCACGCGACCGATCGTCACGCGATCGATCGCGGCACGTAGGTCTCGAAGACGATCAGCTCGATCGCCGTCGCCGCGCCCACTTTTTCCAGCAACGCGCGAACCGCCTCCCACGGCAGGCCGCCCAGCCCGGCGCCGACGCGCGGCAATCCGATCCTGTCGATCTGCGCGGCGACGGCCGCCGCCAGCATCCGCGCCAGCGCTGTGTCGATCGCCTGAATGTCCGCGCGCGTGCGCGTGGTCGCCTGCGTGGCGAGGTTGAAAACCGTGACGCCGCCCGCGTCCGACCAGACAAAGACGTCGCCCAGCGCGAACCGGCCCTCCGTACAGCGTCGCTTGTACTCGGCGTACATGCGCGGGAACCGCTCCCGGAATTCCAGCGCGATCCCCTTCCCCATCGCGCCCGCGCAGTTGCAGCCGTGAGCGAACGCCTTCAGGGCCGGGTGATGACACATGTCACCGCTGACGAAGACGGTCGGCATCGCCCTTTGCGCGTACCATAGACCGATGGCGCGCAAAGATTCTCTGGAGGATTCGATCACGGAGACGATCGACCCCGTGCCGCTGCCGCTGCGCTGGCTGCGCGCGCACGGGCTGCGCTCGCTGACGCCGTGGCACCTGCTCGAGCTGCCGGAGGAAGGGCGCACGTTCCGCGCCGAGTTCCGCAAGGAGAGCGCGGGCGGCTCGCAGCCCGAGCGCGACTTCTTGCCGTTCGCGCGCCGCCAGGACAACGACGACGTGGCCGGCTTCGTCGTCGACCGCAGCGGCGTCACCGCGAAGGTGATCACGGCTCACCTGACCTGGGCCGGCGGCGCCGAGCGGCAGGGATATCCGCACGTCACCCGCTACGGGGACATCTGGGAGTGGCTGAAGGCCGTCGTCGACGAGACGGCCGAGTGGTGCTGCGAGGAGGACTTGCCGCCGCGATGAGCCGTCCCCTCCCTTGACTGCGGCCCGCGCGTGGCTTCCATCTTGAGACGGAGGTGGGCGTCATGGGGGAGAACGAATCTCGGCCGGAAGCGTTGAGCGCCGAGGATCAGGAATATCTGCGCGGCCAGGCCGGCTGCGCCGGCAGCGGCGCGCTGGGCGGCTGGAGCCAGTCGGCGTTCGGCGGCTACTTCGACAACGAGAGCGCCGGGACCGTGCTCGACGAGGTGCGCGCCGAGGTGCGCGAGCTGCGCGCGCGGACGGCGATCGCGGCACCGGAAGAGCCGACCCACGCGACGGGCCTCGGGCTGGCCGCCTGAGCCCGGATCAGCGTTCTGTCAAACAGGACCAGAATTCTTCCAAGCTGACATCGAGAGGAAGCAGACGTTCGTCTGCCGTGTCGTGTACCCAGAGGAAGACCATTCCCTGGTCCGAAGAGCAGTCCACGAGGAACGTGTTGCCGCCGGAGTCCACCGCAAACCGGAAGAAGTGCCTGGGAACGAGCTGTTTCGATGCGACGAGCAGATCGTACGTCCATTCAGCTGAACCCTTGCCTGATCGGAGCGCGAGGCACTCCGACACATCCGTGTCGCCGTAGATGTAAGGCTCGGGCCGTCCGCCGTTGGCCTCGCGAAACAGCCGGCGCAGCGCCGCGGGAAACCTGAGAGCGACGCGCTGCTCGAGATCATCGATCTCTTCGTCGCTGGCAGGGGGATCGCATTCGACGAACCGGACCATCGCGTGCCCGTCTTACAATCTATCAGCCGATATGCGCGATGTGCGTGCGGCCACACGGGACTACGAGGGCTGGGTCCGGCGCTACACGCGCCTGCTGCCGGCCGACCTGCGGCTGAAGCACGCGCGCATGCGCGCGTCGTCGTGGTCGTTCTTCCGCGCCACTTACTACCGGTGGGCTGAACACGCGCGGCGCTGGCGGCGCGAGCTGCCGCAGCCCGCGACGACCGTGCTGGGCGTCGGCGATCTGCACGTCGAGAACTTCGGCACCTGGCGCGACGCCGAGGGCCGGCTGATCTGGGGCGTCAACGACTTCGACGAGAGCTGCCGCCTGCCGTGGCCGGAGGATCTGGTCCGGCTGGTGGCCAGCGTGTTCGTGGCCATCGACACCGATCACCTGCGCGTCGGCCGGCGGCCGGCCGCGCAGGCGGTGTGGGACGGCTATCGCGAGGGGCTGCGCGCCGGCGGCCGCCCCTTCGTGCTCGAAGCGGATCACGACTGGCTGCGCCGGATCGCCCTGTCCGACGCGCGCGCCCCGCCGGCCTACTGGAGGCGCCTCTTCGATCTCCGCCCGGCCGCCGCGGCGCACGTGCGCGAGGTGGCGCCGCTCCTGCTGCGGCCGCCGCTCTCCGCGCGCGCGGGCGCGCGCGTCCTCCGGCGCGTCGCCGGGATGGGGAGCCTCGGGCGACCGCGGCTGGTCGGGCTGGGCCAGTGGGCGGGCGGCTTCGTCGCGCGCGAGGCGAAGGCGCTGGTCCCGTCGGCGAATCACTGGGCCGCCGGCGATGCGCCCACGTTGCGCCAGGCCGCCGCCGAGTACCGCCGCGTCGTGGCGGCGGCGGTGCGCGCGCCCGATCCCTTCTTCGCGGTCGGCGCGCGCTGGATCGTGCGGCGCCTCGCCCCGCACTGCAGCCGCGTCGAGCTCGCCGACCTGCCGGCGGCGCGCGACGAGATGCGCCTGCTGCACGCCTTCGGCGCCGAGACCGCCAACATCCATCTCGGCACCGCGGGCGCCCGCGCGCGGATCCTGCGCGAGCTGCGCGAGTGCGACGCCGAGTGGCTCCGTCGCGCCGCCAAGCGCGCCGTCACGGCCGTCATGAAGGACTGGCGATCCTGGCGCGCCAGCTAGACGCTGACCGATTCGAGCGCGCCGCTCACTGGATCAGGATGGTCTCGCAGGGGAACTGAAAATCGATGGCGTCGTGGCCCGGCGTGCGCCAGGTGGTGCACGCCGCGCCGTTCAGGACGACCTGCGTATCGGACGACATGCTCCAGCCGTCGGTCGGGTCCAGCGGGACGTCGGCGCCCGCGATCTTGATGTGCGCGAGGCTCAACTTGGTCGTGTCGACGTGCAGGCCGTTGCCGGCGAGATCGAAGCGGCAGCTCTTGAGGCGCGCGGCGATGGCGGTCTGATCGGCGGCGCTCGCGGTGTAGGCGCGGCTCGCGCCCGCCGTCGCCGCGTACGTCCCGAGCGTCGACCCGCGCGCGATCGGCTTGCCCGACTCGACCAGATCCGCGTGCCAGCCCGCGCTGCCGCTGCACTGGTCGTAGAACGTGAACAGATCGGGTGTGCCGCGGCTCGGCGCCACGGTCGACTCGCCCGCGCCCGCGTTGGCCCACGCCTGCAGGACGCCGGTCGGCTGGCTGACGTCCTGCGTGTCGATGCCGATCACCAGGGTGGTGATTCCGGCGAGCTTGTTGGCCTGGATGCGCCAGACCACCGAGTCCGTCGGACAGAGGCTGTTGCCGTCTTCGCAGTAGTCGCTCCAGCCGTTGGTGACCAGCAGGATGTACTTCTCGCCGGGCGTGCTGATCGCGCTCACCGCCTGGCCGAGAACCTTGATCGAGCTGCTGACCGGCGATTCGAACTTCATGCCTGGGAGAGTGGTGTTCGGTGAAGCGGGCAACGAATCGTACTTCGCCATGACCGCCGCGCCATTGGCGAGCGCCGGTGCGAGGTTGTCGGTCAGCATCCCCTGCTGCGACGGGCACATTCCGCCCGAGCTCGGGTTCGTGCCCCAGGCGTCCGAGAAGCCGAAGCGCACCTGCGTGTCGTCGGCGGTCACCACGGCTCTCACGGCCTCCTTGAGGACGCTCCAGGCCGTGTCGGTCGGCGTCGCGCAGGGGAGCCCCGACGCGCTCGACGAGAGGCACGCGAACATGCTGCCCGAGCGCTCGGCGAGCACGTAGACCGTCGGAGCGACCGGCTGGAAGGCGATCTGCGCGCCCTGGCAGACGCCGCCGCCGGTTCCGCCGCCGCCGAAGCCGCCGAGCGCGCCGCCGCTGCCGCCCGCGCCGCCCGTCCCCGCGCCTCCGCCAGCTCCGGCTTCACTCCCGCCGGTTCCCGCCGCGCCCGCGCCGCCGCTGCCGCCGGCACCAGCGTCGCCGCCGGCTCCGCCGCTGCCGCCCGCGCCGCCGCCGGCGCTGCCACCGGATCCTGCTGCGCCGGCGCCGCCGCTTCCCGCCGCGCCCGCACCGCCGCCGGCTCCGGCTTCGCTGCCGCCGCTTCCTGCCGCGCCACCGCTGCCCGCCGCGCCGCCGCCGGCCGAGCCTCCCGCGCCGTTCCCCGCCGCGCCGCCGCTGCCGCCGGTGCCCGCGACGCCACCCGCGCCCCCGGTTCCGCCCGCACCGCTCGCGCCGCCGGTTCCGCCGGTGCCC
>DATBHU010000612.1:0-7518 GCA_036557265.1 Polyangia bacterium
GATGCGAAATGCTAATGCCGTTGCGCCGAACGCCAACCGAGTTGACGCCCCGGGGGCGCTCGGCCGCGACATTCCGGGAGCTGGCCGGCGGCGCGCGCCTTGCTGTTGCACCTCTGCCGAGGCGATCCCGGTCATGAATGCATCGCGGCGGCGACCCTGGCTCTGGCGGCTGTTCAGACTGTCCACGCTCCTCGGCGCGTTCGCGGTCGTGTGGGCGTGCAACGCCCCCTTCATCCCGGTGCCGCCGCCGGGCGCGGCGTTCACCACCGCCCTGGTCGACGACGGGGCAGGGGGACAGAAGACCGTCTGGATCACGCACGGCCTGCCGTCCGGACAGGCGGCGCTGGCGCGCTACTTCGTGTTCGACGAGCAGACCGGCCGCGGCACCATCACCACCGCCGGCATCGACGGGACGTTCACGAGCGATCCGATGGACGGCACGCTGAACGACCACGTCCGGCTCTACTACCAGACGCCGAACGGGGACTACAGCGAGTCGATCTGCCTCTTGCTGACCACCGACGTCGGATCCTCCGGCTCGGCGCCCGGCTGCCCGCCGTAGCCGGGGAGGCGCTGGACCTCGTCGCGGGCGATGCGCCACGCCGCCTGGATGATCCAGGAGATCGACCGGTCCTGACGGATCGCCTCGCGCTGGGTCTCGTCCAGCATGCCAGCGCTGAAGTACAGCGTGACCTTCTTCTTCGGCGACGGCACGGGGAGAAGCCTGTCGCCCGTCTAGGGCGAGACCTTGGCCTGGAAGGGCAGGTAGACGGCCAGGTTCGCGGTCACGACCCAGGTGTTGGTCCAGGAGAGGTCGTTATTGTCGGCGACCAGGTCGCCGTTCACGTCGCGGCCCGACGGGTTCAGCTGGGCGATCACGTCGCGCAGCTCGACGCCGAGCGCCACGGACTGCCCGATGTACGAGTGAACGCCGATGGCTACGGTGCCGCCGATCTTGGTCCCGTTCACGCCGCAGACGTAGCGATCCGGGTTGGCGGGATCGGCGGGCGGCGCCTGATCGCAGGTGCGCCCCAGCGCTCCCGCCGGCTTCACGCCGATCGCGGCGATGCCCGGGATCGCCACGTAGAAGTCGTAGGCCGAGAACAGCTTGCCGAACAGGGCGTACTTGCCCGCGAACGGCGTCCACTCCAGCTCCGCCCCGTAGATGCCCGAGATCTGCTGCAAGCCCGCCTGGGCGCCGGCCCGCAACGGCTCGCGGTTGACGTTGCTGGGCGTGCTCGGATCCAGCGACGTGATCAGCTTGTTCTCGTAGCCGGTCGCGACCTGCGCGACGCCGAAGTTGCCGAAGCCGCCGATCGCCAGCCAGTCGGTGATGTGGAAGGCGAGCCGGACGTTGAACAGGACCGTGTGATAGAAGTCCTGGTTCACCGTCGAGCCGGCGCCCACGCCCAGCTCGAACCGGGTCTGGCGAAGCTCGAAGCGCTTGCGGATCGCCGGCGCGTCGGCGAGGGGGCTCTTGCGCTGCGCCTGCGCCGCGAACGGCAGGCTGATGGTGGCGAGCGCGATCAGGAGTGCGAAACGGTGCTTGTTCGAGAGCATCGGCATAGTCCTTTTCGTCGTCGTCAGGCCGTTAACGAGGGGTCTTGTACGTGAACTTGGTGGGCAGGTAGAAGCCCACGCCCGCGTAAACCATCACGTTGTTCACCAGCGCCGAATCCGCGTGCGCCTTGCAGTCGTCGCGGTTCAAGCAGGGGGCCAGCGGCTCGTACTTGTCGGCGATGATGTAATCGCGCAGCGCGATGTTCACCGTCATCCAGTCGGTCAGGAAGAGACGGCCGCCGAGGCCCGCGTTCGGGGTGAGGGCCGTGTTCTTGAACGCCTTCGTGGCCTGATCGGCCGGGTTGCGCGAGATCACCTCGGTGAACGTCGCGCCGAAGCCGGCCGAGATCCAGAGCTCCCAGTGGATGATCTGGCGGTTGAAGAGGGCGAACTTCCCGTAGCCGGGAACGTAGCCCATGTTGAACGCGCCGCCGTACAGGTAGCGGTTCATCGTCGACGTGCGGTTGAACTGCAGGCCGAGCAGCTCCGTCTGCGTCTCGAGCTGCTTGACGAAGTACTGCCCCTGCAGGCCGACCCACAGCGCGTCGGTCAGGAAGTAGTTGATGTCCGCGCCGAACACGAAGTGGCGGATCAAGTTGTCGTTCACGGTGACGCCCGCGAGCGGCTGCAGCTCCACGCGGCCGCCCTTGAGGAACGCCTTGCGCGGCACGACCACGATGTCCTGCCAGGAGAGGGTCGTGGTCGGACCCTGCTTCTTCGGCTCGGAGATCGACTCGTCGATCTTCGCGGGCTCTTGCTCGGTGGTGTCGAGGCTCTCGCTCGCGGGGGCGCTGTTGTCGCCGCCAGCGGCCGGTGCCGCCGCCTTGTCGCCGCCCCCCTCGCCACCGGCATTTTCATCCGCAGCGGGTGCCGCGGCCTTACCACCACCGCCACCCCGCCTCGCGTGCCCCGTGGCGGCTACGCCGACCAGGGCAAGACATACGGAGAGGCTTATGGCCAGTCGCTTCATGATCCCTCGTTGTCTGGGGGTGGGAAATCCGAAACGGGCTAAAACCTAAAATATTTCAACAACTTACGGGCCAAATGCTGATTCCGCGCACTATAGCACGCTGAAAATTTTCTAATCAATTAAAAACGTTCCGCGCGTTTGTACGTGTTCCTCGCGCGCGTCTGCGGTTCACAGCGCCGCGCCTCCATTGGAGTGCTCGGGCGGCTCGAAAAGCGCGTCAACGAATTCGTCCGGGTCGAACGCGCGCAGGTCTTCGACCTTCTCGCCGACGCCGATGAAGCGGACGGGGATCTTCAGCTGGTCGGCGATGCCCAGGATGACGCCGCCCTTGGCGGTCCCATCCAGCTTCGTCAGCACGATGCCCGACACCGCCATCGCCTCGGTGAAGATCTGCGCCTGCGCGATCGCGTTCTGCCCGCTGGTCGAATCGATCACCAGCCAGGTCTCGTGCGGGGCGCCCGGGCTGGCCTTGCCGACCACGCGCCGCACCTTCTGCAGCTCCTGCATCAGATCGGTCTTGGTGTGCAGGCGGCCCGCCGTGTCGGCGATGCAGACGTCGAAATTTTCGGTCGCGGCGCGCTTGACGCCGTCGAAGATCACCGAGGACGGGTCGGCGCCCTCCTTGCCGCGCACCAGCGTCGTCGACGTGCGGTTCGCCCACACGTCCAGCTGCTCGACAGCCGCGGCGCGGAACGTGTCGCCGGCCGCGAGCAGCACCTTCTTGCCGTCGCCGGACAGCTTCGCCGCCAGCTTGCCGATCGTCGTCGTCTTGCCGCTGCCGTTGACGCCGATGACCAGCAGCACGAACGGTTTCGCCGCCGCGTAGTCGACGGGGGGCGCGGGCAGCGACAGCATCTCGGTGGCGCGGCGGCGCAGGAACGCCCAGACCGCGTCCGGATCGGCGAGCTCGCTGCGCGACAGCGAGCTGCGAATCTCCTCGAGCAGCTTCTGGCTGGTGCGCACGCCGATGTCGGCGGTCAACAGCACCTTCTCGATCTCGTCGACGACCGCCGGGTCGATCTGCTTCTTGCCGGCGAAGATCTGGCCGAGGCGGGCGATGAACCCGCCGCGCGTTCGCTGCAGCCCGGGCAGCAGCGCGGCGCCCTTGCGGGCGGGGGCCGGTGCCGGAAACGGGATCACCTGCGCGGGCGGGCGCTCGGCCTCGGGCTCCGCCTCGGGCGCCGGGGCCGGTGGGGCGGCCTCGCGCGGCCGCGCGGACGGCCGGGCAGGGCGGGCAGGCTCGGGCGCCGCCTCGGCCTCGGGCGCGGTCTCGGGCTCCTCGGCCTCCGGCTCGGGGGTCTCCGGCTCGCGTTCGCGCTTGCGATCGCGCTCTTTCAGGCGCGGCGCCGGCGCCTCGCCGACCGCGTCGATCATCCGCTGGCGGGCGGCGCGCGCGCGCCTGACCAGCAGGAAGCCGGCCACGCCCGAGACGATGACGCCGCCCACGACCCCGAGCAGCTCGTAGAGCTCGGTGGGGCTTATCGGCACGCTCGTCGGGTCCATGGCGGGTGGGACAGTATCACACGTAGGTGCTCATCAGCCGCGCTCGCGGCGAGTGGCGACGGCTTGACCCGCATCGATCTACGTAATTTGCTTGTGGTCGGCGGCTGCGCGACTGTTTACAGCGAGGCGAGCGGGGTGATACAAGATGGGGCCCCAGTGACGATACATCTCACGTATAGTCACGTCACCGAGCCGCCACACCGCCCCTCACTGCTGGAAGCCCCTGGGCGCGAAACAAGGAGCCCGATTTGAAGATCAAGCGCATCGAGATTTGCGGGTTCAAATCGTTCGTCGACAAGACGACCATCTCGTTCCCCGATCCGATCACGTCGATCGTCGGACCAAACGGTTGCGGCAAGTCGAACATCGTCGACGCCATCCGCTGGGTCATGGGCGAGCAGTCGGCGAAGCACCTGCGCGGCCGCGCGATGGAGGACGTGATCTTCGCCGGCTCGGAGAGCCGCGGCCCGGCCGGTCTGGCCGAGGTGTCGCTGACCTTCGACGCGAGCGGCCTCGATGCGGGCGCCGCCCCGGGCGGCGTGCCGTGGGGCGCGGCGGCCCCCGAGGAGATCATGGTGACGCGCCGCCTGTTCCGCGACGGCAGCAGCGAGTACCTGCTGAACGGCGTGCCGTCGCGCCTGCGCGACGTCGTCGAGTTCTTCCTCGGCACCGGCGTCGGCTCGAAGGCCTACGCGATCATCGAGCAGGGGCGCATCGGCTTCATCGTGTCGTCGCGTCCCGAAGATCGGCGCGGCCTGATCGACGAGGCGGCCGGCATCACCCGCTACAAGTCGAAGAAGAAGGCGGCCGAGCGGCGCATGGACTCGACGCGCCAGCACCTGCTGCGCGTGTCGGACATCATCGGCGAGATCGAGGGGCGGCTGCGTTCGTTGCGGCTGCAGGCGCAGAAGGCCGAACGCTACAAGCGCTACAAAGCGGAGCTGAAGGACCTCGATCTCTGGTCGTCGGCGCAGCGCTACCTGGGACACCTGGCCGAGGAGAAGTCGCTGGGCGAGGAGCTGGCCGGCGTGCGCGAGAGCCATCAGACCGAGGGGACGGCGCTGGAGGCGGGCGAGGCGATCGCCGACGCCGAGCGCCTGGCCGTCGGCGAGGAGGCGGCGGAGCTGGCCGTCGCGAAGGACGACCTGTATGCGCTGTCGAACAAGGCCCAGCTCGGCATGCAGCGCGCCGATCATCACGAGGCGGAGGCGGTGGACCTGGCGAACCGGGTCGAATCCGGGCGCCGGGAGATCACCGAGCTGCGCGCGCGCGCGGCCGTGCAGGCCGCCAACATCGACGAGATCGCGAACCGGCTGGCGGAGATCGACGCAGCCGCGGACACCAGCGAGCGCGACTATGAAGAGAAAGCGCACGCCCAGGAGGAGCGGCGCGCGTTGCTGGCCGAGGCGCGGCGAGAGCTGGAGACGGCGCAGGCGGAGATCGCCGCCGCGCGCGCGCGCATCGCCCGGCGCGAGGCCGAGCGGGCCGGCGCCGTGCAGCGCCGCGACGATCTGATCGCGCGGGTCGCCCACGTCGCGGCCGAGGAGACCGCGGCGCGCGAGCGCCTGGACACGCTGATCGGCGACGAGCGGCGGCTGCGCGACGAGATCGACGTGCTGGCGGCGCGGGTCGAGACGGCGCGCGGTCGCGCCGGCGAGGACGAGGCGCGGCTGACGGCGCTGCGCGGCGAGCTGGGTCGCGGCGAGCTGGAGCTGGAGACGCTGCGCGAGGAGGCGCACCGCCGCCGCTCGCGGCTGGCGTCGCTGACCGAGATCCAGGACCGCTACGAGCGCTTCCAGAAGGGCGTTCGCGCGATCATGCAGGAGCACCGCGCGATGGGCGGCGCCGCCAACGGCATCAAGGGCGTGGTCGCCGACATCGTGCAGCCGCCGCCGGAGCTGGAGACCGCGGTCGAGGCGGTGCTGGGCGAGCGTCTCGGCAACGTCATCGTGGATTCGCACGAGGCGGGGGTGGAGGCGATCCAGTTCCTGAAGCGGACCCGGGAGGGGCGTTCGTCGTTCATTCCGCGGGCGCTGCGGCCTTCGTCGCCGCGCGGCGAGGTGGTGTTCGACGCGAGCGCGGGCGCGGGCGCGGCCGCCGAGGCCGTGAGCGACGCCGAGCTGATGCCGGCCGTCGACGACGACGCGATCGCGTCCGCCTGGCCGAAGGGCGACGGCGTACGCGGGCCGATGCTGGAGCTGATCGGCTACGACCGCCAGTACGACGAGGTCGCGGCCTACCTGCTGGGCGACGTGCTGGTCGTCGACGATCTGGAGCGCGCGCTCACCCTGTGGCGCGAGACGCAGACCAGCAAGACCATCGTCACGCTGGAGGGCGAGGTGATCGACCCGAAGGGCGTCGTCACCGGCGGGTCGCGCGAGTCGGCGCTGACCGGCGTCCTGGAGCAGAAGCGCGAGATCCGGGAGCTCGAGCAGGTGATGGAGCGGCTCGACGCCGATCTGGAGGGCGCGCTGGCGCGGCAGATCGAGCGCAAGCAGTCCGCGGCGGATCTGTCGCGCGCGCTGGACGAGGCGGCGGCGGCGCTGCGCGCCGACGAGATGGCGCTGTTCGGCCTGAAGAAGGACCTGGATCGCGTCGTTCAGGAGGGGGGCACCTGCGAGGCGCGGCGCGAGCAGCTGTCGGCGCAGCGGGCCGACCTCGGGCGCGCGGCCGACGAGAACGAGCAGCGCCTGGTCGAGGCGATGGCGGGCCTGGAGGGCGACGCGCGCACGGCCGAGGAGAGCGAGGCGCGGGCGGTGGCGCTGCGGGAGCGCACGACGGCGCTCGCCGAGGAGGTCGACGTCGCGGTCGGCGAGCTGACCACGCTGAAGATCACGGCCACCCAGGCCGAGGAGCGGCGCCAGAACGCCCGCCAGACGCTGGAGCGACTGCGCGCCGACCGCGCCGACGAGGAGACGCGCGCGTCGCGCATCGAGGCGACGCTGGCGGACGACGAGGCGCGCGCGACGACGCTGCGCGCGGACGCCGCCCGCCTGCGCGACGAGGCGGCGCTGTGGCACGCCGAGGCCGAGGCGCGGGCGCGGGCGCACGGCGAGCGGCAGGGCGCGCTGGAGGAACGGCAGGCGCGGCTGGCGGAGCGCGAGGCCCAGCTGCGGGCGGCGCGCACCGAGGTGGCGCGGCTGACCCAGACGCTGTCCAAGCTGGAGATGCGGAGCCAGGAGGTCGTGCTGCGGCGGACCTCGCTGCAGGAGCACGTCAGCGATCGCTACCGCGACATCGAGCTGCACGCGGTCGTCTACGACTACCACCTGCGCGCGCTGTTCGGCGGCGAGGAGGAGAAGCGCGCCGTCGAGCTGCGCGGCCTGATCGAGCGCATGGGCGAGATCAACCTGACGGCCATCGAAGAGTCGGAAGAGCTGCAGAAGCGCTTCGACTTCCTGACCGAACAGAAGACCGACCTCGAGTCGGCCATCGGCGAGCTGGAGACGGCCATCGAACGGATCAACCGGACGTCGCGCCGGCGG
>DATBHU010000613.1:0-6861 GCA_036557265.1 Polyangia bacterium
CTGCCTGGAAGTGCTCGGCGTCGACGTCGACGCCGGCGACGACAAGCAGCTCACGGCGCTCCACCTCGCCGCCGGAAACGGCCAGCGCCTCGCCGTCGAGGAGCTGCTGTCCCGGGGCGCTTCGCTGTCGATCCGGGACGCCGTCCACGACGGCACGCCGCTCGGCCACGCCCGCTGGGCTTCGCGGACCTGGCCGACGGCCGAACGCATCGACGTCGCGCGCCTGCTGGAAGCGGCCGAGGCGGGTCGCGCGACGTGACGAGCGCCGCGCCGCCTACGGCCAGGTCGCCGTCAGCGTCGCGCCGATCAGGTGGGCGATGGTGCTGTACTTGCCCTGCGGGCCCTCCGTGACGGTGGTGGAGTCGGTGGGCAGGAAGACGACCAGCAGGTAGCCGAGGTCGCCGCGGAAGTGGCCGCGGCCGTAGCCGGCCCCGAGCGCGACGTCGACGCGATCCGCGTCGGGCAATCCGGGGCCGAGGTTGGTCGCCGGGATCGCGCTGCGGTCGTAGATGAGGCCGCCGCGCAGGTGCAGGCCCGGCACGCGGGCCGGAAGGGTCCAGTCGCCGCCGGCGCGCAGCGTGAAGGTGTCGCGCCCGTTCGGGATGATGGCCCGGTCGGGGGCGGTCTGGAAGTCGATGTTGACGCGATCGTAGGTGCTCCACAGCACCAGGTTCGCGTCGAAGGTGAGGGCGAGATCCGGGCGCGGGCGCCCCATGATGCCGACGGTGATGATGTCGGGCAGCGTGATGGACGCCTTCCCGCCCTGGTCGGGCAGCACCGGCTGAAAGTCCGGGTTGGCGGGGTTGAAGTTCGCCCGCCCGTCGTCGAAGTCGAGCTTGACCCGGCTCCGGTAGGTGAGCGCGACGTGCAGCCGGCCCGGGTAGATCTTGTACAGGCCGGCGACGTTGAAGCCGAAGCCCCAGGTGCCGCCGGCCAGCCGCACGTCGCCGCCGATGATCGGCGGCAGGCCGTTCGTGAAGTCGACCACGCTGCGGATGGCGTCGAAGCCGGCCGCCACCGCGATCTGCTTGTGCACCTGGACGGCGACGGTCGGGTTGAACGACAGCGTCTCGAGCGACGCCTTGATCGCGCTCTCGCGCCCCTCCCAGTCGTTCGGCCAGCTGATGCCGATGCCGAAGGTGGAGTAGACGCCCATGCCGACGGCGACGCGGTCGGTGAGGCGCGCGTTGGCGAACACCGCCGGCAGGAAGAAGTTGCCGCGGTTGCTGTCGGTGTCGGGGCCGCCGGCGGCGGGCGAGAAGCTGGTCTTGCTGGTGACGAACACGCCGCCCGCCGACGCGCTGAGGCCGCCCATGAAGGCGAGGTTGGCCGGGTTGAACCAGACCGCGGCCGGCTCGTCGACGTCGGCGCTGACCGCGGACGCCCGCGCGATCGCCTGCCCGGAGATGTCGTAGATCAGGAACCCGCTGGCGAAGCACGGTCGGGCGGCCAGCGCGGCGCCGGCCAGGACCAGGGCCGCGCACAGGGTGCGGGCTGTCGCTCGGTTCGTCGTCATTGCGTCACCGTCGGGATGAAGGCGTAGCAGTAGACCAGGTTGGTTCGCGACACGCCGGTCAGCGGCGTGAAGATCGGATTGTCGAACAGCGGCGCCAGCGCCTGGCGTCCCGCCTCCAGCGCGGCGGCGTCGGCGTCGGCGACGCCGGAGACGGTGCTGTGCCCGGCGTCGTCGACCAGCGGCGACGTCAGGCGCAGCAGCACCGAAACGGGCGACGCGACCAGCGGCGTCGCGTCGGGCGCCTGGACCTCGTTGGTGATGAAGACGCCGATCTGGTGTCCGGCCGGAAACGCCGCTTGCGCCTGGATGGCGATGGCGCCCGGGATGGGGCCGCCGTTCGAGCTCGGGTCCGGCACGTAGGCGGCGACGACGGGCGGGAAGCCGGCGGTCAGATCGCCGGCGGCGGCCGCGGTCAGATCCATGACCACCACCGGCCCGTTCTGCTGCTGGACGGCGAACGCCGAGACCGTCGTCGGATCGACGGGGCCCTGCACGCCGATGAGGATCTGGTTGGCGGCCGGCACGCGCGGCACCAGCGGCGTCCCCGGGAGCAGCAAGGGGACCGAGTTGCTGTGGATCGGGAAGCCCCACAGCACGGCGGTCTGGTCCTTGGGCAGCCCGGCCGCCGTCATGGCGTCGAAGCCGCCCAGGTTGATGTACGTCGTCCGGATCGTCTCCAGCTGGAACAGCTGGACGGCCGCCGCCGCCTTCTCGTCCGGCGTCGTGGCTGCCTGCGACACCACCTGGAACCCGGCGCAGTCGGGAGCGACCTGGGTCGGATCCGCGGCGCCGCAGGTGAGCGGGTCGTCCTGCTTCAGGAGCGCCATCGTCGGCGACCCGACCACCTCGCCGCCGCCGCCGTCGCGGATGCCGTTGGCGTAGCCGCGCACGCCCATCCAGAAGAACTCTCCCAGCGTCCAGGGACCGGGCGGCGTGATCGCCACCGACATCGCCGCAGTCGTCGCCGCGACGTCGAAGCTGACGTCCAGTGGGGCGCCGTACAGCTCCGTGACCGGGGCCATCGCCTTCGCTGCGCCGAACACCACCACGTTGGTCCCCAGCGTCAGCGTCGAGGGATCCAGCGGCAGGCTGACGGGCGCCGACGCGGGCGTCAGGCTGGGAAAGCCGTTCAGCGTCTGCAGCCACTGATCGAACTCGCACTGCGCCGGCGGCATCACCTGCTGCGTCGAGCAGTCGTCGGGGATCGGCGTGCCGGCCAGGCTGAAGTCGATGTGCTTGCTGACCGGGTTGATGACCAGCACGGTCGGCTGCGGCGCTTGCGGCGGCGTGGAGGTGAGATCGAACAGCATCGACGCCGGCGTCGGATCCGAGCCGACGTCCGGCACGCAGGCGCCGGCGAGCGCCGCGGCCGCGGCCGCGACAGCCAGCGTCCTCGAGCGGCGGTTCATTGGCCGATCCCCGTGATGCGACCTTGCGGCGCCGTGTACGGCGCCGGGACGTCGGGAATACCGTCGCCGTCGGCGTCGGGCAGCTTCGAGGTGTACTTCAACACCGCCTGCCAGTTCTTCAGCTCCTGCACGTCGGCCGCGGTCGGATCGGCGTCCACGAAGCGCGTGGTCGGATCAATCAGCGTCATACAGTCCTGGTCCTTGGCCTGCACCTTCAGCAGGTTCGACGTCTGCATCTCCACGACGCCGAGCAAGCCGGCCACGTAGTTGGTGGTGACCACCTTGTAGCAGGTCTTGGTGTCGGCCAGGTCCAGCGCCTGGTCGTTCAGCTTCACGCTGGTGACGCGCCCGAACAGCGGCTTCGACAGGTCATACGTCACCTTCCACTTCGAGGAGAGCTGCAGGAACAGGTCATTGGACACCACCTCGGGCGCGCCTCCCAGCTCCAGCCCGGACCGGATGTCCTTGGCGTTGAGATAGAAGGTCACCAGCGGATAGCCCGGGATCTGATCGGGACCGATGCCGAGCGGCGTGACGCGGAACAGATCGGCGAGCCAGATCTTGCCGGTCGTCCCCTTGATGATCGGCGCGCGCAGCTGGCCGTTCGCCTCCACGCCGAGCACGGGCGGGTCGCTCGGCTGCACCGCCGCGGCGATCGCGACGTACGCGTCGGTCACCAGGTTGCCGACTGGCGCCTCCTGCCGCGCGGGCAGGCCCAGGTCCCCGCCTGTCGACGCGACGACCGCCTTGTACGCCAGGCCCGACGACATCAACGCCGCGTCGAAGCCGCCGATGTAGGCGTCGACCGCGCCCTGCGTGGTCGGATCGCCGGTGATCATGTCGTCGATGGTCAGCAGCTTGTAGTCGTCGACGGTGACGTCGACGGGCGGCATGCCCGGCGTCCCGGACGGCGTCACCGTCAGCGACATCTCGCCGAGGAAACCGGTGTACGCGCCGGCGGTGACGATCAGCGTGCCGCCGACCTTGACCGGCTGGTCGAGCGTCTCGTGCGTGTGGCCGCTGATGATGATGTCGATGCCCGGCACCTTGCTGGCCAGCACCGCGTCCTCGCCCTGGCCGGTGTGATCGATCCCGGAGTGCGACAGCGCGATCACCAGGTCGACCTGGTCGGTCTCGCGCAGCTCCTTGACCATGCGCGCGGCCGCCACGTCGATCGCATCGAACGTCAGCGGCGCCTTCTGCGGCGTCACCTGCGCGGCGTTGGCGCCGAGCAGACCGAAGAACCCGACCTTCAGCCCGCCCACCATCTTGATCAGCTTCGGCTGGATGACGCCCATGTCGGCGATCGCCTTCAGGTCGTCGTCGCCGGGGTCGGTGGCGGAGAAGTTCATGTTGCTGGAGAGGATCGGAAACATGGCGCCGTTGGTGACCGCGGCCTGGAGGATTCCCGCCAGACCGTGGGGCGTCCAGTCGAGCTCGTGGTTGCCGATCGTCGTGGCGTCGTAGCCGAGCCCCTGCATCAACTTCAGCTCCGGGCTCGCCTTGGTGGCCAGGAACTCGAACAGCGTCCCCATCATGAAGTCGCCGGCGTCCAGCAGCAGCACCGGGGTGCCGTCGGCGGCCGCCGACGCCTTCGCCGCCCCGATCGCCGACGCCAGGCGCGCCATCCCGCCCCGGGTGGCGTCGTCGTTCGGCGAGGCCGGCGTGTAGTCGGCCTCCGGCGCGAAGCCCATGAGGTGGGAGTGAATGTCGTTCGTGTGGAGGATCAGCAGCTTCTGCGGCGTGCCCGGCTCCGGGCCGGCGTCGCCCCCGTCGGGTTTGGCGCCGCCGCTATCCCCGCACGCGGCCGCCAGCAAGACGGGCGCGAGCAACGGGATCCAGGCCAGGGAGGAACTGGGACGACCTGCACATCTGGCTTCCAGCATGTTGGGGTCTTTCGGCGAAAGGTGGTGGTGGCGGTTCCACAACGTGGGCATCGCGGAATTGTTTCCCAATGTTCGCGATGGCGCGACTTTATCGCAGACGCGCCCCGCTGTGGGCGGCCGGGGCGGCGCCGCGCGCCCCGGTTTCAGGAAGTGCCTCAATGTAGGCGCGGGAAGATCGTCGCCCAGTCGTTCTTCATGCTGACGACGGTCCACCCGCGCTGGGCGGCCTCGTTCCACGCCTTGTCCAGCGGCTGCAGCTTGTCGGCGCGGTCGTAGGCGAACTCGCGCCGGGCGTCGTCGTGGTGGACCAGCAGGGCGAAGCGCGCGCCGTTGCCGGCCGCCGCCCACTCCAGCATCTGCCGATCGCCGTCGGAGTTCCCGAACGCGGCGAGCGGCCGGACGCCGATCCGGCTCTGGATGGCGACCGGCTTGCCGTCCTTGTCGTCGATCAGATCGACGGCGGGCAGCTTGACCAGCACCGGCTTGCCGTCGCGCGCCTCCAGCTTCAACTTGCCGGTGCTTCCGATCACCTGCTCGGGCGGCACGCCGTAGACGCGCCTCGTCCAGGGGCGCATGAACTCGACACCGCCGCCCGAGACGATGAAGGTCTTGAAGCCGGCGGCCCGCAGGTACGCGAGCAGCTCCAGCATCGGCTGATAGACCATCTCCGTGAGCAGGCGCCCCGTGGTCGGGTGCCGCACCGACGCGATCCACTCCTCGACGGTGCCGGCGAACTCGTCGGTCGTCATCCCCGCGTGCGTCGCCGCCACGATCTCCAGCACGCCCTTCTCGCCGGTCGCGGCGACGCCCTGCATGTCGCCCTTCAGCAGCGACGCGAACGGCTCCTTCGTCTTCCACTCCGGGTGCTCCGGCGCCAGCGCCTTGACCCGATCGAAGGCGAACAGCATCTCGAACGGGACCGGCTTCTCGGCCCACAGCGTGCCGTCGTTGTCGAAGGTGGCGATGCGCTCGGACGGCGGCACCAGGGCGGGCGAGCCGGCGCCGGTCACCTTGGCGACGAACGCGACGATCGCCTTCTTCGCCGCCCCGTCCTTCCACGAGGGCAGCGGATCGGCGGCGGCGGCCGCGGCGATGACGTCGCGCGAGCAGGCCGGCAGCACGCCCGCGGCCAGCGCGACGACCGCGATCCCGACCGCCCGCGCCAGCGGCTTCACCGGCACCACCGTCAGCGCGTGCCGCCGGCGCGGCCGCCGGCGCGGCGGCGCTGCAGCTGGGCGCGCGAGGCCCGCGAGCGGGGCGTCTGCTTGGCCCGGCGGGTGCGGCGGGAGAGGCGGCTCGCCCCCTTGGCGCGGTTGGCGCTCTTGCGCGTCGACTTGCGCGACGGCTTCGTCGCGGATTCTTCCAGCTGATACACCATCCCGCGCCGCGGGCGCCGGGCGCGCTCCGGCGCGGACGCCTGGCGGGCCTCGGTGCCGAGCCGGGCGCGCCGCGCCGCGGGCCGCGCGGGGGCGTGCGTCGGCGCGGGCGCGGGCGTCCCCTTCCCCTGCTTGCCGACCGTGCGATCCATGGCGCGCACGACCGAGCCCGTCGCGCGGGACAGCGCCGTGCCCACGTCGTGCGCGCGCTGCTCCACGAACACCGGCGGGCGTCCCGCCACGGAGACGTGAACGCGGGCTACCGTGTCGCGGCCGCCGCGGGGACCGTTGATGTCCTTGAAGCGAACGTCGACGCGCTCGATGCGCGTGCCGAAGCGGGCCAGCCGCCGCCGCAAGACGGCGAGCGTCCGCTTCTCGACGGGCGCGGCCAGCACGAGGCCGCTCGTCTTGATGCGAAGGGGGGTGCGGGAGATCGGGGTTCGGCCCCGGTGACGCTTGGCGGGAGGGAGCATGCGCGGCGGCGACCTCGTTCGCTGAACGTGAGTCGCCGCGTCGCGGATGGCATCAGACGCCGGCTGAAAGCTGCAGGAACCGGGGCCGGCCCCTACCGCCGCCAGCCGCGGCGCCGCCGCCACAGGATCAAGATCGAGAGCGGCGTCGCCAGCAGGTTGCACGCGAGGCAGCTCGCGAGCGCGCCGCCCGGACCGGCGGCG
>DATBHU010000614.1:0-3401 GCA_036557265.1 Polyangia bacterium
GCCTGCAGCTCGAAGTCGAACGACCGGCAGAAGCGCTTGCGCAGCGCCATGCCCCAGGCGCGGTTGATGCGCCCGCCGAACGGCGCGTGGATGATCAGCTGCATGCCGCCCGCGTCGTCGAAGAAGCGCTCGGCGATGACGCGCGTCTGCGTCGGCACACCGCCCAGCGCGTTCGCCCCCGCGACGACGTAGTCGCGCAGCAGCTCGGCGCCGCGGCGATCGAGCGCGCACGAAATCATCAACGCCGGCGCCGGATCCTCCCCGCGCGCCGCGGCCGCCGCGATCTCCTCGCGCAGCGCCGCGACCTCCAGCGACAGCTCGCGCGTGCGGGCCGGCCCCTCGCCGAGCCAGAACGGAATCGTCGGCGCCGCACCGGCGGCGTCCTCGACGCGCACGCGCCCCGGCTCGACCCGGCGGATGCGCCACGACGAGTTGCCGAGCAGGATGATGTCGCCCGCCATCGACTCGATCGCGAAGTCCTCGTCGACGTTGCCGATCACCGTCCCTTCGGGCTCGAGCACGACGTCGTAGTTGGCGTTGTCCGGGATCGCGCCACCCGACGTCAGCGCCGCCAGGCGCGCGCCGCGCCGTCCCCGCAGCCGGCGGTTGACGGCGTCGCGGTGGACCATCGCGCCCGAGCGCCCGCGGCTGGTGGCGATGCCCTCCGACAGCATGTCGACGACGGCGTCGAAGTCGCCGCGCGCGAGCCCCGCGTAGGGCGCCGCCCGGCGCACCAGCGCGAACAGCTGATCCTCGTCGCACTCTTCGGCCGCCGTCGCCGCCACGATCTGCTGCGCCATCACGTCCAGCGGCGCGTCGCGCAGCCCGATGGCGTCGATCTCCGCGCGGCGCGCGGCGCGCACCAGCGCCGCGCACTCGACCAGCTGATCGCGCGTGAGCGGAAACAGACGCCCCTTGGGCGTCGCCCGCAGCGCGTGGCCGGAGCGGCCGATCCGTTGCAGCCCCGTCGAGATCGAGCGCGGCGAGCCGATCAGGCAGGTCAGCTCGACGGCGCCGACGTCGATGCCGAGCTCGAGCGACGCGGTCGCGACGACGACCCGCAGGTCGCCTTCCTTCAGACGCCGCTCGGCGCGGTGGCGGCGCTCGCGCGACAGGCTGCCGTGGTGGGCGGCGACCGCGTCGGCGCCCAGGCGCTCGGCCAGGTGCAGGGTCACCCGCTCGACCAGCCGCCGCGTGTTGACGAACACCAGCGTCGACTTGTGCTCCCGCGCCAGCGCCGCGACCCGATCGTAGAGCTCGGCCCACTGCTCGTTGGTGCAGACCGCGCCCAGCTCGTCTTCGGGCACCACCACCGCCAGGTCGAGATCGCGCCGCTGACCGACGTCGACGATCTCGGGCGGCGGGCGGCCGCCGACCAGCAGCCGCGCCGCGACGTCCAGCGGCCGCACCGTCGCCGACAGCCCGACCCGTTGCAGCTTCGCCGGGCTGACCAGCGCTTCCAACCGCTCCAGCGACAGCGCCAGGTGCGCGCCGCGCTTGTCGGCGGCCACGGCGTGGATCTCGTCCACGATCACCGTCCGGACGTCGCGGAGCGCCCGCCGCCCCGACTCCGAGGTCAGCAGGATGAACAGCGACTCGGGTGTCGTCACCAGGACGTGCGGCGGGTGCAGCGCCGCCTCGCGCCGCTCGCGCGCCGTCGTGTCGCCCGTCCGCACCGCCGTGCGGACGCCCGGCACTGGGTACCCGAGCTCCGTCGCCAGCGCCCGCAGCTCCGCCAGCGGTTCCTCGAGGTTCCGGCGTATGTCGTTGGACAGCGCCTTCAGGGGCGACACGTAGAGGACGCTGGTCCGGTCGGGCAGCTCGCCGCCCGCCGCGATCGCCTCGGCGACCAGTCGGTCGAGCGCCCAGAGGAAGGCGGCCAGCGTCTTGCCCGACCCGGTCGGGGCCGTGCAGAGCACGTCCTTTCCGGCGGCGATCAGCGGCCACGCCTGCGCCTGGGCGGGGGTCGGAGCGCCGAACTTTCGCTCCAGCCACGTCGCCACGACCGGGTGAAACATCTGTTCAGTATCTATCACAGGAAACCCAGGCGGGAAGCCCATTTCTGTTGACGCCAGATCTGAGGTGTTTAGGTTACGGCCCGGCAAACGCCGGAGATTTTTCGCGGGTTTCCCGCGCCAGAAGACAAAAAGAAAAAGGACAAGAGCTCATGGGCAAGATCATCGGCATCGACCTCGGCACGACGAACTCGGTCGTCGGGATCATGGAAGGAAAAGACCCGAAAGTCATCGCGAACGAGGAGGGTGGGCGCCTGACCCCGTCCGTGGTGGCGTGGGACGACAAGGGTGAGGTGCTGGTTGGCCAGATCGCGCGCCGGCAGGCGATCACGAACCCCGAGAACACCGTCTATTCGGTGAAGCGCTTCATGGGCCGCCGCTTCGAAGAGGTGGGCGAGGAGATCAAGCGCGTGCCCTACAAGATGGTCCGCGCGTCGAACGGCGAGGCCGTGATCGAGATTCGCGGCAAGAAGGTGACGCCGCCCGAGGTGTCGGCCCGCGTGCTGATGAAGCTGAAGAAGGCGGCCGAGGACTACCTGGGCGAGAAGGTCACGGACGCGGTCATCACCGTGCCGGCGTACTTCAACGACTCGCAGCGCCAGGCGACCAAGGACGCGGGCCGCATCGCCGGGCTCGACGTCAAGCGCATCGTCAACGAGCCGACCGCGGCCGCGCTGGCGTACGGGCTCGACAAGAGCAAGGACCACCTGATCGCCGTCTACGACTTCGGCGGCGGCACCTTCGACATCTCGATCCTCGAGGTCGGCGAGAAGGTCGTCGAGGTCGTGTCGACCAACGGTGACACGCACCTGGGCGGCGACGACATCGATCAGCTGGTGATGGACTGGCTGGTCGCCGAGTTCAAGAAGGACCAGGGCATCGACGTCTCCAAGGACAAGATGGTGATCCAGCGTCTGCGCGAGGCGGCCGAGAAGGCGAAGATCGAGCTGTCGTCCGTGGCCGAGACGGAGATCAACCTGCCGTTCCTCACGGCCGACGCGAGCGGCCCCAAGCACATGCAGATCAAGCTGTCGCGGGCAAAGCTCGAACAGATGATGAACGACCTGGTGCAGCGGACGATCGAGCCGACCAAGAAGGCGCTCGCAGACGCGAACAAGAAGCCGGCGGACATCGCCGAGGTGGTGCTGGTCGGCGGTTCGACCCGCATCCCGATGGTGCAGAAGCTGGTGAAGGAGTTCTTCGGCAAGGAGCCGCACAAGGGCGTCAACCCCGACGAGGTCGTCGCGCTGGGCGCGGCGGTTCAGGCGGGCGTGCTGTCGGGCGACGTCAAGGACATGCTGCTCCTCGACGTCACGCCGCTCTCGCTCGGCATCGAGACCCTGGGCGGCGTCATGACGACGCTCATCCCGCGCAACACGACGATCC
>DATBHU010000615.1:0-7730 GCA_036557265.1 Polyangia bacterium
GAGAACCTGCTGGTGCGCGCGGTGCGGCTGCGCGGCGGCGAGAACGAGTTCGAACGGCTGCGCGAGTACGGGCGCGACGACGAGTACCGCAACATCGACTGGAAGGCGACCGCGCGCCGCGGTCGCCTGATCGTCCGCGAGTACCAGCAGGAGCGCAACCAGACCGTCGTCTGCCTGCTCGACTGCGGGCGCCTGATGACGGCCGAGAGCGACGGCCTGGCCCAGATGGACCACGCGCTCAACGCCGTCCTGATGCTGGCCCACGTCGCCGCGCGGGGCGGCGATCAGCTGGGGCTGATGGCGTTCGACACGCGCGTGCGCGCCTACCTGCCCCCGGCGGGCGGCCGCCGCGCCGCCCAGCGCGTCGCCCACGCGATGTACGACCTGCACCCCAGCATGGTCGAGACCGACTTCGAGGCGGCCTTCGCCGAGCTGACCAAGCGCCTGCGCAAGCGGGCGCTCGTCGTGCTGTTCACGCAGGTGATCGACGACGTCTCCGCCCAGGCGGTGCTGCGCCAGGTGCGCAGCCTCCGCCCGCGCCACCTGCCGGTCTGCGTGCTGTTCCGCGACCCCGAGCTGGATCGGATGGCGGAGCCGGGCCCGGGCCTGGCCACCGCGCCCGACGGCGACCTGTTCGTCGCGGCGGCGGCGGCGGAGACAATTCTGTGGCGCGAGCGGCTGGTGCGCGACCTGAAGACGGGCGGCGCGCTGGTGCTGCACGTGCCGCCCCGGCTGACGACGCCGGCCGTCATCAACCGCTATCTTCAGATCAAAGCCCAGCATCTGCTCTAATGCGGGTGTGAGCGCGCCCGAGCCGCCCAACCCGTACGCGCCGCCGGCGGCGCGGCTGGACGCCGACGCGGGCGCCGGCCCTGCCCCGGCCGGGCCGGCCGACCTCGCGTCGCGCTGGCAGCGGCTGGGTGGGGCGCTGTTCGACGCCATGCTGGCGACCATCGCCCTGGCGCCGGCCTTCTTCGGCCTCTCCTTCCGCGAGTTTACGCGGGCACGGCGGGAGAGCGCGAATCCGTTCCTGATCTATCAGCTGGCCGGCACCTGGGGCCTGATCGCGGCGGGGCTCGCCGTCGGCCTGGCCGTCCTGCAGTGGACCCTGCTGACCACGCGCGGGCAGACCGTCGGCAAGATGGTCGCCGGAACGCGGGTCGTCAGCGTGGTGGACGGCGCGCCGGTCGGGTTCCTGCACGCGGTCGCGCTTCGATCGTGGCCGACGGAGATCCTGGGCCGCCTGCCCCTCCTGCAGCTGCTGACGCTGGTCGACGTGCTGTGCATCTTCGGCGAGCGGCGGCGCTGCCTCCACGACGCGATCGCCGGCACCGTCGTGGTCAACGCCCGCCCGCTCGCGTAGCCCGACCAGGACCCGGCGCGGCTGAGCCCGCAGCGTGGCGCGCGCCTTTCATGACGCGGACCATCGATCGACGCGGCGGGAACAAGCGTTGGCGGCGCCGTTGATCGGTTCGTTGACGAGTTCGCCGGCGCCCGAACGCGCCGACCGCGGCAAAAGCCCGAGAAAACCGGCGCTATCGTAAAAGCGCCTGTGTTACTTTCGCGCGACCGCGACTTTCACCCCGGGGGGACGATGCGTTCGTACTTAGTTGTTTGCGCGCTGTTCATTGCGTCATTTGCGTTAGCGACCTCTGGCTGCGGCAGCGGTCGCGGCACCACCGAGGCGCGCGGCGGCGCAGGCGGCGGCCAGGGCGACGGCTCCGTCGATCACCCGGACGTCGGCACCGGCACGGGCGGTGTGGCGGGTTCCGTCGGCGGCAACGGCGGCTCGGCCGGCGGCAGCAGCGGCAACGGCGGTTCGGCCGGCGGCACCGGCGGCGCGGCGGGAGACACCGGCGGCACCGGCGGCAGCGCGGGCAGCGGTGGCAGCGGTGGCAGCGGTGGAACGACCGACGGCGGCATGAACAACGACGGCGGCCCCGACGGCGCGACGCCGACTTGCACCGACGGCGTCAAGAACAGCGACGAGACCGACATCGACTGCGGCGGCCACTGCGGCAAGTGCGGCCCCGGCGGCATGTGCGTGGTCAACGCCGACTGCACCTACGCCTGCCGGGCCGACAAGACCTGCGCGGCCTGCAATGTGGCGGCCGACTGCACGGGCACCGAATCCGAGTGCGAGCACCGCACCTGCACGGCCGGCGTCTGCGGCACCATGCGCGATCCGGCCGGGACCGTGCTGACCGTGCAGACGACCGGCGACTGCAAGAAGCGCCAGTGCGCGGCGGACGGGACCGTGGCGGTCGTCAACGACGACACCGACGTGCCGAACGATCAGAACGCCTGCACCAACGACATCTGCACCACGGGCGCGCCGTCTCACACGAACACGGCGGACGGCTCCAACTGCGGCAGCGGCAACCACTGCCAGAGCGGCACCTGCATCGGCTGTACGGTGGCCAGCGACTGCCCGGGCACCGACACCGCCTGCAGCACGCGGACCTGCAGCGCCGCCGGCGTGTGCGGGCACTCCTTCAAGGACGCGGGCTACAAGCTGGTCGATCCGACCGCGGGCGACTGCAAGGGCCTGCAGTGCGACGGCCAGGGCAACGCCCAGGTGTTCAACGACAACGCCGACCTGCCCGCCGACACCAACCCGTGCACGACCGACGAGTGCAGCTCGGGCACGCCGTCCCACCGCCCGGTCGCGTCGGGAACGAACTGCGGCGCCAGCCTGGTGTGCGACGGCGCCTCGAACTGCGTCCAGTGCCTGTCGCCGAACAGCTGCCCCGGCACCGACACCGAATGCCGCATGCGCAGCTGCATCCTCGGCCAGTGCGGCGTCACCAACGCCGCCGCCGGCACGCTGACCGCCGCCCAGACCGCGGGCGACTGCAAGAAGAACGTCTGCAGCGGTGGCGTGCCGATCGTCGTCAACGACGACCTCGACCTGCCCGCCGACAGCAACCCGTGCACGACGGACGTCTGCACGGGCGGCGTGCCGTCGAACCCGTTCGTCACCGCCGGCAGCAGCTGCGGCACCAGCACGATCTGCGACGGCCAGGGCGCCTGCGTCAGCTGCCTGACGGCGGCCAGCTGCCCGGGCACCGACACGGAGTGCCACCACCGCACCTGCACGGACGGCGCATGCGGCGTCGTCAACACGGCCGCGGGCACCGCGCTGACCACCCAGACGGCGGGCGACTGCAAGGCCGTGCAATGCGACGGCAACGGCGAGATGCGGACCGTCAATGACGACACGGACAAGCCGGTCGACGGCAAATCCTGCACGGACGACCTGTGCAACGCCGGCGTGCCGTCGAACCCGAACCTGTCGAGCGGAACCGCCTGCGGCAACGGCCTGATGTGCGACGGCCAGGGCGGCTGCGTCGGCTGCGTCACCGCCGCGAACTGCGGCGACGATACGACTTGCCAGACGCACACCTGCACGGACGGCATGTGCGGCGTCAACAACACGGCGGCCGGCACGGCGCTGGCGACGCAGACCGCGGGCGACTGCAAGAAGGTCCAGTGCGACGGCCTGGGCCAGACCCAGACCGTCAACGACGACAGCGACCTGCCGGTGGACGGCAACGCCTGCACGAAGGACCTGTGCACGAACGGCCAGAAGTCGAACCCGGCCGAGACCGCCGGCACGGCCTGCGGCATGGGCGGCGGCACCAAGTGCAACGGCAGCGCGACCGCGCCGGCCTGCGTGCAGTGCCTGCAGGCCAGCGAGTGCCCCGGCGCCGACACCGATTGTCACCACCGCACGTGCACCAGCGGCGTGTGCGGCATGGCCAACGAAGCCGACGGCAAGGCGCTCACGACCCAGGTCGCGGGCGACTGCAAGAAGGACGTCTGCATGGGCGGCGCCTCGACCAGCGTCATCGACAACACCGACGTCCTGGTGGACGGCAACGGCTGCACGATGGACCTGTGCACGAACGGTATGCCCTCGAACCCGCCGCTGCCCAAGGACTCGTCGTGCAACGAGAGCGGCGGCATCCGCTGCAACGGCAGCGCGACCGCGCCCGCCTGCGTGCAGTGCAACGTGGACCTCGACTGCGGCGCCGACAGCCCGTGCCAGATGCACACCTGCAACGTGGTCGCCGGCACCTGCATCACCACCAACGTCGGCAACGGGACCGCCGTCGCCATGCAGACCCCGAGCGACTGCCAGAAGAACGTCTGCAACGGCATCGGCGGCGTCATCGCGGTATTCGACAACACGGACGTCTTCGTCGACGGCAAGCTCTGCACGGACGACCTCTGCAACGCCGGCGTGCCGATCAACCCGCCGCGCTCCGCGGGCACCCCGTGCAACCAGGCCGGCGGCGTGCAGTGCAACGCCACCGGGTCCTGCGTGCAGTGCCTGAAGGCCAGCGACTGCGGCACCGACACCGACTGCCGGAAGTTCGCCTGCAGCGCCGCCGGCGCCTGCAGCTCGACGCCGGAGGCCGACGGCAAGCTCGTGAACGGCGGGCTGGCCGGCGACTGCAAGAAGAACGTCTGCATGAGCGGTGAGATCACCCCCGCCGTCGACGACAACGACCTTCCTGTCGACGGCAACCCGTGCACCGACGACGTCTGCGTGAACGGCACGCCGTCGAACACGAACGTCATGACCGGCGTCAGCTGCGGGGGCATCCTGATGTGCAACGGCATGGGCTCCTGCGTCGGCTGCGTCACGGAGGCCAACTGCGCGCCGCCGCCCAACGCCTGCCAGGTGGCCGTCTGCATGAACGGCAGCTGCGGCTTCGCCAACGTCGCCAACGGCACGGTGCTCGGCACCCAGACCGCGGGCGACTGCCACAAGGACGTCTGCATGGACGGCAGCGTCGTCAGCATCGTCGACGACAACGACGTGCTGGTGGACAACAACCCCTGCACGCAGGACCTCTGCTCGGGCGGCCTCCGGAGCAACCCGCCGGTCGGAAGCGGCGTCGCCTGCAGCGTGGGCACGGGGACCGTCTGCAACGACGTCGGCCAGTGCGTCGAGTGCCTGGACGCCTCGACCTGCCCGGGCGGGCCCGACAGCGCACCCTGCCACGTCCGCACCTGCAACGCCGGCGTGTGCGGCATCAGCGAGCCGCCCGACGGCACGGCGGTGTCGGGGGAGCCCTCCGGCGACTGCCAGCGGACTGTGTGCAACGGCATGGGCGGCGTCAAGAGCATCCCCGACGACACGGATCTCCCGATCAACACGCCCGATTGCCGGACGGCGATGTGCGTGGCGGGGATGCCGATGACGCCGGCGAAACAGAAAGGGACCGCCTGCACCCAAGGCGGCCACGTCTGCGACAGCAGCGGCAGCTGCGTCGACACGTTCTGCGTGCTGCGGCTCGACGGCACCAGCAGCACGTCCGCGGCGCTCAGCATCGAGGAGCGCCGGCTGGACGGCAGCCTGGTCGGGACGACCGCGCTGCCCACCTCCGACAGCGGCATCGTCGGCGGCAACCTCGCCATCACGTCGTCGGGCAGCGCCGCGTCCGAGGGCGGCCTGTCGCTGTCGGGCGACGGCCGCTACCTGGTCCTCGCGGGCTACGACACCCCGCCCGGCACCCCGAGCGTCAAGGGCGCGGCCGGCATCAACCGCGTGGTCGCGCGCGTCGCGGCCGACGGGACGGTGAACTCGTCGACCTCGATCAACATCGCGACGGCGTTCAACACCGACAACGTCCGTAGCGCCACGTCGCAAGACGGCAGCGCGTTCTGGGTCGGCGGCGCCGGCGCCACCGTCGGCGGGGTCAACACGGGCGGCATCTGGTACGTGACGCTCGGCGGCGGCACGCTGACGCAGCTCCTCAACGCCAGCCCCACCAACGCGCGCTGGCTGCACGTCATCAACGGCCAGCTCTACGGCACCGCCAGCCAGGGCAACTTCAACACCGTGTTCACGGTCGGCTCGGGGCTGCCCACCACCGGCCCACAGACCGCGACGATCCTGCCGGGCCTGCCGACGACCGGTCCCAGCCCGTTCTCGTTCGTCTTCTTCGATCGCGACAGCAACACGCCCGGGCTCGACACGCTCTACATCTCGGACGACAGCGGCGGCGGCTCGAGCTCGAACCAGGGCATCCAGAAGTGGACGCTCGCCACCACCGGGACGTGTGCGGCGGGGACTGTCCAGGCGCCCTGCTGGAACAAGACCACCACGTTCACCCTCACCCCCTCGGTCAAGTTCAAGGGTCTGGCGGGCCTGGTGGTCAGCGGCAACGTCTTCCTGATGGCCACCACCGACGAGGGCACGACGGCCCGGCTGGTCACGTTCGTCGACACCGGCAGCGGCGCGCCGACGACGACCGTCTTCACCACCTTGAGCGCCAACCAGATCTACCGCGGCGTCGCCGTCTCACCGCACCTCTAGCTAGAGCCGCGGCCGCGTCCGGCGCGCCGCGCTCTGGCGCTTTACATTGCGCCGCGCCGTGGTGAGGTTGAGGACATGCGGCGCGCTCGGCCGGGACTGGTGCTCGCCCTCGTCGCGGGTGCGTGGCTGGGCCTGGCCGACCGCGCCGGGTACGCCGAGCCGTCGCGCTTCGAGGTCGACGCGCAGGCCAGCCGCGTCGTCATCCACGTCGGCAAGTCCGGCGTCTTCGGCTTCGCCGGGCACGAGCACGAGGTGGTCGCGCCAGCCGTGCGCGGCAGCGTCACGGCCGACGCCGCGCAGCTGGCGCGATCGTCGGTCGAGGTGACGTTCGACGCGGCCGCGCTGCGCGTGACCGGCGCGGGGGAGCCGGCGAAGGATGTCCCGGACGTGCAAAAGACGATGCTCGGGCCCGAATGCCTGGACGCCGCCAGCTTCCCGACCATCCGGTTCGAATCGCGCGCCGTCACCGACGCCGGGGCCGAACCGGGCGGGCGCCGCGTGGCCATCCACGGCGCGCTCACCCTGCACGGGGTGACGCGCGCGATCACCCTCCCGGCGCGCGTCGCGCTCGACCGCGACACGGTCGAGGCGACCGGGACGTTCGTGGTGCGGCAGACCGACTTCGGCATCAAGCCGATCTCGAAGGCCGGCGTCGTGAACGTGAAGGACGAGCTGGACGTGCGCTGGCGGCTGGTCGCCCGGCGGTCGCACCGCGGCTGAGGCCGCGCCGGCCCGGGCGCGGGCCCGCGTCAGCGCCGCTTCTGCGGACGGTACGTCTTCACGAAGTTGCGCAGGTCGCGGAAGATGAAGTGCGGACCGAACGTCTCCATCTCGGCGTACGCGTCGGCGTTCGACCAGCCCTCCTCCTCCATCCGGTAGACCGCCATCATCGCGCCGGTGCGGTCGACGCCGTGCTGGCAGTGGACGTAGACCGGCCGCAGCGCCGGATCGCGCACGATCGCCAGGAAGCGCGCCACCTGCTCGGGCGTCGGCTCGTCGCGCGAGGTGAGCGCGATGCGCTCGTAGCGCAGGCCGACCGACTCGACCTCGCGCTGCTCGCTGTCGCCGTGGTAGTGGCGCAGGTTCAACACGGTCTTCACGCCGATCGACTTGAGCCAGGCGATCCCCTCCGCGCTCGGCTGTCCGCCGCGATAGAGGCCGGGCGCGACCTCGGCGGCGTAGGCGACGCCGCGCGCGTCGGGCAGGCGGCGGGCGGGGCGGCGCGGCTCGCCGCTCAGCGACGAGGCCGGCGCGGCCGCCAGCGCGGCCCGCAACAACCAGCAGACGACGGCCCGGCGCCGAGGCTTCGACATCGCCGCTAGGCTACCCGATCGCGGGCGCGGCCGACGTGCGACCGCTCACGCGCGCGCGGCAACGCCCGCGCGCGGCGGCTCGTCGT
>DATBHU010000616.1:0-3806 GCA_036557265.1 Polyangia bacterium
CGCCGAGAGCGCGCACTGATCGACGAGGGTGGGGTGATTCGCGACCATCACGAACTTCGGTCCGGGCGTCGACGCGTCGAGGCCCCGCGGGTTGAAGTCGATCAGCGTGCAGAGGCGCATGTAATCGAACAGCAGCACGAACGCGCGCTGCAGCCAGCGCTGGCACGCCGCCGCCCGTTCCACCACCGGCGCGCCGCGGCGCCGCAGGCGCGCCAGCGGGAAGACGATCGCCGTCAGGGTCGCCGCGCCGATCCAGGCGCCCAGGAACGCGGTCCCCGCCAACCCGATGCGCAACCACTGAAAGACACGCCCGAAGATCGTCAATCGTAACGCGGGCGGACCCTATTCTGTTATACGGAGGCATGCAAGCCGCGTCGTCGGGGCCGGCGGTTTCTTGCCGCGGTCTGCGCAAGATCTACGACGCCCCGGCGCGCTGGCCGCGCGGCGGCGCGCGCGCGGCGGTGGTGGCGGTCGACGGGTTGGACCTCGAGATCCGCCGCGGCGAGTGCTTCGGCCTGCTGGGACCGAACGGCGCCGGCAAGACCACCACCGTCGAGATCCTGGAGGGCCTCCTGCAGCCGACGGCGGGCGAGGTCGAGCTGCTCGGCCTGTCGTGGGCGCGTCAGGAGATGCAGCTGCGCGAGCGGATCGGCGTCGCGCTGCAGGAGACGCGGCTGCCCGAGCGCCTCTCGGTCGCCGAGGTGCTGGAGCTGTTTCGCAGCTTCTACCGGCAGGCGCGGCCGGTGGACGCGCTGCTGGCCGACGTCGAGCTGGGCGAGAAGCGCGACGCCTGGGTCGGCAAGCTGTCGGGCGGCCAGCGGCAGCGGCTGGCGATCGCGTGCGCGCTGGTGGGCGCCCCCGACATCCTGTTCCTCGACGAGCCGACCACGGGGCTGGATCCGCAGTCGCGGCGGCAGCTGTGGGATCTGGTGCTGCGCTTCCGCGCGGCGGGCGGCACCGTCGTGCTGACCACGCACTACATGGAGGAGGCGGCGCGCCTGTGCGATCGGGTCGCCATCATCGATCACGGGCGCATCATCAAGGAGGGCTCGCCGGCCGAGCTGATCCGCGGCCTCGGCGCCGCGCACGTGATCGAGTTCGGGCTCGAAGGCGGCGGACATGCCGGCGCCGCGCTGGCCGAGGGCGACCTGCTGGCGCTCCCGGCGGTGACCGGCGCGCGGCTCGGCCCCGACGGCGTCTGCGCGCTGACCGTGTCGGAGCCCGCCCGCGCGCTGCCGGCGCTGATCGCGCTGGTCTCCGGGCGAGGCGCCGCGCTCGGACGGCTGGAGACCCGCCACGCCACGCTGGAGGACGTGTTCGTCACGCTGACGGGCCGGCACCTGCGCGATGGTTGAACCCCGCGGCGACCGCGCCGGCGCGCGGCCGAACCCGGTCATCCAGCTGACGCTGATGCGGCTGCGCGAGCTGCGGCGCGAGCCGGGCACGCTGTTCTGGGTGTTCGGCTTTCCGATCCTGATCTCGATCGCGCTCGGGCTGGCGTTTCGCACCACCGGGCCGGAGCCGGTCGCGGTGGGCGTGCTGCCCGGCGTGTCGGCGGAGGTGACGCGCGCGCTGGCGGACGGCGGCGTCAAGGTGACGGCGATGGACGAGGCGACGGCGCGCAACGAGCTGCGCGCCGGCCACGTGGCGCTGGTGCTGGCGCCGCCCGGCTCCGCAGACCGCGGCGCGGTCACGTACCGCTTCGATCCGATGCGGCCGGAGGCGCGGCTCGGGCGCGCGGTCGTCGACGACGTCCTGCAGCGGGCGGCGGGCCGGCGCGATCCGCGGCCGGTGCGCGACGAGATCGTGCGCGAGCGCGGCGCGCGCTACATCGACTTCCTGATCCCGGGCCTGATCGGCATGAACCTGATGTCGGGCTCGATGTGGGGTATCGGCTGGGTGCTGGTGAACATGCGCGTGCGCAAGCTGCTCAAGCGCCTGCTGGCCGCGCCGATGCGCCGGCGGCACCTGTTCTACGGGCAGGCGCTGGCGCGCCTGGTCATGATCCCGATCGAGCTGACGGTGATCCTGATCTTCGCGCGGCTGGCGTTCGACGTGCGCATGACCGGGTCGTGGCTGGCGCTGGCGCTGGTCAGCCTGACGGGCAGCGCCAGCTTCGCGGGCGTGGCGATCCTGGTCGCGAGCCGCGCGCAGAACAGCGAGACGGTGAGCGGCCTGATGAACCTGGTGATGCTGCCGATGTTCGTGCTGTCGGGGGTGTTCTTCTCGTCGGGCCACTTCCCGGCCTTCATGCAGCCCGCCATCAACGCGCTGCCGCTGACGGCGCTGTGCAACGGGCTGCGCGCCGTGATCGTCGACGGCGCCGGCGTGGCCGGCATCGCCGGATCGCTGGCGGTGATGGCGGCCTGGGGCCTGCTCAGCTTCGCGGCGGGGCTGCGGCTGTTCCGCTGGGGATAGCCGCCGCGCCGCCGAGGTCGACGCGCGCCAGGTCGCCGGTGAAGTACGCGCAGGCGATGATCATGAAGAAGATGTCGAACGGGATCCGGTAGCGCACCTCGCCGGTCGCGATCGCGACGGTGACGGCCAGCGCCACGATCGGCGCCAGCGCCAGCGCGGTCTGGCTGGCCAGGGCCGCGCGGGCGCCCCGCCGCAGCACGCGCGCGCAGGCGAGCACCGTCGGCAGCAGCAGCAGCACGAAGAACAGATACTGCGACAGGTGCCCGAACGGCCAGGCGTCGGCGTTCATCGTCGGCCACATCGTCGGGCCGACGAACGTGTCGTAGACGTGGTCCAGCGACAGCACGATCGCCTCGCCCGGGTGCCGCGCGATCCAGCGCCAGCCTTCGGCGTAGTTGGCCGCGCTGTCGGTCATCGAGAACGTCACCAGCGCGTGCGCGTCGTAGTGACGCAGCAGCGCGCCCGGGCTGCCGAAGCGGAACAGATCTTTCCCTGCCGCCCGCCACTCGATGTCGGCGATCCGCCCGTAGTGTCCGAGCAGGAAGTCCGAGGCCATCTTGTTGCCGGTGACGCAGAACTTGCCGTCGTTGGCGGCGGTGCAGACGCGCGCCAGCACGCCGAGCAGCGGCGCCGCGGCGGCCGCCACCACCACCCCTCGGACCGCCCACGGCCGCAGGCGCGCGAGCAGCGGACGCGCGCCGGCGGGCGACGGCCGGGCGGCCAGCAGGGCCAGGCCGTCGACCACGAAGAACATGAACGCGGCGGGGAGCGCCACCGACTTCAGCGAGGCGGCGATCGACAGCAGGAGCCCGCCCGCCAGCACGGCGGCGATCACGGTGCGCCGGCGGGGCGCGCGGCGGGCCACGAAGAAGCACGAGAACGCCAGCGCCAGGCAGAAGATGAAGTGAATCTCGGAGAGAAACACGGAGCCGTACTCGATGAACGGGAAGTAGAGGCTGGCGAACACGATCGCCAGCAGACCGGTGCGCCGCCCGTAGGCCGCGGCGCCGAGCAGACCGATCGCCCCCGGCACCAGGCAGCTGACCACGAACTGCAGGTCGATCACGCGCGCCAGCGAACCGCCGGCCGACAGCAGGAACGCGAGCAGCGCCGGGTAACCGAGCGGGTGGGTGACGTCCGGCGCGATCAGCGGACTGTGCGCGGCGATCCGGCGCGCCAGCCCGACGTAGAGCTCCATGTCCGAATAGATCTGCCCGGTCGCGAGCTGCACGCGGTACGTGTAGAGGGCGCGCAGCGCGATCCCGCACAGATAGACCAGCGCGACCCAGAGACCCGGTTTCTTCAGCAGGGCACGCGCGCGCGGCGAAAGCACGCGCCCAACCTATCATCGTTCCTCTGGCGCGGGGTCAGGCGGGACGCGACGGAGC
>DATBHU010000617.1:0-18109 GCA_036557265.1 Polyangia bacterium
TACGAGGAATTGAAGGAAGAGGTCCGCCAGCTGCGCGGCATCGTCACCGGGCGCCGGCCGATGTTCACGCTCTCCGGTTACGCGGACCTCGGCTTCTTCGCGGCGCAGGGCGACGGCAGCGGCTTCATCCAGGACGTCGGCCCCGCGTCGATGCGCTATTTCCCGCAGTACGCGAACCAGTTCGCCTGGGTGTTCCTGGGCGACATCCTGGCGCCCGCGATCAACTCGCGCGGCGAGCCGGCCGACCTCGGCAACCCGCCCGGCGTCGATCGCCAGGACCTGATCGATTCGAACGGCGCGCCCAGCTTCATCGTCAACGAGGTGAACCTGACCGTGAACGCGGCGCTCGCCGACAGCGTGATCGGCAAGGTGAGCGTCGACTTCATGCCACGCACCGGCACCAACTTCCGGCTGGGCGACGCGTTCGAGGTCGACATCGCGTCGCTGGAGTGGCAGGTCGGCGCCCAGCGGCGCACGTCGATCTACGTCGGCAAGTTCGACTCCGTGCTGGGCATCGAGTACCGCTCGCGCAAGGCGAACCAGCGCTTCGGCATCACGCCGTCGCTGATCGCGCGCTACACGACCGGCACGCCGGTCGGCGTCAAGGTGCGCAGCCGGATCGGGCCCGGCGATCTGCTGACGGTGGCGGGCGCGGTCACCAACGGATCGTCGGTGATCGAGCCGTTTCATTTCTACGACGAGACCGACAGCAACGCGGGCAAGACCGTGAGCGGCCGCGTCGCCATCGCGCCGCCGCTGGGGCCGCGCCTCCGGCTCGAGCTCGGCGCGTCGGGGCTGTACGGCGCGCAGGATCGCGCTCTCGACAGCCGCCACCCGATCTGGTTCGCCGGGGCGGACCTGCAGCTCGGCTGGCGGTGGTTCACGCTCTCCGCCGAGTTCCTGCGCGGCAGCGCCGACGGCGAGGTCGGTCCGCCCGTCGATCTCAACCACCGCGTCTACGGCCTGCGCCTGAACAACGGCGGGTACGTGCAGCTGACGTCGATGCTGTCGCGCTTCGTCGGCGTGATCGTGCGCGGCGAGCTGCGCGACGCGTTCGTCTGGCTCGGCGATCCGCGGGTGGCGGGCGGGGGCGAGCGGCTGTACGTCACGAAGTCCTGGCGCCTGACCACCGGGCTGCGCTTCGTCGTCAGCGAACGCATCGTCGCCAAGATCGAATACCTTCACAACGGCGAGTACGGGGGCGTGCCGTCGATACCCAACGACGTCTTCACGTCGTCGGTGGTCTGGTCTTACTGACATGTGGAAAGGAACCGAATGAGCCGCAGCAAGCGCATTGCCACGATGATCGCCGCCGCCCTGTCCGCCTGCCTGCTGGGCGGCGCGGGCGCCCGCGCGGCGCCGGCGCGCCCGCCGACGGCGGCGGACTTCGCGGCGCTCAAGCAGCGCGTCGATCAGCAGAGCGAGCTGATCCTGCGGCTGACGCAGATCGAGAGCGCGCACTTCGAGTACCTGCTGAAGCTGTTGCAGAGCAACGGCCGCGGGGGCGGCGCCGTCGCCGCGCCGCCGCCCCCACCCCTCCCGCCGACGCCCGCGCCGACGGCCGAGGCGCACCTGCCTGGACCGCAGCCGGGCCCGGTGGAAACACCGCCCGCGGCGGGGACTCCCCGGTTCGCCTCCATCTCCGGGCGCGTCGACGTGACCGGCAAGGGCCACGGCCCGGTCTACGTTTACGTTGAAAATATCAAGGAGCCCGCCGTTGAAAGGCACATGGAGATCCTCCAGAGGGACCGGGCGTTCGTGCCCGACACGGCCATCGTCCAGCGCGGCACGCGCGTGTCGTTTCCGAACGCCGACCCGATCCTGCACAACGTCTTCTCGCCGTCGCCGACCCAGCCGTTCGACCTGGGCAGCTACCACACGGGCGAGAAAGCCGGTATCGTCAGGCTGTTCACGCCTGGGGTGGTCGAGGTGTTCTGCAACATGCACGCGAAGATGCGCGCTGATCTGCTCGTGGTTCCGAACCGCTACTACACGAAGGTGAACGCGGACGGCAGCTTTCACCTGGACAACGTGCCGATCGGCGCGCGGCAGATCGCCGCCTGGACGCCGGAGGCGCGCGTCGTCAGCGAGAACGTCACCCTGACGGGCGCGGGCGCCAGCGTGAAGCTGACGCTGCACGTCGAGTCGCACGCCCACAACAAGAAGACCGGCGAGCCGTACGACGCGTACAAGGAGTGAGGCAGGAGGTCGGTGGACAGTCGGGCAGCGCTGCGTTTCGGTGGGGTCCTCGTCGCCGTCGGGGTGGGCGCGCTCGCGGGCGGATTCGTCCTTCATCGCCAGCGCGGCGCGGCTGACGCCGCCGCCGCCCGGCAGGCGGCCGAGGTCGGCGCGGGCGTGGAGGCGCAGCTCGGGGAGCTGAAGGCCGGCGTCAAGCGCGAGCTGGAGCAGGTGGCGGACATTCCGCAGCTGCGCTCGGCGCTGGCGAACCGGGCCGACCCGCTGACCATCACCGATCTGTTCGAGCACGAGGACTGGTGGGACCCGTATCGCGGCCGCGGCGCGGCGATCGTGGTCGGCGACGACGTGCTGGTGACGCAGGGGCTGGAGCGCGCGGCGGTCGCCGACCTCGCGCGCCGGGTGCGGGCCGGCGGCGAGGCGTCGGTGCGCGCGCTCGACTCGAAGGGCGACATCTATCTGGTCGCGGGCGGCACGTTCAAGCTGCCGCGCGGCGGGTTCGATTTCACCGTGCTGCTCGGGCGGCCGCTGGACCGGGCCGCGCTCGGCAAGCTGCTGGCGCCGCCCGCGGCTGCGCTGGCGCTGTCCGACGGTCGGCGCGTCCGCATGTCCGTCGGTGACGGCGAGGTCGGCGCCGCCGCCAGCACGCTGGTCGGCCACGAGGCGGAGGGGCCGTTCGCGCCGCCGGGCGCGGACTGGAACGGCGCCGCCGTCGCGATCGGCGACAAGATCTGGCTGCTCGGCCTCGCGCACCGGCAGGGGCATCCGCTGCCGTTCGCGCTGGTCGTCGCGTGCGGCGCCGCGGGCCTGGCGCTGCTGCTGGCGGGCATCGCCCTGATGATGCGCGGCGGTCGCCGGCAGCCGGCGGAGGCGCCCGTGGATCTTTCGGCCGTGCCGATCAGCGACGAGAGGCCGCCGTTCGTCGTGCTGCCGGGGCGCCTGAGCGGCGCCACGCACGCCACCGCGGCCACGAGCCAGGCGCCGCGGCCGTCGGCGTCGTTCGCCCCCATGCCGCCGGCCGTGCGCCTCACGCCGCCCTCGGGTCCACCGGTGTCCGGCGGGCCGGCGCTGGCGACCGCGATCGCCGCGGAGGGCGGCCAGCAGTTCGGCCGCTACCGGCTGATGGAGCGGATCGGGGAGGGCGGGATGGCCGAGGTGTTCACCGCCATGATGAGCGGCGCCGAGGGTTTCGAGCGGCAGGTCGTCATCAAGCGCCTCAAGCCGCACCTGGCCCTGAACCCGGAGGCCGTCGCGCAGTTCATCGACGAGGCGCGCCTCGGCTCCGTACTGGCGCACTCGAACATCGTGACCGTGTCCGACTTCGGCAAGGTCGGCGACGGCTACTACCTCGCGGCGGAGTTCGTCGAGGGCCACACCCTGGCCCAGATCGGCGCGCGCTACGCCGAGAAGTACGGCCGCACCATGCCCGCGCCGATGGTCTACTACATCATCCACGAGGTGCTGGCCGGCCTCGCCTACGCCCACGACCGCGTCGACACCCAGGGCCGCCCCTTCGGCATCGTCCACCGCGACGTCTCGCCCACCAACATCATGCTCAGCTTCGAGGGCGACGTGAAGTTGCTCGACTTCGGCATCGTCAAGGCGGCCGAGCGCGTCACCAAGACCAAGGAAGGCAACGTCAAAGGCAACGTCGGCTACATGTCCCCCGAGCAGGCGCGCGGCGGCGACGTCACCTGCCGCTCGGATCTGTTCTCGCTGGGCCTCGTGATGTTCGAGCTCTTGTCAGGCGAGGCCTTCTACCAGGGCGCCGGCGCCGGTGAGATCCTGTACCAGGCCGCCACCGGCCCGACGGTCGACCACCTGGCGCGCATCGCCAAGCTCCCGTCCCCCGCCCCCGAGCTGCTCAAGAAGGTGCTGGCTATGGACCCCGCCAGCCGCTTCCCCTCCGCCCGCACCTTCGGCCAGGCCCTCATGCCCTCCGCCACGATGGTGAAAGGCCAGCTCGCCGAGATGATGCGCGCGTTGTTCCGCGCCTGATCTTCGCCTCTCCCTCCGGGAGAGGCAGCCCCGGCCGAAGGCCGGGCGGTGAGGGGAGACGGGAAGAGCGGGCAGCTGGGACTCCACCCGACGAACTTGATTTGGCACTGTTCCGATTCGGCGCGCTTCCAACCCGACCTTGCCGAGCGCAGAAAAGCAGGCCGTTGCGGTGCCGCCGATCAGACGATCCGTCGGCCGCTTCGTACGAATCGTCCGACCCGTCGGGAGTCGCGTCAGAACCAAAACGCCGCGTCGATCAGCCACTTACGCGCACCCCGTCTCTTGGCCCGCCCGTTGCTCATGCCCTCCCTCGTGGACGTCATGACCGACAGCATCGAGACAGGGGGAGCCAGCATGTTCTCGTTCAATCGCATCTGCGTCGCGGGCGCAGTGATCTTCGGCGTCGCCGCCGTCCTGATGGCCAGCGGCTGCAACACCACCGGGGCCTCCGGCCTCCACCGCGCCGCCGAGGTTCGCGTCGCCACCACGCTGGGGGCAGGGAGCTCGCAGCTGATCGTCAGCGGCCCGGCCCGCCTGCTCCACGTCGACGTCCGCAGCCGCAAGACCCTCAATATCTACAGAGTCAAGCTCGACGCGACCGGCGCCGCGGACTGCGCCAGCGCCGTCCGCTCAGAGGTACGCGCGCTCCGGGAGAGCGCGAGCACCGAGCTGGATCTGGCGGTGCGGGATGACGAGGCGATCTGCCTGGCCAATGTCGCGGGCGATAGCGGGCGCGCGGACGTGTCGTGGCACGCGCGGCGCGGGGCCGAGGCGCCGGCGGAGGTGATGCAGGCGAGGAATGACTGAGCGGGAGCGTTCCTAAGACGGGTGGAGCGGAGAGTCTTTTGGCGGTGGAGGAGCTACTCTCGATCTCTGATGCATTCGCGTGCGTGCCTTAGGAGCTCAGAGTAGTTGGCTGCGAGGGGTTCGCTGAGCAGGCTCTCTAAGGTGGCCTCGAGATCGAAAAGGACCCGTTGCTCAGCCTCATCATGGAACAGGCTCCGAGCAGCATCCTTGTTGAATCGCGCCAGCCAATCGAAAAGCACCAGAGCTTGCTCACGCGTCAACTCGACTGCAACGACCGCGGTGTTCATTCGTCCTCCTTGGCATTCAATCTGCACGATGGGCCGCTCAGCGCTCATCGAATCTCGACGAACCGCATCTCACGGCACGTGATCGCAATCGTCCTGCCGTGGTCGAACGCGAGCTCGTGAACGACGAGCCCGTCCTCCGGCCGCACCTCGTGCGTCAGCAGATCGTCGTCGGGCTCGGGCGCCTGGAAGGTGCAGGACGTGACGTCGTCGTAGTGCAGCTCGAAGTCGCGATCGAAGAACGGGCCTCGCAGGCGGAGCTCGGCGCGAAGGGTCTGGGCGTGCGATCCCGGGCGCTCGGTTCCGTGGGCCGTCAGCGAGAAGCGGTCGAAGCGGGCGTCGTGGAAGCACTGCGGTCCCTTCGGGAAGAAGCGGTCGATCGACAGGAGGTCGGCGCCGTGGATGCGGGCGGCGAACTCTGCGCGGTCGCGTTCGAGGTACTTCTCGTACAGGCGGAGATCGACGGCGCCAGTCAGCGGGTCCCGGGCGTTGTACTTCATCGGAGGCAGAGCTTACGACGGCGCCCCGCACCCGGCGCCTGCGGCGCCGGCTCTCCCACAGGGAGAGGCTAAGAGGGCTGCACGGACGAACGCGCGCGATCCGTGCCGTTGCCGGCGACGGGGGTGGGGTGGCGGATCTTGTCGGCGTAGCGGGGGAGCTCGACTCTGAACGTCGAGCCGTCGCCCGGCGTGCTCGCGACCGTCACCGTGCCGCCCAGGGCGTCGATGATCTGCTTGACGATCCACAGGCCCAATCCGATGCCGCCGTAGTGGCGGCTCGACGCCGCGCGTTCGAAGCGGCCGAAGATGCGCTCGTGGTCGTGCTCGGCGATGCCGAGGCCGCGGTCGCGGATGGTGACGATCGCGTTCTTCTCGTCGCTGGCGACGCTCACGTCGATCGGCTTGTTGTCGCCGTACTTGATCGCGTTCGACACCAGGTTGGTGACCACCTGGTCGAGGCGGCTCTTGTCCCAGCGGCCCACCACCTCCGCGGGCGCGTGGACGTTCAGCGTCGATCCGGCGCGCGCCGCCTCGTCGGTGAAGCGCGACCCGACCTCGCTCACCACCTGCGCGAGGTCGACGGTCTCGACGTGCAGCTCCAGCCGCCCCGCGGCGATGCGCGACACGTCCAGCAGCTCGTCGATCAACCGGTGCAGGCGCGCCGCCTGCGAGTCGATCTTCTCCACCTTGGCCAGCAGGCGCGGCGCGCTCTCGCCGCCGCCGTTGCGCTGGGCGATGCGCGACAGGTTCGCCACCTCCAGCTTCAGAGACGTCAGCGGCGTGCGCAGCTCGTGCGACGCCACCGACAGGAAGTCGTCGCGCAGGATGATCGCCTTGCGCAGCGCCTCCTCGGCCTGCTTCTGATCGTCGATGTCGGTCGCCGTCGCGATCCAGCCCACCACCGTCCCGTCGCCGTCGCGCTCCGGCACGGCGCGCGCGATGTGCCACCGGTAGCTGCCGTCGGCCGCGCGCTTGATGCGCACCAGCCGTTCGAACGGAGCGCCGCTGCGCAGCCCTGCCTCCCAGCCGGCGCGCGCGTCCACGCGATCGTCCGGGTGCAGGCAGTCCCAGAACGACTCCTCGCGGACGTCGGCTGGCTGCAGGCCGCAATACGCCAGCCCCGGGCGGTTCCAGTAGTTGACGTGGCCGGCGGCGTCGGCCGCCCAGATGCACTGGGGCATGGCGTCCAGCAGCCGCCGGTAGCGCTCCTGGCTGCGGCGCTCGGCCGCGTCGCGCTCGCGCTGGTGCAGCAGGCGCTCCTGCAGCTTCAGCTTCTCGCCGCGCACATAGAGCTCGATGAACACCGCCGCCTTCGAGCGCAGGATGTCGGCGTCGAACGGCTTGACCAGGTAGTCGACCGCGCCGTGCGAGTAGCCGCGGAACACGTGGGCCGCGTCGCGGTTGACCGCGGTGATGAAGATGATCGGGATGTGCCGGCTGCGCGGGTGCTGCTTGATCAGGCTGGCGGTCTCGAAGCCGTTCATGTCCCCCATCTGCACATCCAGCAGGATCAGCGCGAACTCGCCGTGCAGGATGCGGCGCAGCGCCTCCTCGCCCGAGCGCGCCATCACCAGCTCGTGCCCGAGCGGCGACAGGATCGCCTCCAGCGCCACCAGGTTGGCCGGGTGGTCGTCGACGATCAGGATGCTGGCGCGCGGCTCGGCCGCCTGCTGGCCTGACTCGGGCGGCGCGTGCCGGTGGTCCACGTTCTTCCTTCCTTCTTTCCGTTTTACTGAAGCGAGACGCCCTCGCCGCGGCCGGTCCACAGCCGGATCAGGTCGAGCAGCTTCTCGGTGTCGACCGGCTTGGGCAGATAGTCCGAGGCGCCGGCCTCGAGGCACTTGTTGCGGTCGTCCTTCAGCGCCTTCGCCGTGATGGCGACGATCGGGATGCCGCGGAAGACCGGATTGGCGCGGATGGCGCGCATGGTCTCGTAGCCGTCCATGCCCGGCATCATCACGTCCATCAGCACGACGTCGATGCTGGGATCCTTGGTCAGCGCCTCGATCCCGGCCTGCCCGTTCTCGGCGTAGATCACCTCCAGGCCGCTCGCCTCCAGCACGCTGGTCATGGCGAAGATGTTGCGGACGTCGTCGTCGACCACCAGCACCTTGCGCCCCGCCACCGACGCGTCGCTGTGGCGGCTCGCCTCCAGCACCGCCTTGGAGCGTTCGGGCAGGTTGGTCTCCACGCGGTGGAGGAACAGCGCCGTCTCGCTCAGCAGGCGCTCGGGCGAATGCACGGCGCTCTTCAGGATCACCGACTGCGCGTACTTCTTCAGCGCCTCGTCGTCCTCCGGCGTCAGATCCTTGCCCGTGTAGACGATGACCGGCAGCTGCCGCGCGACGCTCTTCGCCCGCACCTTCTCGAGCAGCTGGATGCCGTCGTCGCCCGGCAGCACCAGGTCGACCACCATGCAGTCGAAGTCGCCGCTCTCCAGCGCCGCCACGGCGTCCTCGGCGGTGCGCACCGCCGTCACGTGCACGTCGTCGCCGTCGCCCACCAGCTCGACGATGGTCTGGCGCTGGCGATCGTCGTCCTCGACCAGTAGGAGGCGCCGGACCGGCCGGTCCAGGAACGTCGTGATCTCCTCGAACGCCCCCTCCAGCGCCTCGCGGCTGACCGGCTTCTCGAGGTACGCGAACGCGCCCAGCGCGGCGCCGCGCCGGCTCATCTCGTCGATCGAGATCACGTGCACCGGGATGTGCCGGGTGGTCGGGCTGCGCTTGAGGCGATCGAGCAGCGTCAGACCGTCGAGGCCGGGCAGCTTGATGTCCAGGGTGATCGCGTCGGGGGCGTACTTGCTCGCCAGGGCCAGCCCGGTGTCGCCGCGGGTCGCTACGATCACCTTGAAGCCCTTCTCGCGCCCCATCTGCAGCATGATGCGGGCGAACGACACGTCGTCCTCGACCACCAGCAGCACGCGGTCGTCCTCGCCGATGGCGGCGCGATCGTCGTCGATGGGCCGCGTGACGATCGGGTCGGGCTCGGCGAGCGCCGCCGGCGTGCCGACCACGTTGGCGAACGTGGCCGCGCTCGAGGCCCAGTCGTCGCGTCCGTTCGTGGCGTCGTCGGAGGCCGGCGCGACGTGGTGCTCGGGCAGGTAGAGCGTGAAGGAGCTCCCCTTGCCGACCTCGCTCTCGATGTGGATCTCGCCGCCCAGCAGGCGCGCGATCGACCGCGAGATCGACAGCCCCAGGCCGGTGCCGCCGTACTTGCGGCTGGTGGTGCCGTCCGCCTGCAGGAAGGGCTCGAAGATCAGCTGCTGCTTGTCGCGCGCGATGCCGATGCCGGTGTCGACGACCGAGAAGCCGACCACGCCCCCCTCGCGCAGCGAGTCGCTCAGGAAGCGCATCCCCGGTCTCGGCCGGTGAACGCGCAGCGTGACCGACCCGCGCGACGTGAACTTCAGCGCGTTGGCGAGCAGGTTCTTCAGCACCTGCTGCAGCCGCTGCGGATCGGTGTGGATGTCCGTCGGCAGGTCGACGTCGACGTCGGTCCTGAAGGCGAGATCCTTCTGCTCCGCGAGCGGGCGGAACGAGCGATCGACGAAGTCGGTGATGTCCGCCAGCGCGACCTCGCGCGGTTCGACCGGCATCTTCCCGGCCTCGACCTTGGACAGGTCCAGGATCTCGTTGATCAGCGTCAGCAGGTCGCCGCCCGACGCGTAGATCGTCTTGGCGTATTCGACCTGCTTGTCGCTCAGATTCCGCTCCGGGTTGTCGGACAGCAGCTTGGCCAGGATCAGCAGGCTGTTGAGCGGCGTGCGCAGCTCGTGCGACATGTTGGCTAGGAACTCGGACTTGTACTTCGAGATCATGGAGAGCTGCTCGGCCTTCTCCTCCAGCGACACGCGCGCCTGCTCGACCTCGCGGTTCTTCACCTCGACCTTCGCGTTCTGCTCGGACAGCAGGCGCGCCTTGTCCTCCAGCTCGATGGCCTGCTTCTCCAGCGCCACGTTGGTGCGCTTCAGCTCCTCCTGCTGCTGCGTCAGCTCCTTCGACTGCGACTGCAGCTCCTGGGTGAGCGACTGCGACTGCTGCAGCAGCTCCTCGGTGCGCATGTTGGCGCCGATCATGTTCAGCACGACGCCGATCGACTCCATCAGCTGATCGAGGAACAGCTGGTGGATCGGGCTGAACGAGTGGAACGACGCCAGCTCGATCACCGCCTTCACCTCGCCCTCGAACAGCACGGGCAGCACGATGATGTTCAGCGGCGGCGCCTCGCCGAGGCCGCTCGAGATGTGGATGTAGTCGTGCGGGACGCGCGTCAGGAGAATCGTCTTCTTCTCCAGCGCGCACTGGCCGATCAGGCTCTCGCCCAGGCGGAAGCGGTTGCCGACGCCCTTGCGCTCCCGGTACGCGTACGTGGACGTCAGCTTCAGGATCGGGCCCTGGCCCTCCCAGTCCATCATGAAGAAGCCGCCGTGGTGCGCCGACACCAGCGGCGTCAGCTCGCTCATGATCAGGCGCGACACCGTCTCCAGGTTCTTCTGCCCCTGCATCATCGAGCTGAACTTCGCCAGGTTCGTCTTCAACCAGTCCTGCTCGGCGTTCTTCTGCGTGGTCTCACGCAGGTTGATGATCATCTGGTTGATCTTGTCTTTCAGCGACGCCACCTCGCCCTGCGCCTCGACCTCGATCGACCGCGTCAGGTCGCCCTTGGTGACCGCGTCGGTCACCTCGGAGATCTTGCGCACCTGGGTGGTGAGCTGGCCGGCCATCTGGTTGACGTTGTCGGTCAGCTGGCGCCAGGTGCCGACGGCGCCCGGCACCTTCGCCTGGCCGCCCAGCTTGCCTTCGATGCCGACCTCGCGCGCGACCGTCGACACCTGCTCGGCGAACGTGCCGAGCGTGTCGGTCATGCTGTTGATGGTGTCGGCGAGCGCGGCGATCTCGCCCTTCGCCTCGACGCCGATCAGCTTCTGCGACAGATCGCCGTTGGCGACGGCGGTGACGACCTTGACGATGCCGCGCACCTGCGTGGTCAGGTTCGAGGCCATGAAGTTGACGTTGTCGGTCAGGTCCTTCCAGGTGCCCGACACGCCCGGGACGCGCGCCTGGCCGCCCAGCTTGCCCTCGACGCCGACCTCGCGCGCGACCGTCGACACCTGCTCGGCGAACGTCGAGAGCGTGTCGGTCATGCTGTTGATGGTGTCGGCGAGGGCGGCGATCTCGCCCTTCGCCTCGACGACCATCTTCTGCTTCAGGTCGCCGTTGGCGACGGCGGTGACGACCTTGACGATGCCGCGCACCTGGGCGGTCAGGTTGCGGGCCATGAAGTTGACGTTGTCGGTGAGGTTCTTCCAGACGCCCGCGACCGCCGGCACCTCGGCCTGGCCGCCCAGCTTGCCTTCCGTGCCGACCTCCTTCGCGACGCGCGTCACCTCGCTCGCGAAGCTGTTCAGCTGATCGACCATCGTGTTGATGGTGTTCTTGAGCTCGAGGATCTCGCCCTTGACGTCGACGGTGATCTTCTTCGACAGGTCGCCGTTCGCGACCGCCGTCGTCACCAGCGCGATGTTGCGCACCTGCGCGGTCAGGTTGGACGCCATCGAGTTGACGTTGTCGGTCAGGTCCTTCCAGACGCCGCTGACGCCCCTGACCTCGGCCTGGCCGCCCAGCTTGCCCTCGGTGCCGACCTCCTTCGCGACGCGGGTCACCTCGCCCGCGAACGAGCGCAGCTGATCGACCATCGTGTTGATGGTGTCCTTGAGCTCGAGGATCTCGCCCTTGACGTCGACGGTGATCTTCTGCGACAGGTCGCCGTTCGCGACGGCGGTGGTGACCTTGGCGATGTTTCGCACCTGGTCGGTCAGGTTGCCGGCCAGCAGGTTGACGTTGTCGGTCAGGTCCTTCCAGGTGCCGCTGACGCCCGGCACCTGCGCCTGGCCGCCCAGCTTGCCCTCGGTGCCGACCTCGCGCGCGACGCGCGTCACCTCGCTGGCGAACGCGCGCAGCTGATCGACCATCGTGTTGATGGTGTTCTTCAGTTCGAGCACCTCGCCCTTCACCGACACCGTGATCTTCTGCGACAAGTCGCCGTTCGCGACGGCGGTGGTGACCTTGGCGATGTTGCGCACCTGGTCGGTCAGGTTGCCGGCCAGCACGTTGACGTTGTCGGTGAGGTCCTTCCAGGTGCCGCTGACGCCTTTGACGTCGGCCTGGCCGCCCAGCTTGCCCTCGGTGCCGACCTCCTTCGCGACGCGCGTCACCTCGCCCGCGAAGGCGCGCAGCTGATCGACCATCGTGTTGATGGTGATCTTCAGCTCGAGGATCTCGCCCTTGACGTCGACGGTGATCTTCTTCGACAGGTCGCCGGTCGCGACCGCCGTCGTCACCTCGGCGATGTTGCGCACCTGCGCGGTCAGGTTGTTGGCCAGCAGGTTGACGTTGTCGGTCAGGTCCTTCCAGGTGCCGGCGACGCCGGGCACCTCGGCCTGCGCGCCCAACTTCCCCTCGACGCCGACGGTGCGCGCGACGCTGGTCACCTGCTCGGCGAAGATGCCGAGCGTCTTGGTCATGCTGTTCAGCGTGTCGGCCAGCGCGGCGATCTCGCCCTTCGCCTCGACGCCAATCAGCTTCTGGGTCAGGTCGCCGTTGGCGACGGCGGTGACGACCTTGACGATGCCGCGCACCTGCGCGGTTAGGTTCGAGGCCATGAAGTTGACGTTGTCGGTCAGATCCTTCCAGGTGCCGCTGACGCCCGGCACCTGCGCCTGGCCGCCCAGCTTGCCCTCGGTGCCGACCTCCTTCGCGACGCGCGTGACCTCGGCAGCGAAGCTGTTCAGCTGATCGACCATCGTGTTGACGGTGTTCTTGACCTCGAGCACCTCGCCCTTCGCGTCGACGGTGATCTTCTTCGACAGGTCGCCGCGGGCGACGGCCGTCGTCACCTCGGCGATGTTGCGGACCTGCGCGGTCAGGTTGTTGGCCAGCAGGTTGACGTTGTCGGTCAGGTCGCGCCAGATGCCGGCCGCCTCGGGCACGTCCGCCTGGCCGCCCAGCTTGCCGTCGGTGCCGACCTCCTTGGCGACGCGCGTGACCTCGGCGGCGAACGACGACAGCTGATCGACCATCCCATTGACAGTTGTCCCGATGCGCAGGAACTCTCCCTTCACCTGCTGGCCCTCGATCTCCAGGGCCATCTTGCGAGTGAAGTCGCCCTCGGCGACGGCGCTGATGACGCGCGCGACCTCGGTGGTCGGCTGAACCAGGTCGCCGATCAGCGCGTTGATCGAGCCGACGCTGGCGGCCCAGCCGCCGTTCATCTCGCGCAGCGCCACGCGCTCGGTCATCCGGCCCTCGCGGCCGACGACCCGCTCCACGCGGATCATCTCGCCGGCCAGCCCCTCGTTCAGCGCGACCATGGCGTTGAACTCCCGGGCGATGTCGCGCATCACTGCGGCATCCAGGCCGTCGAAGTCCTCGCCGTGGCCGTTCTTGCTGTGTCCGTTGCGGGCCGCGCCGTTCTTGGCGTGCGCCCTTCCGTTCTTGCCCTGTCCTAGTACCTGCGTTTCCCGATCATTCGACCCGTTCACCTCATCCGCACCGAACCGCAGGCGGACAGAGAAATCCCCTTGCCGCGCGGCGCGGAGCGCTGACAGCAGGCTAGCGAGCGCACCCCGGCCGGGCGCCCCTTCACGGGACGCCGCCCTGGGCCGGGCGTGCGCTGCTCTCTTCTTCTGGCTGGTGTGGGACGTGGACGGCTCCGGACCCTGTTTCCCCCGCGCAGGATCCAAGGCCTATTCCTCCGGATACGCCGCCTGTGCCCCTCCCCCGTGCCCGCCCGTCAGGCTCTGCGCCCGCTGGATGGCCAGCCGGTCAACATCGGAACGCCGGAAAAGCCGGCGCCCGCTCACCGTCCGCATGGACGGCAAACGGCCATTGTCTGAAAGGACGCGGACGGAGTCCGCAGACAGTCCGAGCACACGCGCTGCGTCGCTCGGGGTGAGGAGGTCGTCTGGGTGTTGGTTCATGGTAAATGTCCTCGTTCCTGGAAGCGGTTTTGGAACAGCAAGGACGAGACGTAACCACTTCTACGAAGCCCGCCAGGGGCGGCCGCGAAAAATAGGGGGCCGCCCGGGGGCCCGCGGCGAGAACGAACCGGGATCGAAATGCGGCTGAGCGGGCATAGGGTGGGCCGTGCCGGTGGGGGCCGGACACTCCCCCAGAGTTCCCTAATAAATTTCGGGCAATCCGTGATAGAGATCGTTGGTCCACCCCCCGCTCCTGAGGGATTCAGTCCCACCTGGATCCCCCTTTCTCCACAGTTCAGTTCGAGGCAACACCGCATGAGGCATCCCGTCCACGCGCTGTTTCGCGTCACCGTGCTGGCCGCCTTGCTCGTGTTACCCGCGTCGCGAGCCCGGGCGGAAGCGGCCCCCGACCCGGACGAGGCGGTCGATCAGATCACGCAGATGAACCGGGACGCCATCGCGGCGTTCCAGGCAAAGAAGTATGAAGACGCCCGCAAGATCCTGAAGCAGGCGCTGGATCTGGCCTCGCAGGCCGGGCTCGACAAGCACCCGATCAAGGCGCGCACGCACATTCACTTCGGCATCGTCGCCATCGTCGGGTTCAAGCAGCGCGATCTCGGCATCAAGCAGTTCAAGAAGGCGATCGAGATCCAGAGCGACATCGGCCTGACCAAGACGCTGGTGACGCCGGAGCTGTCCGACGCGTTCAACGAGGCGAAGGGTGGGGCGACCCCACCGCCGCCGCCGACGCCCGTCACGCCGCCGACGCCGCCGCCCTCCGAACCGCCGCCGACGCCGCCCAAGCCGCCGGGCGAGCCCGAGGTCTCCGCGAACGGCCTGGTGCACGAACCGGTGTCGGAAGGGAAGCAGGGGAGCGCGATCTCGGTGACCGTCGGGGTCCAGAACGACCTGCAGTTCGAGAAGATCATCCTCGCCTACCGTCCCGAGGGCGCGTCGGAGTTTCTCGGGCGCGAGATGAAAGAGGTCGCCGATGGCCGCTACGGCGCCGAGATCCCGACCAGCGCGACGTCGGGCGGCACCGTCGCCTACTACATCGAAGCCGAGGACGCCAACGGCGCTCCTGTGGCGGCGCGGGGGTCGGTCGACAACCCGCTCACCATCCGGCTGCTGGGCGTGGGCGTGAGCCGGAAGGAAGACGACGACGACGACGAGGACGAGGAGGAGGGCGAGGGGCCCGACCACCGCTACTTCGTCGCGATGCTGGCGGGGATGGGCGGCGGCTACGCCACCGGCAACGGCGACCTGAACCGGGACCTGAACGTCAACCCGGCCGGCCTGGCGGTGTCGGGCGTCGGCCAGATCGCTCCGGAGTTCGGTTACTGGCTGAACTCGTCGCTGATGCTGTCGCTGCAGCTGCGCTACGAGTACATCACCGGCACGACCGACATCTACGAGCTGACGCAGCGGATGTGCCCGGAGGCCCACTGCCACGCGGCCAACTACGCGTTCGCGGCGTTCGCCAAGGCGACCTGGCGGTTCGGCGGCGAGAGCAAACTCCACCCGTTCTTCTCGCTGGCGGCCGGGGGCGGGCGCATCCGCCACAAGGTCAGCTTCGAGAACCAGAAGATCAGCAACTGCGGCGTCTCGCACACCGAGGGCTGCGTCGACACCATCGGCGCCGGTCCGGTGCTGCTGGGGCCGGGCGGCGGGCTGATGTACGACTTCACCGATCGGTTCGCCGGCGTGCTGCAGGTGAACTCGGTGCTCGCTTTCCCCGATTTCACCGTCCACCTGGACGCCAACGTCGGCCTCGCCTTCGGGTTCTGAGCTAGTTTTCGCCGTCGTCGCCGACGAAGCGCCGGAGCTTCCGGAACCAGATCAGCTTGTGCGCGAAGCCGGGGTAGCTGGCGTTCAGGCCGCTCGGGTTCGGGACGACGAACACGCGCGCGCCGGAGATCTTCTCCGGTTTGGGGCCGGGGCCGCCGCCCGCCGCCCGTCCGAAGAACATCGCGTACAGGCTGACGCCGACGAACGCGACCACCGCCGGCCGCCAGCGCGCGATCTTCCTGGCCAGCGCGGTTCGCCCACGCGCGATCTCGGCGCGGGTCAGCTCGGCGGCCGTGCGGGTCGTGCGCGGACAGAGGTTCGTGAGCGCGATGCCGAACTCGGCCAGGCGTTGATCTTCGCTGTAGTCGATCAGCACCGGCGTCAGGCGCGACGCGTGCAGCAGGCGCCAGAACGGATTGCCGCGCCCGGCGAAGTGATGGCCGAGCGCGCCCGAGCGCAGGCCCGGATTGATGCCGACCAGCAAGAGGCGCGGGTGTTCGACGACGACGTCCTGAAGGGCCGGCATGGTGAGCGGCTCGCGGGCGAGCTCGCCTTCGCATGTTACACGCCCGCGTCCCGGCCGCGGCGGCACGCAACCGGCGCGCGCGCGGCCCGATACATCGACCGTGCGATCGCTGCTGCGCGAACCGAAACCACCCTACGACGACGAGGACGAGGAGGAGACGACGCCGGTCGCGCCCACCCGCCGCAGCGTGCGCTGCCGGGTCTGCCGCGGCACCGGCCGCATCCACCTCATGCGCGGCGGCAAGGACGTCGGCCGCGCGCGGCGCTGCCCGGCCTGCCGCGGGACAGGCTTCGTCACCGTCGAGCCGCCATGAAGGCGCGGGGCGCGGGGTGCAATGTGTCACAATGGACACATGAGGCACGTGACCGTGCGTAAGCTGCACGAGGAGACCGGACGCCTGGTGGACGCAGCGCAGGCCGGTGAGGTGATCATCGTCCGCCGTCGCGGCGTTCCGGTCGCGGAGCTGCACGGGCTCACGGGCGCGAAGCGGAAGGTGAAAGTGCCCGATCTCGATCGTCGCTATCGACGCTTTCCCCGCGTCAAGACCGACAGCGGCAGGATCCTCGAGGAAGATCGGCGGTGAAACGGCGGTGAGCGTCTACTTCGACAGCGCCTACATCGCGAAATGCTACGTCAATGAGCTGGACAGCACGCGTGTGCGTGCGCTGCTGCGAACCTCGGGAGGCGCGCACTCGTCGAGCCTGGCGCGTGCCGAGCTGGCGGCAACCCTGTTGCGGCACGTCAGGGACGGCGGCGTCAGCGCGGCGCACAGCCGCAAGCTGCACTCGGACTTCGTCGCGGACCTGGAGTCGGGGATCTGGACGATGGTCCCGGTCTCCGATGCGCTGATGGCCCGGGTCGCCGTGCGGATCGCGCTGCTGCCCCGGAGCGTCTACGTGCGGGCGGGCGACGCCATCCATCTCTGCGCGGCTGGCGAGGCCGGGTTCACCGAGGTGTGGACGAACGATCGCCACATGCTCGCGGCGGCCGGCGCCTTCGGGCTTCGCGGCCGGAGCGTCTGAGCGGGCGGGCGGAGCGGGTCACAGCCCGGCGCGTTCGAGGATCGACGACAGCGGGATGCCGGTGGTCTCGGTGCAGCGGTCGAGCTCGCTGCGCAACTCGTGGAAAGCCTTCTGCAGAACGTGGGCGCCCAGGATCACCTCCAGATCGTCCGGCGCCGGCAGGAACGGCGCGCCGGTCGTCGCCGCCAGGTACGAGCGCAGGAACGCCGCCGACACCCACCGGTACCAGGCGTCGGCCCAGGGCGCCGCGATGGGGCGGTCCTCCGCGCGCACGACCGCGCTCTCCAGCAGGGCCGTGAACGCCGCGTAGTGGAACGAACGGATCATGCCACCGACGTCGCGCAGGCAGTTGTGCTTGCGCCGCCGCTCGGCCAGCGGTTCGTAGGGCGGCCCGTCCAGATCGATGACGACGAAGTCCTTGCCTGTGTAGAGCACCTGCTCCAGGTGAAAATCGCCGTGGGTGCGGATGCGCAGGCCGGTCAGGCGCTGCCCGAGGTACGGCTCGAAGCTCTTCAGCACCTGCTCCTGTCCGCCCACCAGGCGGCGGGCGTCGTCGCGCATGGTGGCCGGCAGGCGGCCGACGCAGTCGCGCGCCAACCGGATGGTCTTGCCGACCAGGTTGCGCACCGACTGATATTTCGATCGACGATCCAGCGTCGAGTAGGGCGCGGGTGTGAAGCTGGCGTCGTCGATGTTGCCGGCGAAGGCGAGGTGCATCTCGGCGGTCCGCCGCCCGAGCAGCCCGGCCAGATCGAGGTAGGTGCCGATCACCTCGCGCGCGGCCGCGGGCGGCTCGGCGGCGGCCAGCTCGTCGAGCCGGCGCGGCGCCCCGGTCGGGGCGGCGTCCTCGCGGTGGCGCGTCAGCACGCGCTCGAAGTAGCGGCGCAGCTCCTCGCGCGCGTGCGCCCAGGCGGTGCCCTCGTTCGCGACGTACCCCTGCAGCACCGCCAGCGTGCTCGGCTCGGCGCGGAGGCGGCTGTACTCGATCGCGCCCACGATGGCCGGCG
>DATBHU010000618.1:0-8378 GCA_036557265.1 Polyangia bacterium
CACGCAGGCCGACGCGGACGCGCGCGTGCTCGACGCGATCCGCGCGTTCATCCAACGTAAGACCTGACCTGACCTCACAGCTCGGCGTGGATGCCGATGGTGGGCAGGATCAGGTGGAAGTCGCGCTGCACCGGGCCGCGCATGCCGGTGTTCGGGTCGTAATCGTAGACGACCTGGACCACCTCGCGCGTCAGCGTCGTGTTCGCGAAGTCGGCGAACAGCGACATGGTGAACTTGTCGAACACGAAGCGCCGCTCGGCCCGCAGATCCAGCTGGTAGAAGGCGGGCAGGTCCTGGTAGTCCCCGGGGCTGCCGATGATCGGCGCGTGCCGGCCGGTGTTGAAGTGAATGCGCGCGCCGACCGAGTAGCCGCCGCGCAGGCGATAGCCGGCCACCAGGTTCAGGATGTGGCGCTGGTCCCAGTCCGACCGTCCGAACACGCCGCTGTCGTCCTCGCGCAGGCTCCACGACAGCGTGTAGGCGAGCCAGCCGTAAAGCCGTCCGCTGTTCGCCTTGCGCAGCAAGAGCTCGGCGCCGTAGGCGCGCCCGCGGCGCGACACCAGGAAGTCGGGCGCGCCGGGATCGAGCGACATGATGTCGATGTCGCGCACGTCGGTCAGCCGCAGCTGCGCGGCGTAGCCCGTCACGCCCAGGGTGAGGCCGCGCGGCAGCGTGGTCTCGACGCCCAGCGATCCGGTCAGCGACGTTTGCAGGCCGTAGTCGGCCAGGCCGAAGGCCTCGAAGCCGGCGACGCTGACGGGCAGGCTCGGCATCTGCGCGAAGCGCCCGCCGCTCGCCCTGATCGTCAGCGAATCGGTCGCGCGAAGCGCTACGTCCAGCCGCGGCCCCGCGATCGGACGCCGCACGCCCTCCTCGGCGAACAGATCGCCGCGGACGCCGGGCGACACGGTCAGGCGCCCGAGGTGGAGGGTGAGCGTCGCGTGCGCGCCCAGCGACAGCGCCTTCCGCGTGCGCCCGAGGTCGCTCGGCTGCCGCCCGAAGTCCGGGACCTCGGCGACGAAGCTCTGCACGTTGCCGTCGGCGCCCACCTCCGCGTCGACGGGACCGAACGTGCGGTCGTAGATGATGCGCGGCGCCTCCGACAGCGCGTGCACCTTGATCGGGCGATCGAACAGCGTCGAGCTGGACCAGTCGGCCCCCAGCGTGTTGCCGATCAGCAGCCGCCCGCCGCCCGCCGCCCGCCGCCAGCGCAGGTCGAGGCGGTGGAACTGCAGCGACGCGAACTCGGGGAGGTTGATGTTCACCCAGCCGAGCTCGTCCAGCGAGCCGAACGCGAACACCGTCGCCTGCCCGCCCGCCAGCGGGTGGTCGGCGCGCAGCTGGTAGTCGCCGTAGCGGAGCGTGTTCTCCACCGACAGCGCCGAGAACAGCGCCCCCGTGTACGAGTAGCGCGCGGCGGCCGCCACGGTGCCGCGCCCGCCATCCCAGGGCGCCGTCACGATGCCGCCCGCGTCGTAGACGGTGACGTCGACGGAGGCGTGCACGCGATCGGCGGGCGGCGCCACCGTGCGCGCCGCCATGATCCCCGAGACGAAGCCGCTGTAGCTGGCCGGGTAGCCGCCCGGGTAGAAGTCGACGCCGGCGATCAGGTACGGGTGGATCGCCGATGGGCCGAGCGCGATGTGAAACAGCGCCGGCACGCGCACGCCGTCCAGGTAGAAGCCGGTGTTGCCGGGGTTGGCGCCGCGCACGACGTAGATCGACGCCGGCCAGACGATCTGCTGCACGCCCGGCAGCGACGCGATCACGCGCAGCGGGTCGTTCGACGTGCCGGCGACGGTGCGCGCCTCGTTGCCGCTCAGGTTGATCTGCTGGATCTCGGTGCGGCCCGGGCGCACGACAGTCTCGTAGACCTCGCCGGTCTGGCGCGGCGCCAGGCGGAACGGCTCCATGGTCTCGACGCCGCCGGCGATCGCGTCGACGGGGCGATCGGCCGTGTCGTGGCCGGGGATCTGGATCTGCACGTGGTGGCGGCCGGGGGCGACGCGCAGGTCGAACTTCCCCGCGGCGTCGGTCTCGCCGGCGGGCGCGCCGTCGATCGTCACCGCGGCGCCCGGCAGCGGCCTGCGCGTCCCCTTCTCCAGCACGCGGCCGCGCAGCGTCGCGCTCGCCTCCACGGTGGCGGCGGCGCCCGCGTCGGCGGTGTTCGCGTCGGGCGCCGCGCCGGCATCGACCGCGCTCGCGGCGGCGTCGTCGGCGCCATCCGGCGTCGCGTCGACCGCGGCGTCCGCTGCGTCGACCGGCGGCGCGCCGCCATCGACCCCGTTCGCGGCGGCCGCGCTCGCGGCCGCGGTGAGCACCACGACCAGCGTTGCGAGGCGGATCGTCTTCATTCGGTCAGGGGATATCGCTCGCGTTGATGGTCGCCACCCACAAGCCGTCCTGCGGGGACGGGTTGCGGCCGCGCACCAGGTAGATGACGTGGATCGGATCGTCCGTCGCTCGATTCAGCGGAGGGTAGATCGTCGTACTGTACTCGGGGCGAACGTCGGGCGAGAAGAAGGTGACCACGTCCGGCGAGATCAGGCGGCGATCGGTGCCGTCGTCGCGGTTGACGACGCCGAGATCGGCGTTGCCGTCCTGCTCGCTGGCGTCGTAGCCGATGATCAGCCAGCGGCCGCGATCTATGGCGCCGCCCCGGACACGCTCGACGATGGTGTGGGTGACGATCGGATCGTCGTGCGTGTCGATCCAGACCAGATCGGCGAAGATGTCGATCTCGAGCTTGCTCGGGCCCACGAAGTGGGGCGCGTTGGGCGGGCCCTCGATCCGGTCGTCGCCGACCATGCGCGGCGCGCTGCCGTCGGGCGCGGCCAGCCACAGCGACGCGTGCGGAGCGGTCCCCGGCACCAGCCAGAACAGCGACGAGCCATCCGGTGACATGCCGGCGGCATTGACACCGGACTGTGCCTGGAGGTTGCACGCCGCCGGACCACCGCCGGGACTGGCGGCGTCGACCAGCAGCAGCGGCCCGGACGGCGCGAAGACGCCGGAGGCGTCCTGGAACGGCCGCGGCTCCACGAAGAACGCCAGCTTGGTGCGATCGGCGCTCGCCACGCCGGCCGTCTCGGCCGTGAACGGCGAGGCGCAGGCGATGATCCGCCGGTGCAGATCGTCCCAGACGGCGATCTGGTTGGAACCGCCCGCAGACCAGCGCCAGGCGAGCGGGAGGGGCGACAGCGCGGGCTGTCCCTCGGCCGCCGCCATCGCGACGGGCGGCGGGGCGTCGGTGGCGCGCTGATACAGCGCCAGCTCGCGCGCGCCGCCGGTCGCGAACGGCCCGGCGAACAGCGTGACGCCGCCGTCGGCCATCTGACGCCAGTAGAGGAAGTGATCGCCGATCGGGACCACGCCGCCCCAGTACGCGTTGTCATGGAACAGGCTGGTCGAGTCCGTGCCGCCGGCCGGCGCGGCGCCGTCGGCCCAGGCCGCCCCGCTCGCGGACGGGGGGACCAGCTCCGCCACGGCGAGCGTCGTCAGATCGATCGAATAGATCCCGAGCGCGTCGGGTGCGTCGTGACGGCCTCCGACCACGTTGATGGCCGTATTGTCGGCGGTGAAGGCCTGGATGAGCCAGGCAACCGCCAGATCGATCGGCTGCTCCTGCAGGCTGTCGTAGCGGCCGCTCCAAAGCGTCCACCTGCCGTCGGGCTCGGTGCGCCAGATCTTCAACGTCGGATCCGCATCGGTCGGACAGCGGGTGGCGATGCCGCCCTTCGCGACGATGGTCCGCTGCCCGGTCTGGGCGTCGTCGATCAAGAAGTTGCTGCCGCCGTCGTGATCGGCCTCGTAGGTGCATCGGTAGCGCGCGGCCGGGTCCAAAGACGTTCCGTAGCCGGGGTACGGAACGTCGGAGTACATCGCGTCGTGCGCGCCGGTCTCGCCGGTGAGGACGTCGACCGACAGGTAGCTCTTCGTGCTCGTGCCGACCGAGTAGAGGACGACGTCGCCACGCGAACCGATGAACGAGAAGGTCGGATCGCGCAGCTGCGCCAGCTGGCGCGAGCCGAAGCCGCGCTGCGGGGGGGCGCCGTCGTCGCAGGCGGACAGCGCGGCGGCGGCGACGACGATCCCGACCGCCCGCCCCGCCCGTGTCATCTCCCGCGTCATCTCCCCGCTGTTTCCGATGCTATTTTCGATCTTGCGCCGTGATGGTGGCGACCCACAGGCCGTCCTGCGCCGACGGGTTGCGCCCGCGCACCAGATAGACGATGCGCACCGGCGACCCGTCGTCGTTGAACACGCCCGGCGTCGTTCCGTACGACGCCACGTCGGGCGACAGGTACGACGCCACCGCCGGCGAGATCTCGTGCGTCTCGCCGCTGTCGCGATTGATGAGCGCCAGCCTGCCGCTCGCGTCCTGATCGCTGTATTCGTGCCCGCTGACGACCCAGCGGCCGAGGTCGATCGACCCGCCGAACACCTGCTCGGTGATCTCGTGCAGGCGGGGCGGATCGTCGTGCACGTCGACCCAGACCAGATCGCCGCCCAGCGTGAACTCCAGCTGGCTGCCGCCCACGAAGTGCGGCCCGCGCGTCCGGCCGTAGTTGAAGCCGTCGATGTAGTCGGTGCCGAGCGCGCGCGGCGCGCTGCCGTCGCGCCCCGCCGTCCACAGCGTCGCCTTGTCGTCGGGCGGCTCGACCAGCCAGGTCAGGGCGGTGCCGTCCGGCGAGAAGTCCGCGTAGCCGACGCCCGTCTGCGCCATCAGCTTGCACTGGCTGCCGTCCGCCGCCCCCGGCACCACGAGCATGAACGGGCTGTTCAGACTCAGCTGATAGCCGTTTTGTTGCTCGACCAAAATCACGTTTTCGCCGGAGGGATCCGCCAGTGCGTTTGGATACTGGTCACCACCCGCCCAGGCGCAAGACGCCAGGCGGGAGGTGGCGTCGCGCCAGAGCCGGAACATCGCCGTCGCGGGCGAGCCCTCCAGCGAGGTCCACGCGTCCGTGAACGTGTAGTGACCGTCGTAGCGGTAGTTGTAGGGCTCGACGACCGCCGTGCGCAGCCGTCCGTTCGGGTCGACCGGGAACAGCGCGATCTCGCGCGGCTCGCTCGCCTGCGGCCCGGCGAACATCACCACGCTGCCGTCGGCCATCGCGCGCTCGTAGCAGTAGCGGCCCGAGCCGGCGGGCAGGAAGAACGACGACTCGATCAGCCCCGACGACGCCAGCGGCGCGCCCGAGGGCGTGGCGCCGGACGCCCAGGCCGCGCTCTGCATGCTGGCGGGCAGAACCTCGGTCGCGGCCGACGCGTCCTGGTCGGGGATGAGGTACACCCCGAGGCCGTTGGGGGCGGTCGACGACGGCGCGCTGACCAGCCAGCCGTTGGTCAGGCGGCCGTACACGTCGTGCACCGCGAACGGCAGCGGCGCCTGCACCAGGTAGGTGTACGGGCCGGTCCACAGGGTCAGCGTCTTGTCGGCTTCGATGCGCCAGACGTGCAGGTTCGGATCGTCGCCGTCCGGACAGTACGGCCAGGTGGTGAAGACGTCCTCGATGACGGTCAGCTGGCCCGACTGGGTGTCGGTGACCTTGTAGGTGTTCTGCATGCCGTCCGCGCCCACGGCGTATTCGCACTGATAGCGGAGAGGCGGTGGCGGATCGGTCAGGTCGGGCATGGTGGGGCCGAGGTTCTGGACCTCGCCGGTTCCGACATCGACGGACCAGAACGTCGGATCGCCGTTGCCCGCCGGGTCCTGGCCGGTGCGATAGATGACGCGATCGCCTTTGGTCGACCAGAACTCGAACGTCGAATCGCGCAGCCCGACCAGCTGAGCCGAGCCGAACCCGCGCTGCACCGTCGTGCCGCCGTCGCAGGCGGACAGCAGACCGGCGACGGCCACCACCGCCAGGCGCACGCGCGTCGCGACCCATGCCATCGACGAGCTCATTGACGATCTTGCGCGGTGATGGTCGCGATCCACAGGCCGTCCTGCGGCGACTTGTTGCGGCCGCGCACGATGTAGATGATCGGCACGTCCCGGCCGTCGTCCTGGAACACGCCCCGCGCCGCCGTCGTCGCGAACAGCTGCGTGTCCGTGGTGGTGTAGCCCGCCTGCGCCGGGCTGTCGTCGCTCGCCACCCCCGGGGAGATGTCGCGCGTCTCGCCGGTGTCGCGGTTGATCAGCGCGAGCGTCCCGTTGCCGTCCTGGGCGCTGAGGTCATGCCCCGTCACGAGCCAGCGGCCGATGTCGATCGGCGTCCCGAACGCCCGCTCGGTGATGTAGTGCATGTGGACGGGATCGTCATGGACGTCGACCCAGGCCAGGTCGGTGCCCAGCGTCAGCTCGAGCTGGCTCGGGCCGACGAAGTGGGGCTGGCGCTGGACCGCGTCGTTGACGCCGGCGATCTTGCCCTCGCCGATCGAGCGGGCGCCGCTGCCGTCGCGCGCCGCCGTCCAGAGCACCGCCTTGCTGCTGGGGTCCTCGACCAGCCAGGCCATCGCGCTGCCGTCCGGGGAGAAATCGGCGACGCCGACGTAGTCGGACGCCAGCATCCGGCAGGGGTTGCCGTCGCTGGCGTTCGGCACCATCAGCAGGAGGGCGCTGTTCGGGTTGATCGAGCAGCAGCCCTGCGGCCGCATGAACAGGGCGTTCTCGCCGGCCGGATCGGCGCGCGCGGTCGGGTGGCGTTCGGCCGCCCAAGGGCAGGTCGCGAGGCGCTGGCTGGCGTCGCGCCAGAGACTGAAAGCAACGGACTGGCCCAACGGATCGGAGGTGACCCAGGCCGGGGAGACCGGCCATTGCCCGTCGGTCCGGAAGTTGTAAGGCTCGATCATCAGGTACTCCAGCTGCTCGTCGGATGTGAGCGGAAACAGCGCCAGCTCGCGCGGCCCGCCGCCGCCCGCGTACGGCCCGGCGAACATCACGGTGCCGCCGTCTGCCATCGCGCGCTCGTAGGTGTAGTGCCCGGGCGTGGCGGGCAGGAAGAAGTTCGGCTCCGACAGGCCGGATGACATCAGGGGCGCCGACGACGACGCGTCCGCCGCCCACGCCGCCGAATCGAGCTGCGCCGGGATGAACGCGGTGGCCGTCGACGGGTCGGCGTCCAGAATCTGGTAGACGCCGATCCCATTGGGCGCGTTGCTCGACGGCGCGCCCACCAGCGTCCCGCCCGTGACGGGCCAGTAGAGGTGGCGCACGGTGATGGGCAGCGTCGCCCGTTGGGGCGCGGTGTAGGGTCCGATCCAGAGCGAGTACGTGCCGTCGTCCTCGGCGTGCCAGTAGCGGATCGTCGGATCGTCGTCGCTCGGGCAGTCGGGTGACGTGAAGGTCGGGTTTTCGATGGTGGCCATCGCGCCGGTCTGCGTGTCCGTGATGGTGAGGATCGGGGTCACGCCGTCGGCGGCGAGATCGACGACGCACTGATAGCGGCCGGTGGGCGGCGGCGACCGGTCGGCGGCGATGATGGCCGTGAAGTCCGGCTTGTCCGTGCCGAGATCCGTGGCCTGCCCGGTGGTGGGATCCACGACCCAGTATTCCGGCGGGGGGCCGAGGTCCGGCGCCTGATCGAGCGGAACGCCGGTTTGAAAGTAGATGTGGTTCGGCGCGACGTAGTTGAAACGGAAGGTCGAATCGCGGAACGTGAGCAGCTGGCGCGACGCAAAGCCGCGCTGGACCGGCGTCCCGCCGTCGCACGCGGACAGCAGGGCGCTCGACACCCCCAGCAGCGCGCCTAAGCCAAGCCAACCCCTGCGCACGCCCGCGATCTTGCCACAGGAACGGCGCGCTGGTGCGTCACGGCCTGGAAACGAGCCGGTGGGTGTGACAGGGCTCGGATTCGTCGGCGTCCCCGGGGTGCAGGCGCCGCCAGCCGTCGCGCAGGGCGAGGTCGGTCTCGATCGAGGCCCGGTACTGCTCGTAGTGCGCGGCGGCACGGCGGGCGTCCTCGCCGTTGCCCAGCTCGGCGAGCGCCAGCGAGCGCTGGTAGAAGGCCTCCTCCGACTCGGGATCGATCGCCAGCAGGCCGTCGGCGGCGGCCAGGGCGCCGGCGGCGTCGCCGGTCAGGCCGCGCGCGCGGGCCGCCAGCGCCAGCGCGATCCGGTCGCCGGGCAGGCGCCGTGCCAGCCGCTCGGCGAGCGGGCGCGCCGGCGCGAAGCGGTACGCGTCCAGCAACGCGCGGGTCTCCAGGGCGAGGGCGGCGGGATGCTCCGGGACGCGGGCGCGGGCTGCCTCGGCGAAGCGGATCACGTCGTCGGTCTGGCCGAGCTTGAACGCGAGCCGCGCCAGGCCGAGCAGCGGCTCGACGCGCGCCGGCCACTGCGCGCGCGCGGCCTCGAGCGGGGCGCGCGCCTCCTCGGCGTGGTCGGCGGTCGCGTCGGCCAGGGCGATCCCCCAGTCGGTCAGCGTCGCGGGATCG
>DATBHU010000619.1:0-16602 GCA_036557265.1 Polyangia bacterium
CGCGCCGCGAGGTGGCGCGGGTGCTGTACCCGGGGCTGCGGTCGCATCCGCAGCACGCGCTGGCGCGCCGCCAGATGTCCGGCTTCGGCGGCATGGTCAGCTTCGTGCTGCGCGGGGGCCCGGGCGTGCTGGCGCGCGCGCGCGACTTCCTTGGCGCGCTGCGCGTCTTCACCTGCGCGGAGTCGCTGGGCGGCGTCGAATCGCTGGCCGAGCACCCCGCCATCATGACGCACGCGTCGATCCCGCCCGAGCGCCGCAAGGCGCTCGGGATCGACGACGGGTTGGTGCGCCTCTCCGTCGGGATCGAGCACGAAGAGGATCTGATCGCCGACCTGGCGCAGGCGCTACGCGCTACGACACATCTCGAGAAGTAGCCGCGCTCTCGCGCTTCGCGCGAGAGCGGCTAGCAATCACTGACAGGTCGTCGCCGTCTGCGCGCAGGTCCAGCGGTCGGTCGCACCCGTCCGGTTCATGCAGACGCAGGTGAAGTGCATCATGTTCGTGCACGCCGTCTGACAGACGGAATCGTTGTTGGCGTTGCAGTCGACGTTGCCGTTGCGGACGTTGGCCGGACAGGCCTCGAACGTCGTGCCGCTGTCGGGCGTCATGCCCGCGTCGCGCGTGCAGGGGACGCGCACGCAGGCGTACTCGGGCGCGGTGCTCCCCGGCGGATCGACGCAGGTGCAGAACGTCGACATCGGGTTGGTGCCGGTCGCCGGGCACATCGTCTCGCAGGTCTCGCCCACAGTGCCGCAGGCCGCGTTCATCGCGCACGTGGCCGCGCCGCCGGTGCCGCCTCCGCCGTTGCCGCCCCGGCCACCGCTCGCGCCGCCCGTACCCGCGGAGCCGCCGGTACCCGCGGTGCCGCCGCCGGTGCCCGCGGTGGCGCCGCCGGTACCCGCGGTGCCGCCCGTACCCGCGGTGCCGCCGGTACCCGCCGTGCCGCCCGTGCCCGCGCTGCCGCCCTGGCCGCCGTGCCCGCCGGCGCCCGCGGTGCCGCCGCCGGCGCCCGCGCTGCCGCCCTGGCCGCCGCGCCCGCCGGCGCCCGCGGTGCCGCCGCCGGCGCCTGCGCTGCCGCCCTGGCCGCCGCGCCCGCCGGAACCCGCGGTGCCGCCGCCGGCACCCGCGCTGCCGCCCTGGCCGCCGTGTCCGCCGTTCGCGCCCGCGGTGCCGCCGCCTCCGGCGCCCGCCGTGGCGCTGCCGCCGCCGCCCGCGGTGCCGCCACCACCACCAGCGCCCGCCGTGGCAGTACCACCGGTGGCGCTGCCGCCGCTCCCGCCGGAGCCGCCTGTGCTGGAGCCGCCGTGCCCTGCCGCGTTGCCCGCTGTTCCGCCGGCGCCCATCGTCCCACCGTGTCCGGCCGCGCCGCCGCCGCTACCGGCGCTGCCGGTGTTTGTCGATCCGCCGCCGCCGCAGCCGACGGCTCCGAACACGAGAAACGCGCACGCGCACGCAGATACGGTCAGCCAGCTCAGTCGGGTCATGGGGGTCCTCCGCGCAGGTTGGGCTCTGTCTGCGCACATTAGAGGCCGCCTAGGGGTTCCGGCGGCTCACAAAAGCGACATGAAGCTGACTGCCACTCCGCGTCGGAGAGGCAACGAAAACCGTTTCCAGACGCGCGGTTCGCTAGGGCGATGGCGGCGTCGTGCAACTCTGGAGTCGGAGAGAGCCCGAGTCCGACATCAAGAGCGTCTCGCACCAGCTGCCGGACAGCTTGATCGTCGACTTGTCCTGTCCCTGATAATCCCAGCCGTCGTACATGTTGTGCGGGACCGTGACGCCGTCGATCGAGACGCCCAGGCGATCCCCGCTCGAAAGCGGCGTGCTGATGTCGATCAGGCAAGCTGTCTGCGCCAGATCGGCCACCGCTGTGAGCAGCGTGTCCTGCAGGTCCGATGCCGTCGACACGTCGTAATAGTAGGGCGCGTTTGGCAGGTGGCGGCCGCTGCTCAGCGCCAGCTTCTGCAGACAGGTCGCTCCCCCGTCGCCGATCCCGATGACGACGGTGTCGAAGCGGGTCGGAGGCCCTGACGCCATCGAGATCGCCATTTGAGCGTCGTTGCACTCGCTGCGCGAGCCACACATCGGCTCACCGTCGGTGACGAGCAAGACGAAGCGGTTCCGGCTCTGGGTGTCGAAATTGCCGTAGACGTCCGAGGCCGCGCGCAGGGCGGAATCGGCGGGGCGATCGGAAGTTGTCGCGCAAGATGCGGGCGAGGTCGGATCGCAGGCGGTGTTGAAGCGAAACAGCTGAAGCCCGTTGGTCGTGGGATACATGACGTCGCTCGCGCAGCAGCTCTGTCCGCTCGAACAGCTCTGGCCGGGAAACCCGACGTAGCCGAAGCGCACGATCGTCTGGTAGCGCTGGATGACCTGGTAGAGGCCGTTGAGGGCTTGATCGAGGCGGGTCGAGCTCCCGAACGGCGTCGTGGCCATCGACGAAGACCGATCGAGCGCGACGATCACGTCCGGCGCGTTCGTGAACTGCACGTTGTGGGTGAAACCGCCGGCGCAGAAGCCGGGGGACGGTCCCCCGTCGCCGCCGTCGAACGAATTGCCGCCGCCGCCGCTGCCCCCGAGACCGCCGTCGTACTCGAGGAAGACCGTCTGCCGGCAGGCGGCGGGCGCCAGCGCCAGCGCCGCCGCCAGCGTCGCGCCCAGCGGGGTCGTCGACCGCACGCGGCGCACGGCGCGACCTACTTGCCGGCGGTCTTCGAGGCCGCCTGCTCGATCAGCTCCGCCGCCTGCCGCCTGAAACGCCCGTCCGGATACGTGCGCAGGTACCCGCGCAACCCGTCGACGCCGGCGCCGTCGCCCACGCGGACCTGGCAGGCCGCGCGGTTGAAGTTCGCCGCCTCGACGACGTCGCGCGCCCGCGACGCCGACATCGCCAGCTGATATGCGCCGATCGCGTGCCGGCAGTCGCCCCGCGCCCGGTACAGGTCGCCCGCGACGCGCGCGATCTCGCCGCGCCGCTCGCTGTCCGGCCGCCGGCGCAGGAAATCCGTCGCTTCGCTGAGCGCGTCGTCGGTCTCGCCGGCGCGCGCCAGCGTCTCGATGATCGACACGTCCGTCTCGACGCGCAGGATGCCGCTCGGATAGTCAGACCGGTAGCGGCGCCAGGTCGCGACCGCCGCCGCGTACTGCCCCCGATCGGCCTGGATGCGGCCGATCTCGTAGGACGCGTTCTCCGCCACCGGCCCGGTCTTCTGCGCGAGGTTCTTGTAGATCTCCAGCGCCTTCGGGGCGTCGCCGGCCGCCAGCGCCGCGCGCGCCGCCCGCGGCGACTCGGAGCCGCCACCGTGCGACGGGCTGTCGACCAGCGCGATGCGCGTCGAGGCGCGGCGCGATCCGTGACGTCGCGATTCCGACCCGAGCACGAGCGCGAGCTCCGGTTCCACCGCCCGCGGCGCCGTCTTGTCGAGCGGCACGGTCTGCGGCAGCTCCTGCTTGTCCCTGTCTCTGTCTTTGCCCGGGCCCGGGCCCAGCGCCTTGTCGGCCGCGCCGCCGGTCACATCGGCGGGCACGGGCGCAGCGGCGGGCGCGCTCGCCGCCGAGGGGGGGCTGTTCCAGCGCTGTCCCGGCTCCAGCCGCGCCACGCGCGCGTCGTTGTTCCAGACCTCGACGACGCCCTCGTCGACGTCGACGTCGACGCGGCGGTCGCCGTTCACCCCGACGCCGAAGCGCGTCCCGATCACGACGACGCGGTAGTGCTCCGCGCTCACGACGAACGGATGTCCCGGTCGTCGGTGGGGGACCTTGAACTTGACGGTGCCGCCCTCGACCCGCGCGCCGCTCTCCTCGATGCTCATCTTGCTGGTGTGCTGCAGCTCGGCCACCACGCCGCCTTCCAGCGTGAGCCGCCGGGTCTCCGTCGGCGCTTGCGCCTGCGGCGCCGAGGGCGACTCCACGTTGCGCGGCCACAGCCACGCCGCGCACGCCAGCGCCAGCGCGGCCGTGCTCGCCATGCCGCCCGCGAACCACGACAACCGCGCCCCGCGCCGTCGCGCCGTCGGACCGCTGTCGATCGCCGTCCAGCCGCGGCGAAGCGTCACGTCGTCAGGGAGCCGCTGCTGGGCCTCGTCGAGCGCCCGCCGCAGCTCGGCCGCGATCGGGTCGTCTCCGTCGGGCCAGCCGCGGGCGTTCACGACTCACCTCGCGGCGGATCGTTCACCGACGCGGACGACTTCAGCCGCTTGCGGGCCATCGCCATCAGCTCGGCGCGCGCGTAATGCAGGCGCGACCAGGCGGTGTTCTCGGGGCACTCGGCGATCTTCGCGACCTCTTCGATCGGCAGCCCCTCGATCTCGAACAGCACCAGCACCAGGCGCTTCTTCGGCGAGAGCTTGGCGACCAGCTCGTCCAGCATCCGCAGCCGCTCGCTCTTCTCGGAGGCGTCGGGGGAGGGCGGCGGCGGCGGCTCGCGCAGCAGCAGGTTCGACAGCAACGTCCGCACGCGGCGGCGGCGCGAGGCGCGCGAGGCGTAGCGGGCGGCGATCCGATAGATCCAGGTGGACAGCCGGGCCTCTCCGCGAAAGTGCGCCAGGCTGCGATAGACGGCGACGAACACCTCCTGGCAGGCGTCCTCACGCTCTTCGGGGGGAACGCCGAACGTCGCCAGGAAGCGATGGACGATGGGCGCGTAGCGGTCATAGAGCGTCCGCCAAGCGCCGCGGTCGCCGTGCCGACATCCCGCCAGGATGTCGAGGTCAGCCCCACCCCCCTTGCCCGCAGGGACGGAGCGCAAAACGCCGGGAGTGTTCACTGGCCTCTCCAATATCCTTAGTGGTATGGCCGCTGGGGTTTCTTCAGGGAAACCAAAATCCGGATTCTAGCGCGACCTCGAGGTAGGTGCGTGGCGTACGCCAGATCTGGTCTTGATTCAGCGCGAAGTCGTAAGGTGCCGAAATTCCAGCCCGAGCCAGGCCCCTGACGTAAACATGACGGCTGGATGAAAGCGACCAGCCCAGCGCCACGTCGGCGCCGGGGCTCCGGCAAAGGCCCCCGGAGCAGGCGGTCGGTACCGAGCGCAGCCCGACCCGGTCGTTGCCGAGCGAGTACGAGATCAGGTCCAGATCGATACCCAGCCCCGGTTCCAGCTGACCCACGCTGAGCGCGATTGGCAGGTAAGCGCCCAGGCGGAGCGGGAAGCGGCGAAAGTCCGTCTCGGCGACGGCGGGCCCGGCGGTCGATCCGGTGCCGATGCCGGCCGAGAGGCGAAATCCGATGCGCGATTCGACCGCCAGCGCGATCGAGGCCGCCGCGTCGCGCGCGCCGCCGTCGCCGGCACGCCCGGCCAGCGCCGCCGCGAGCGACCATCGGAGCGGGATTCCGGGGCCGCTGGGCTCCGGTGCGGGAGCGGCGCGCCGGGTTTCGACGGCGGCCGGCGCGGGCGTTGGCTCCGGCGGCCGGACCACAGGCGCGGGGGGCGGCGGTGGTGCCGGCGGCGGGGGGGGCGGAGCGGGCGGCGCCGGCGTCGTCGTCGGGGGGGCGTCGTAGCCGACCTCGCGCCAGTAGCGTTCGATGATGAGCGCGATGGTGTCTGCGAGCGCGACGCATTCGCTCGGGCCGCGCGTGACGGCCAGCACACGGTGGAGCAGCGGCGCGCCGTCCGGGTCAGCCAGATCGAGCCGGATGCTGCCGCCCGCGTCGGTCGCGACCGCCAGCCGCAGCATCCCGGGCCGCGCGGCCTGCCCGTGGGGCAGCACGACGCCTGGCAGGCGCGCGACGAGCGCATCCGTCACCTGGCGGGGCCCAGGGCAGGTCTGATCGGGCGGGACGCTGACGGCGATCAGGTGCGCATCGGTCGCCCGCGACGGCGGGTCGCCGAGCAGGAGGATGAGCGCCTGGAACAGGGCCGCGATCACGTCCCCATTATGTGCCGAGAACGGCGAGGGTTCGTCGGAGGGCTTCCGCGAACATCCCCGGCTCCGGCAGGAGGCTGACCACCAGGAAGGCGCCGCCGCGCATGTCGAAGAAGTACCCGGGATGGACCAGCACGCCCGCCTGCGTCACCAGCTCCGCGGCCCAGGCCTCGTCGGTGCGCACGGCGGGCACGCGCACGATCGCCGCCCAGCCCGCCTCCGCGGGCAGCAGGCTGCACGCCGGCGCCGCCGCCAGCGCACCGGCGAGCGCGGCGCGGTTGGCCGCGACGCGCGCCGCGATCGCCGCGCGGATGCCCGCCCCCAGCGCGAACAGCTCGGCGAGCGCGTTCTGGACGGGCGCGCCGACAGACAGGTAGGTGTCGGCGATCAGCTCCAGCGCCGCCAGCGCCGCCTCCGCCTCCTGCCCGCCCACGACGATCCAGCCGAGCTTCAGGTGCGGCAGGCCGCACGACTTCGACAGCCCGCCCAGGCTGAAGACGGGCGGCGACGCCGCGGCCAGCTCCGGCGCCAGCGCGACGGGGGTGACGCGGGCGGCGTCAGCGGCGTACGCGTAGGGGGCGAACACCTCGTCGGCGATGATCGCCAGCCGGGCGCGCGCTGCGGTCTGCGCGAGGCGCGCCACCTCGTCGCGCTTGACGAATCCGCCGGTCGGGTTGTTCGGGCTGACCACGACGATCGCGCGCGCCCGCGCGCCCCGCGCGGCCGCTTCCGCGAGCGCGTGATCGATGCTGGCGTGGTCGATGCTCCAGGCGCCGTCGAACGTCAGGCGATAGGGGATCGGCGCCGCGTCCTCGAGACGCACCAGATAGTCGTAGAGCGGGTAGCTGGGCTCGGGGATCAGCACCGCGTCGCCCGGATCGCACAGCAGCTTGAACAGCAGCGCGCACGATTCACTGGAGCTGGCGGTGATCACGACCCGCCCGGGGTCGACCGGCGCGCCGGCCGACGCATACTGCGCCGCCACGGCGGCGCGCGCCGCGGTCAGGCCGAGCGGCGCCGGCTCGTAGCGCGACGGATGGGCGCGCGCCAGCGCCTCCCGCAACGCGCCCGTCGGATAGTCGATCCCGACCCGGGTCGGATTCGATTCGGTCAGGTCGAGCAGGTCGGCGCGTCGGCGGCGGTCAAGGACGCGCGCGGCGAGCGCGTTCTCGGGCGTGCTCCAGTCCAGCCGCGCCGACCACAACGCGCGCTCACTGCGCCGGGGTGTGGCATTCCATGCAGCCGAAGCCGGACTTCGTCTCGGGATTCCAGTCCGGCACGCCCAGCATCGACGCCATCTTCGGCTTCACCTCGTTCTTCATGAACTCCATCACCGCCGGCTTCTCTTCGGCCAGCCTCTTGAAGCCGTCCGGCGTGGTCGGCAGCTTGGGCAGCCGCGGGTTCGGCATCTTGAACGAGCCGTCGGCGGCGCTGTCGCCGTGACAGGTGACGCAGTTCATCCCGCTGTAGCGATCGGGGCTGAAATTCATGAACGCGATCTTCATGCGCGGCAGCACCACCGACTTCATGTAGTCGATGCGCTGGTCCTTGTTCATGTCGGCCCAGCCGACCTCGGGGGGCCCGGCGAGCTTGCCCGTCGCGCTCCCGTTCACGGGTGCGGGGGCAGACGGGGTCGTCTCGGCGCATGACAGAGCGCCAAGCGCGAGGCCGGCCGCGACAGCGAGAGCCTGAGCAGATCGGGGTACCGGCATTTATGGACGCCTATATAGAACTGGCCGCGCGCGCAAGGCAAGCCTCGCCGCCGCCGGCGGGGACGGCGGGGCGCCCGCCGAAGTGCACGCCCGCGCGATGGGTTCTAGGCGTCTGCCCGGCGATATGCGTAGAATTACGGGCCGATGGGAGTCGATCTGCGCGATTCGTTGCGCGCCGAGCTCAGGATTCATCCTCGCCTGGTCCAGCAGGGCCTGTTCACACGCATAGACGCCCGCGCGCGCATCGCCGCCGCGATCCCGCCGCTGATCCCGTTCGCCGACGCCGACTATGCGGGCGGCGTCTGGATCATCGACTGGGACCATCGCATCCCGTCGCGCCACGCGGTGCTGCGCCTCTATGCCTATTACACGCCGGAGCGGCAGCGCGAGCTGGAGCAGGCGTACGCGGCGCGCCTGCGCGAGATCGGCGCGGAGGACATCTTCCCGGAGTTCGACGTGTCCGATTTCGCGGGCCTGCCCGCGGACGAGGCATACGAGGCGGAGACCGATCTCGGCGGCAGCCCCTCGCGCCTGCGGCTGGTCAGCGAGTGGCGGCGCCAGATTCAGCCGAATGCGTCGTCGCGGGCCATCGACATCGTGCGCGCCTCCGCGCCGTTCCGCGAGCTGCGCGGGCAAGGGCGCGTGCGCCCGGCCGGGCTGGGCGATCTCGAGCCGGCCGAGTGGTCGCCCCCGTGCGAGAGCGGCCACGTACGCTGGGCGCTCGACGTCTGGTACCTGCTGACGTTCAACGGCATGGTCGGAGAAGGGCGCGCCTTCCTGGTCGACCTCGTCGAACGTCAGGTGGTGCGGGAACGCGACTTCCAGTTCCGCGCCGGGTGACGGCTACTTGACGACCTTGCCGCCCTTGGCCTTGCAGTCCTTTTCGGTCGTCTGGATCCAGCCCTTTCCCTTGCAGGAGTTCTGACCCGCGCAGCCGTTGTTGGCGCCATGGCAGGCGCTCTTGCCCTTGCACGCGTTCACACCCTGACACTGCACCTTGTCCGAGTCGGCTGCCCGGGCCAGGAGCGGGGTCGACGCGCTGAACAAGCCGGCCGCCATGGCGGCGATGAGTGCGCCTTTCGTCGTCATTTATCGTCCGTCCTTTCGTATCCGTCGATGAGAGGGGAGCTTCAGTTGACGCCCCTTCTAGCTCGAAACGGGGCCAGTGCCTACTGCCCGACGCCCGCGTCGGCGCTATGTTCACTGCGACGCACGCATCCGCCCGCGAAATTTCAGAGGTCCGCCATGCCTGAGACTCGAGCGACACCACCGAAGAACGACGACGAGGTCGAGGAGGTCGACGAGACGTCGAAGGAGTCGTTTCCTGCGAGCGATGCGCCAAGCTGGGCCATGGGCAAGAGCGCCGGGCCGGCGCACAGGCTCCAGCCCGAGCGGCCCGAAGACGCGGGCGATCGACCGAAGCGCATGCGGCAGGACAATCGGCGCCGCCCCGGCACGAACCGCTGAGCGCCCGCCGTCCTAGACGTCCACGCCGCCGTGCATAGGGTGGGCCCGTGAAAAATTCAGCTGTTGCGTCAACCGTCACCCGAGCCGTGACCGCGAGGCCGAGCGTCGACCTCGATATCGTCGGTGACGACTTCATGTTGCAGGGGCACTTCAGCGACTGGGAGTCGGGCCTGGCGTTCGGTCCCGATCTGGATCGGGTCAACGTTCGGCTCGCCATCGATGCGACCAGTGACGCGCCGGCGGGCGGTTCGAGCCTGTTCGCGTTTCACGGCCGCAAGGTCGAGTCGCTGGGCGAGGGACGCTATCGCGTCGTCGGCACGTTCTCCGGACCCCGGGGCGCGAAGGCGATGGAGCTGACGGTGGAGAGCCCGCTCGGCCATACGGCGTTGATCGTCGTGACCTTCGCGGCGAAGAAGAACGACTTCGGAGACGGCTGGCACGACTTGATCGCCAACGTCGTCCCGATCGTGGAGCGTGACGAAGTCGGGCCGCTCCGGATGGCGCACGCGTGGCTGCTCGCGCCTCCGCTGGCGGCCGCGTGACCTGACCTGACGGGGCGGGGCGATCACGAGCGCGCGGGGCGAGCGCGTCAAGCGAACCGGGGTATAATGGCCTCGCAATGAGACCATCTACCTTACGTCGGCGTTGTCGTGGAACGATGCGGGTCGTTCCGATCCTGTCGGGCGCGAAAGTGGCGCTCTGTCCTTACTGTAGTCGCACCGTCGGCATCATGCGCCAGGTCCGCGACGGCGCTGCCGGCTTGCTGCAGAGTCACCCTTACCGCCCGTATTGAACGTCCCTTCAGCGTCGTTTCAGACGGCGGCGGAAGCGGCGCTCGCGTTCGCAGTTCTCGAGGAACATGAAATCATCCTCGGGGATCAGGACGGCCTGGATCTTTCCGTAGCGCGTGAGCTTGATGCGCGTGCCGGCCGCCGATCGTCGGACGACGCGGGCCAGATTCTTTCGCGCAAGCGCGGTTGCGATCTCCTGAGCCATGCAGGCAAGGTGGCTTCAAACGGCGTTCGGTCAACCTAGGGCAATACGGAAATTGCCGTACGACTGTCAAAAGCGCTGGGATTTCGCGCCTGTCAGGGGCCTTGCGTGCGCCGTTTCCGCGGTCGCTTTTGGCGTGAAGCGATCTCCAGAAGACTGTAAGCTGCAAATGGTTTTTTCGAGGGGGCCGAGCATGATTCGAGGCGAGCCCGCCGCCGGCAGCTCCCAGGAAGCGCCCATCGCTGTCTCCCAGCCGCGTCGCGAGCGCGTCGTGGTGCGCCGTCGGCGTGCGCACAGCCGCCACCGGACCGGGCGCTGGACCGCCCCCAGGTCGCGTCGCAGGATCCTGCGCGCCGCCCTGGTCTGCACCGTCGTCTTGCTGCTGATGGCGGCGGGCCTCTATCTCGGTTTGTCGCGACAGGAGGTCGCGCCGGCCGAGAGCCACCTGCGCGGACCGGCCATGGCGCTTTCAGGCGCACGCGGCTAGGCGTGACCGCGGCCGCGGGTGGTTGCTCGCTCGCGGGCGACTTAGCCGCGCGCGCGCCCGCTCCAGGTCTTTCCGCCGCTCGGCGGCGGGAGACTGAGCAGCGGATCACCCGGCATCATCGCGTGGCCGAGCGCCGCCAGCAGCCGCTGGACCATGTCCTTGAAGGTCACCGCCAGCTGCGCTTCCGAGCTGACCCGCGCGAACAGCCGGGCGCCGGCCATCGTCCCGTGGCCGCCGGCGGCGCCGTCGTTGCCGACCACCTGGCGCATGACCGAGCCCGCGCGCGCGTTGTCGGCCTCAGTGCGCAGGGACATGTAGGGGCTCTCTTCGTACTGGCCCACGCACAGCACGAAGCGCGCGCCCTCGTACGACAACAGCAGGTCGGCGACCTCGGCGACGAGGTCGGGATAGCCGAGGGCGCCCAGGTTCACGGCGACCACGTCCCCGAACACCAGCGCCGAGCGCAGCGCGCGATCCAGCGCCGCGAAGTGGGCGCGCGGAACCTTGGGGTGGGTCATCCGATACAGGAGGCTGTGATCGACCGCCGGCACCAGCTCGAGGTACGCGTGGCGCTCTGCTTCCGTCGATTCGCGCCCCAGATCGCGCGTCTCCGTGCGCAGCGCGAAGAAGAACGCCGTCGCGAGCGGCACATCGATCGGCACCGCGCGCTGGCGCAGATACTCGAACACGATCGTCGACGTCGCGCCGAGGGCGGGCCGGATGTCGCACCAGGCGGCCCGGGCGCTGCCGGGCCGCAACGGATGGTGATCGATGACGATGTCGATGCGATGCCCGGCTGGCAGGGAGTTGTTCCCCGTTTCGGGCTGGCTGTCGACGAGCGCGATGGTGTCGAACTGAGCCAGATCGACGCGCTCGATCGGCGTCAGCGGCATCTTCAGGTTCTCGACCATCGCGCGGTTCTGGGCGCGGCCGACGATACCGCCGTAGGTGACGGTCGCGGTCACGCCGAGCTCGTGCTCGGCGAAGCGCTGCAGCCCCAGGGCGGCGGCGAGCGAGTCCGGATCGGGGTTGTCGTGCGTGTAGATCAGCAGCGAGCGGCGGCCGGCCAGACCGGCCAGGGCGCCGTCGAGATCGAATGCGGAACTCGGAGGTTCGTCCATGGCGGCGATCAGGGGGCGGGGTGGATCGTGAGGTTGTCGAACGTCAATTCGGCCTCCCAGTCGTCGACGGCGAGGAAGTCGTGCCCGGCGCCGGTCAGCGGCGCCGGATCGGTCCAGGCGAGGAACGGCCGTCCGTCGATCTTCCAATCGATGGCGCCGCCCCGACGCGTGATCGTGAAGTGGTAGCTGCGGTTCGGTTCGACGCGAATGTCGCTGCGCGCCGCCTTGCGTCCGGCGCCGTGCTCCTCCTGCCGGCAGATCACGGACAGCGAGTTGTGCCACCCGCCGAAGATCAGCACATAGCCAGACGAGGTGTAGCTGCCCCTGTCCGGATCGAACGACTCGCCGTCGCCGTAGAGCTCGAGCTTGATGTCCCCCGCGGGGCTCTTCGACATGGCATCGACATCGATGACCACGTCCGCAGGCAGACGGCGGCGCAACCAGGCGGGGTGGTTGTGGGCGTTGGCGACGGTCAGCTTCCCGCCCGCGACCCGGTATTCGTTCGAGGTCGCGTTCCAGGACGCGCCCAGCTCGGATCGCTCGAAGTCGTCGGTGAAGGGGGCGTCGATGACGGGCACTTTGGCGCGGCAGGCCGGGAGAGGAGCAAGTGCCAGCCCCAGGAACGAGGCCAGCCAGGCACCGCGCATCACCAGAAAATACCCCCCGCGTCGGTTCGCAGCAAGCGACCGCCCGTCGGTCAGGGGACGCTCTGAGCCAGCCGCTCGTAGAGCAGGCCCCAGCGGATGCCCCGGTCGCTGACCCGGATCTCGGGGACGCCAGCCGCCGTCGCGATCCGGTCCAGGATCAGGGCGCCCGCGAAGATGACGTCGGCGCGCCGCGGGTCGAGGCCGGTCATGCGCTCGCGTTCCGGCTGGGTCGACGCGCCCAGCCGCGCCACCTGGCGACCGAGGTCGGCGCGCGACAACCGGTAGCCGTGGACCCGGGCCGGATCGTAGCTCGGGAGCTCGAGCGCCATGGCCGCGAGCGAAGTGACCGTCCCCGCGACGCCGACCAGCGTGGCCGGAGGGGGCGGCAGCGGCACCGTCGCGAGCGCGGCGTCGATGGCGGCGTCGATCGCCGCGTGCTCGGCCGCCGTCGGCGGATCGTGGTGAACGTGCGCCTCCGTCAGGCGGACCGATCCGAGCGGCAGGCTGACCCGAAATTCGACCTCACCGTCGGAGGAAACCACGATCTCCGTGGAACCGCCGCCGATGTCGACCACCACGAGCCGGCCTTTGCCCGCGTCGGGGAACGACGTGGCGACGGCCCGGAAGGTCAGGGCGGCCTCGCGCTCGCCGTCGATCACCTCGACCTCGCCGCCGAGGATCTCCGCCGCCGGGCCCAGGAAGTCCGCGGCGTTCGCGGCGCGCCGGAGCGCTTCGGTTCCGACCGCGGCGATGGGCGCGCCGTGCTGGCGCGCGATCGCGGCGTAGTCGCGCAGCGCCGCGAGCGTCCGTGCGATGGCCTCGGGCGCGAGCGCGCCTTGCTGTCCGATGCCGCGGCCGAGCCGGGTGATCTCCGCCCGATCGGCCAGCACCTCGACCGTCTCCCCCGCGGCCGAGGCGACCAGCAGGAGCGTCGTGTTCGTCCCGATGTCGATGGTGGCGAGGTTCATCTCGCTTACTCTATCCCGGACGCCAGACCCTGCGGTCCTGCTTGCGTGCGCGCGGTCCGTCGCTAGCTTCCACCGTCATGGTCATCGATCCCGTTTGCGGAATGGAGATCGACGAATCGCACGCGCCGGCGATGACGGAGTTCGAAGGTCAGCCGTACTTCTTCTGTTCCGAATCGTGCCGGGACGAGTTCGAGGCGAACCCCCGCCTCTACGCGCTCGACATCGGAATCTCTCCCAGCCCGTAGCTCAGCGCTTCTACGAGTCGCCGAGCGGCTAGCGCCGGGGGGCGGGCCCCCACGAGGGCGAGGACGTGCCGCCCTTCGAGATCTGAACCTCGTGGTGGGTCTCCGGGTTGTACACCCAGATGCCGCCCCGGCTGGACGTGTACGCCAGCAGGCGGCCGTCGGGCGACCAGGTGGGGTCGAGGTTGGAGACCTTGGTCGTGAGCGGCGGCAGCGGCGCGACCCGATCGATCTTGTTGGCCTTGAGGTCCAGGATGAAGACGTCGAACACGCCCTTCTCGTCGCGGCCCGTGAAGGCGATCTGCGGCTTGTCCGTGCGCGGGTTGAAGCGCGGGGTCTGGTTGTACTTGCCCTGGAACGTCACGCGCTTGGCGCCGCCGCCGGTCGCCGGCATCACGAAGATCTGCGGCGAGCCCTGGCGGTTGGAGACGAACGCGATCTGCGATCCGTCGGGCGAAAACGAGGGCGAGCTGTCGATGGCCGGGCTCTGCGTCAGGCGCGCCAGCACGCGGCCGTCGTCGGGGCTGACCCGGTAGATCTCCGAGTTGCCCTCGTGGGACAGGGTCAGCGCGATCACCCGCCCGTCGGGCGACCAGGAGGCGCCGGTGTTGAGCCCCGGCTGCTTCGACACCCGCCGGGCGCGCCCGCCGCCCGACGAGACGATCCAGAGGTCGGGGTTGTTGCGCGCGTACGACGTGAACGCGATCTCCGCGCCGCCCGGTGAATAGGCGGGCAGCAAGCTGTCCGAGGCCATCTTGGTCAGCACCGCCATGCGGCCGCCGTCCATGTCGATCGAGCCGATCTCGTGCGAGCCGTGCCCGCTCATCGCGAACGCGATCCGCGATCCGAAAACGCCGCGCTTGCCGGTCGTCGACTGAACGATGTCGTTGGCGAACTCGTGGATCGCGTCGCGGATGTCGGCGTGGTGATAGGTCTTGGTCAGCGTCGGCTGGTCGCCGCGCGCCACCACGAACAGCTTCCCTTCCAGCTGGCCGCCCGACGCTTTCATCTTGATGACGACCTGCGCGCCCACCTGGGTCCACAGGGCCGACGAGAACGCCATCCCCTCGCTCTGCAGCTGTTGCGGAAACGAGGCCGGATCCAGCACCTGGAACAGCCCGGTAATGTCCATGTCCTTCGACATGGTCTCGACCGCGACGGCGCCGTTGTCGCCCTCGGCGCGCGGCACGGCCAGGCGAAGCATCTGCACGCCCGCGTTGCTGATGATGATCGGCGGCAGCTCTTCGTCGCCGGTCTGGGCCAGCGCTTTGTGGGCGATCGACGAGCCGGCGACGACCGCGAGCACAGTGAGCAGCGAGCGGAGCCGCGGCGTGATCAGGTGTCGCACGCGAGCCTAAATACCACGAATGGGCCGGCCCCCCCCATTACTCGCACTCGACGGACAGGCCGCGGGCACGGCCGCCTGGGGGGGCGGGGACCTTCCGGGTCAGCTGCGCCGCGCTGACGCAGGCGTCGTCGACCAGCGCGTTTCCGGAACCCTTCGTCAGCTTGATGTCCGACAACGTCCCGTCGGTGCCGATGCGGAAACGGATCACGGGCGGGTTGTTGATCTGCTCGCGGGTCATGCCCGCCGGAAAATTGTAGTTCTGGTGAAGGAGGCCGGTGATCTGCGCGAGGTACTGGTCGCCCACGGCTTGGTTCGAAACCCCGAGCTTGCTTCCGTTCGCCTCGCCTTCGTCCGGCTCGTCGGGGACCGCCAGCTGACCCAGCTTCGCGGCCCGCTCGAGCGCCCGGCGCACGTCCTTCGGGGTCTTCGGATCTTCGAGCTTCGGCGCTTCCACGGGCGCCGCCTTGGCGTCGGGGTTCTGCGACAGCTTGATGGCGTCCGGTGGCGGCGGCGGGGGGGGCGTGTGGATCTTGGGCAGCCAGAACTTGTCGCGCGGCTTGCCCAGCTTGACCATCTCGGCCTGCACGAAATCGCGCGGCATGATCAGCGGCTCCTGCGGCTGGCTGTGGGCCGCCTTGATGGTCCAGAAGATCGCGCCGTGGAGAACAGCCGTGATCAGCAAACCGGAGAAGCTCCGGCGCGACCCGCGCCGCATGCCGTCTCGTCGCGCCATCCTCTTTATTCCAGCGGGTCCGTCACCATGCCCAGCTTGTCGACGCCGGCCTGCTTGACCGCCGCCATCACTTTGACGACCTCGCCGTACGGAAGATCTTTGTCGGCGTGCAGGTAGAGCTCGTGGTCGGCGTTCAGCTTGGCGTTGTTCTTCAGCGTCTTCTCCACGTCATCCCACTGGATCTGCAGCTTGCCGAGGAACACCCGCTTGTCCTTGGTCACCGTCAGGATCAGCTTCCCTTCGTCGTCGGGGATGGTCTGCGCCTTGGCCTGGGGCAGGTTCACGTCCACGCCGGTCTGCAGCATCGGCGCCGTGACCATGAAGATGATGAGCAAGACCAGCATGACGTCGACGAGCGGTGTCACGTTGATCTCCGTCAACATCGACCCGCTGCTGCCCGTCGACATCGCCATGGCTAGAAGAACCTCCGGCGCACGATGTTGAGGAAGTCGCTGGAGAAGGTCTCCATCTCCGCGGCGAGGACGCGGATGCGGCGCGAGAAGAAGTTGTAGGCCATGACCGCCGGGATGGCCGCCATCAGGCCGATCGCCGTCGCCACCAGCGCCTCGGCGATGCCCGGCGCCACCGTCGCCAGGTTGGCCGCGCCCTTGGCGCCGATGTTGCGGAACGAGTTCATGATGCCCCACACCGTGCCGAACAGGCCGATGAACGGCGCCGCGCTTGCCGTGGTCCCCAGCAGTGGAACGCGGCTCTCCATCTCGGTGATCGCCATCGTGCGGGCGCGGTCGAGCGCGCGCTGGATACTCTCGATGTCGCCGAGGAGCGCGTCGCCGGCGGCTTCGTCCGGCGCCTCGTGGCGGCGCTTCTGTAGCTTGGCCAGCTCGGTGTAGCCGGCGCGGAACACCTCGCTCACGGGCGATGGCGGCAACTTTTCGCTGATCCGCCAGATCTCGTCCAGCCGTCCGGTCTTCCAGAATGCATCCTGGAACTTGGTCGATCGCGAGGCGGCGTTCGAGAGGTAGAGGGTCTTCGAGCCGATCACGAACCAGGAAGCGACCG